>NZ_JBBOQU010000002.1:0-25389 GCF_038004465.1 Anoxybacillus sp. FSL W8-0104 | reverse complement strand
CTGTAGATGAGCAAATTTACTAACATAAATTTACAACCAAACAAAAAAGAAGACATGAACCCGATTCCTTGGTTAGAATAGATGTGCCAACAAACCATTCACAAGGAGGTTCATGTCTCATGAATAGATTAGCACATCATCAAGGAATTCACAAGTTTTTCACGATGTTAGGGTTGGCCCTTTATTTCTCGAAACCTGTGATGAAGCATCTCGTTCATATCGTGGATGCGATGATTACAAAGGGCTTTTCGGGAACACTGACCGATCTACATCACGGGAGTTTTCATCCGAACCATCGCACGACACTGAGCCATTTTTTCACGAAAAGCCCATGGGAGGAAGAGACGCTGCTTCGCAAACTCCAGCAGTGGGTGCTTCATCGTGTCGAACGCAGCTCGAAACGAGAGAATCAACCCATTTTTGTTTCGATCGATGATACGATTTGCCAAAAAACGAAGCCCTCGTCACGGGCAACACACGCCATTCAAGGGTGTGATTGGCACTATTGTCACGCAGAGAAAAAATCGATTTGGGGACATTCTCTCGTTTGGCTCATGGTTCATACGATGACTCAAGCGTTTCCTTTTGCCTTTCGCCTCTACGACAAGACGGCGGGGAAAAGCAAAGGGGAACTCGCGATCGAGATGCTTTCTTCGTTGGATGTGAGTCGCCCCGTTTATGTGCTCATGGACTCTTGGTATCCATCGAAAACCCTCGTGGGAGCCTGCTTGAAAAAAGGGTTCCACGTCATCGCGATGCTGAAGACGAATCGGATTCTCTATCCAAAAGGGACGGCCATTCAAGCAAAAGAATTTGCCAAATCTATGGAGCCACGGGATACCCGCCTCGTCACGGTGGGAAAAGAGCGTTATCGGGTGTATCGCTACGAAGGCGCTCTGAACGGTCTCAAGGATGCCGTGGTGCTGCTCGCATGGAAAGCCGATCAGCCGATGACGCCGAAACATCTTCATTGCGTCTTGAGCACCGATCGCGAGCTAAGCGATGAAGAGATCTTGCGCTACTATGCTGCACGTTGGTCGATCGAATGTTTTTTCCGTCAAGCGAAAGACCAGCTGAAACTCGATGGATACCGCGTTCGCGGGCGTCGGGCGGTGAAACGGTATTGGATCTTGGTGCAACTTGCGTATATGTACAGCATGTTCGAGTCGAACAGTGATTTTTCGGATGGGCTCGATCTCCTGCGCAAGAGAAAAGGACATAGCCTCGTGGAGTTCATTTACCGTGCAGCGAAACAAAATATTCCCATTGATACCGTGAAAAAACAGCTCCACGTGGCATAAGGGGTACCCTGTTTGTCTCTTTTTAAATGGTAATTATTGTAACGAAAATTGCTCAACTACAGTAATAAAGAAGAGGTGTTTAGATGGGCAAAGTTATATTAGTACCACATAAAATAGAATATGTTAAAGAGTTATACGAATTGTCTAAAGATCCTGAAGTTCATAAGCATCTTAATTTTGACAATCCTTCATTTGAAAGTACAAAAGAATTTGTCCGTTATGTAATTAAAGCCGAAGAAATTGGCAATGAAGTGAGTAGAGTTATTCTTAATAAAGAACAGAAAGTTGTAGGTGTTATTACATTAATGAACATTAATTATGTCCAAAGTCATTGTCACATAGGTTTTTGGATAGGAAAGGAATATTGGGGAAAGGGTTATATCCAAGACGCTCTCAATCAAATGTTAACGCTAGCGTTTAATGAACTTAATTTAAATCTAGTATTTGCCGGTGCTCGAAAAGAGAATATTAGATCCCAAAAATTTCAAGAAAAGATCCCATATGTATCTACAAAAGTGAATGAACAATATCCAGAAGTAGTTCGTTTTTTAGAAGCTAAAGAAAACACATCGTGTATTTTAAATGTGATAAAAAAAGAAGATTTTAAAAAATATATAATTTAAACCCATGATGTATATGCATACACTTTAAAATGATGATTTCCAATATGGATTTGTCGGACAAGAACGCATTCGATCAAATGCTTCTTATGATATTGATTTGGAAAATCGACTTTACTCTGTTTAAAAGTATCCACTCAGCCCAATATCAGCGAGATTTTCAGAATCCAGCACCAATAGGGCATTTTCGGTATCGAAAATGCCCTAGGAGGAATGGATATACATCCAATTTAAAATTTTAACCTCTGGTTCACGCAGTACACCCGATGCGGCGCAACACCTCATCCGGGTGTTGTAAGACGTACTGTTCAAAGCGAGTAATGGATTGGGCAATGTCATTTTGATTCTTGTGAAAAACGTTGGCAATCACTTCATCTTTCAACCACTTCCACAGCCGTTCAATCGGATTTAACTGTGGAGAATACGGTGGCAAAAAGATGAAATGAAAAGCATCGCCTTCCTCGCCATCAAGAAAGGCTTGCACCATCTTGGCATGATGAATACGCGCATTGTCTAACACAAGCACGAGGAATCGATCGGCATATTTCTCTTTCAATCGGCGCAAAAAGTCGAGGAACGTTTCGGCATTGGCGGATGATGCGCGATGAAATACCACATCGCCTTGTTGAACATCGACGGCGCCAAAAATAGAAACGTGGGCGTGGTGACCGTAGCTCGGCACTTGTTTTTGATTTCCTACTTCTGCCCATGTCGTACGTAGCGCTTGATAAGCACGAACATGTGTCTCATCCACATAAAACAGCATGGCATTCTCGGTAATTAGTTTTTTTTTATAAATTCAAGTTCTCTTTGAAAAGCAGCTTGACGCTTAGCGTCTCCTTTGACTAGCTTGTAAGTCGGACGTGTCCATGACAAACGAAGACGATGCAACAACTTACGAATGCCTTCACGTGACATCGAAACGCCATAGGTATGTTGAATGTAAGATTGTAAAATGCGCGTGTTCCACGATGAAGCGATGCCTCAGCCAGCATCCACAGGTGTGGTGGTTAACACAAGTTGTCTAATTTCTTGTTGTTGTTCTTCCGTAAGAAATGGCACACGACCAGGCGGCAACCGACGATCGAGTAGATGATCGAGCCCACCTTGAAAGCCTTGATATACCTGTAACCATTGAGAAGATAGATAATGATAAAGCGCTCATGTATCACTTATTATCGAGCAATGGCAGCAAGGCTATAACAGTTGGATACCTCAAGGAACAATAACAAGACTGCACAAGGATGTGCGGTCTTTTTTTATTTCGCTTAATCCCCCGTACCCAACGAAACGATGACAGGAGAGTGGGGACCGGTCGGGGGCAACTCTTTCCAATAGAGCGGATGCTTTTCGAAAAGGGGTGTGATCAAAGTATGATCCCAAGGACGGGGCGAAAGTTTTGGCTGGTTCGCCAGGACCGGCGCTGCCCTTCAGCGTGTACAGAATTCCCTTTTTCGCGTGAAGGGGGATAAAAGGAAATGCCGTGCCCCCTGTTCCAGACCTTGAGGCGTTCGGTTAGGGACCGAGTGGGGCACCTTTGTATAACACACAGGCTTCACGCGTGACCCCCCACCCTCATATGCGATAAGACAGCAGCGAACGCAGAACACATTGAGCCATACAGAGGTAGGGGGAGGTTAAATTTCTACAGTTTTTGTTCTGCAGACCGCGCGCTCAAGTCAGCGCGCACAAAATTCCCTAAATAAAATTTCGAAAAGGGGAGGGGGGATTCCAATTCTTCGTGCTTTTTCGCTGTAGACCGGCGGGCCAATCTTCTTCGTACAAAATTCGTTTTATTTTGTAGAAGGGGTCTCTTCAAAGTTGAGGAGTGAAAATACTACATTTTACTACAGATTTTTATATTGAGGCGGCTCAAACTTTGTCCTTCTGAGGGGGATTACACTATGCGGGGCTTGCGAGCCCCGAAATTTCCTTCCATAAAATCAAAAAAATTTACTTCGGAACTTCGGAATTTTGGTGCCAAAAAACAGAAATAAATCCCCTTTTTAGTTATCGATTTGGGCTACAAAAGGGAGAAAAAAACGCTTTTTTTGGCCTTCAATACACGATTTTGTTGAGCACTTGTTTAAAAATGTTAAGTTATGTTAAGTTTTTGGCGCACTATAGCAAAAAAACTAATCAGATTTCTTTTTCTCTTCCCGCTCCAGTTCATTCACTGACCGCACATCAGAAAATTCACTAAGTGAATGAGTTTATTCACTCGTCCAACGTCTTTATAAAACATATAAGTAAAAAAATTACATTCTATATTATAAATATTTCCTTTTTACCTCTTTTTTTAGTGAAAAAAGTGAATAAATGAATAAAAGTGAAAGAAATATAGAAAAGTCCTATAGAGAGAAATATAGAAAAGTTAGTCAAAAAACGTTCACTTTACTTCATTTCTTCACTTTGTTCACTTTTTACCTGAAATAACCATTTTTCTCCGCTGATGCAACCAAAATCCAAACAAAGGGAGTCGTTTTTTCCCGACTTCTTTTTTTCTGTTTTTGATGCGGTTCATTTTTTTCAGGAAAAGGGTTCGAATCTGATTTTTTGAGCGGGTACAATGTTTCAAATTGCAGGAAAGGTGTGCATGAGTTGCAACCTGACAAAACCTGGCTTCAAAACTGGAGAAAACTTGAGTTTTACAAAACAAAACACAAAAAGTACTACAAACCTTTTACAAAACAACTCGAATTCATAGCTGAGTAGTTCAAGCCTTCATTTGCCATCATACTTTTTTGGTGAAAAAGCGGCTTTCATATTTGCCCTCTACGGCGTTTTAAATGCCTTCCTAATGGTGTTTTGTCTTGGAAAACAAAAAAAACGCTATACAAGCCAAATATGAGCGCCTGACGAGGTGTCATTTAAAAGCCTAGGGGATAACGCAAATTTGCGTTATCCAGCCGCTTATCAAATTGATAAGCTGTTCACCAAAATGATGAATACCCTAATAAAACCTAATGTACGAAAGGTAACGTGAAAGGTAACGCGTTCCTTTTCGTTTGCAGTACTTTTTCGGAGTACAACAAACAGAAACAGTGTCAGAAGCCGCGCGGGACAATGGTTGTACAAAAATCATATAAAGATCATACAAAGAAACAGTGCGAAAACTGTGCGGAAACAACATGCTAACAAATGCTAATATTTTTTCGGAGTACAAGGGATTGCTCAAATATGAGCGGTGGGGTAACGGTCGGCGAGGGCATCCGTGGACGGCGGAGGCGTCGTAAATTCCACGACGTCGCGGAAATGAAGATCGTCGAAAGGGCGTCCCAAGTTGGGGTGTCCTCTACATTGAGGAAGCCGCTTGCTTTTGGACATTTCTGTCCAAAAGGGTGTGCGTTGAAATCACACCCTTGGCAGGAAATTCCCTCATAAATGAGGACATCGATTTTAAGGCCTCTAACAGCCTCATATAGACGTTTTCCTGCAAAGGGATATAAACCATACCATGCTGTTTAAAACGCGTTATACGCCAATTTTAGCGGTCGTTTTTGATAAAGGATACTAAAAACGATTATGTTTTCACCAAAATCAAGGAAAAGTGAGTAACGAATCGTGGCGGGGTAAATTTTGTTTACCCCATCATGCTTTATTCTTCAATTCTGGAATTTTCGGACGCATAAAAAAGCGCGACGTCGCGTCGATTTTCTGTGAATGTTGCCTCAGCGCATCATATGAACTTATCGGCGGAATTTCCGAAGGTAAAAACAAGTTGCAAAGGGTGTCGCTATTCCCGACATCCTTTTTTAACGCTCCATTTCGCCTTATTTTGCGTTTTTATCTACTACCTAATGGTTTTTGTATATATATAGATTAAAACGTCTATACGAGCCCGCTAGGCGCCTTAAAATCGATGATGATGTTTTTGGTCGACGTTGCCCCGACTTTTTAAGGATTTAAACGCGTCGCCGACGGCGCATTGATTAAAGGTATTTTCGTCAGACGCAAAATAAAATTCCACGACATCGTGGAATTTGAGGTGTCTTAAAATCTCATGATACCGTCTAACCCCAGGATTATGTTACGTTCAATGGTAACGTCGAGTGGTAACGTTGAAATGAAACCTAAATCAAATTGATGTTGATGCAGCTGGCAAAACGAAGAGAGGGTGCTCAACTTTGAGCAGACCCATATTAAGGGGGAGATAATTTATCGCCCCCCTCGTGTTTTGCGAGATCATTACGAGCAGGCTTAATTCCGGTCACAGATTCATAGACTTAATTGGGTATGGCTAGGGTGTACCCAATTAAGTCTATGAACCAATTCATAGGTCTGCGCCGCAATAATTTAGTATTATCAAGGGTTCTATGGTCTAAAAACTGCCCCTTCCAAGCCGACTATTATACATTTTTCGGTCCTGTTTTCGATCTGTTTGTGATATAAAAAGATGCGCTCAAATTTGAGCGCGTTAATGAAACACAATCTAAACAACGGACACAGCGGCGGCAAGTTCAACAGCCGGCACCATCGAAGTTAGGCGGTAACAGCGTTATTAGCTGGAAGATACCGCAGTGAGTGAGATAAAGTGTAGGGTGTCCCCAAAGTTGAGGACACCCCTTTAATTGTGTCGCTTATAGCGTTATGTCGCCGTTATGGTATTTAATGCGAGTCCGCAATTTGCGGATTCCAGACTCTAACTATTCATCAAATTGATGAATAGACTTATTTACCAAACAGACGGGACCAAAAACCTTTTTTCTTCTTTTCCTCTTCCTCTTTTGCTGCCGCGATCATCTTGCGTGTCTCCATGGATTCTTTCAAGGACTGCATGAGAAGTTCATCCCTTTTGTTCATGCGTTCTTCTATGTATTTTTGTTGTTCCTCTAAACGCTGCAGCAATTCTTGGTTAAACCTCAATAATTCCTGATTAAATTGCTCTTGCTTTTCGAACCTCTCCAGCAATTCCTGAAGAATCTCATCAGAACGCTTAAAATCACGCTTTTCCATTTCGTTTTGAGAGAGAACGCTAGGCGTTCCCGTTTCGGACGCTTCACCTTTATACTTTGATGTAACAACCTTTGCGGCGTTCTCCAATGAAAAATTCTCACCTTGAACTAACTTCTGGAAGTATCTCAGAGCAACTAGATCCCGCTCCACAAACAAACGCTTTTGATTATCCGTTCTCAAAAACTGATACCCGTTCTCCTCGAGAGCGAGACACCATTTTCTAAGCGTGCTGGTTCCTATATCAAGAGTCAAACTTACTTCCTTTGTTGTATATGCTTTTTCAAATTCGTTCATTGTGCCGGCCACCTTTTCAAATCGTTCTTCAAGACGTTCTTTTATGAAATTTGATATCTATTTTGATTTTCCTTCTTTTTTCTCATCATCACAACCATCATTTTTCGGAATAAAATTTTAAATAAAATATATAAAAATAAATGATTTTGATGGAATTTTATTAAAAGTATTTACAATTACTTTTAATATATGGTACTCTTTTAACAAGAAAAAAACGGAAATAAAGGGGGGAGGATAATGGTTAGAGTCGAAATAAAAAAGGTCGTCGGTTACGCTCGTATTAGTTCAGATTCCCAAATAGAAAATACATCTATAACGGAACAAAAAGAACGTATTGAGGCTTACGCAAAAAGCCAGGGATGGAAGTTAGAACGTATTTTTGTAGATGAAGGTTTTACAGGTTCAACTGATGATCGTGATGGATACAAAGAAATGTTGGAATACATTAAAAAACCTGACAACGAAGTGTCAGCAATAATCGTGGTTAAAGCAGATCGTATTCATCGGAGTTTAAAAAATTTGCTTATTTTAATTGAAGATGTACTGGAACCGAACGGAATTGCTTTTATTTCTGTTTCAGAGCGTTTTGATACCTCGACACCTCAGGGGATGCTTTTTCTTCAAATGATAGGTGGTTTTGCGGAATTTGAACGTTCTATTATAAACGAACGTACTAAGGGAGGCCGCTTGGCTACAGCAAAGAAGAATAAGTATGCGGGGGGACAAGTCCCTTATGGCTATGAGGTAATAAAAGGAGAAATTCAAGTTGTTGATAGTCAGGCTTTAGTTGTGAAACGAATTTTTCAGGAATTTATTGACGGTTCGAGTTACTACAAAATTGCAAAAATGCTTAATAAAGAAGGAATTCCAACGAAAACTGGTAAGAATTGGACTCCTCAAACCGTAAAAAATGTCATAAATACAGAAACTTATACAGGATTCAATACTTATAACGGAGAAAAGGAGAAAAATGGAATAAAGCAAAAAGGAGTATTTCCTCGGATTATAAGTCGTCAAATGTGGAATAAAGCACAATCTTGTTTAAAAGAAGGGGATAATAAATGATTAAAATTGATGTTCCAAAAGAGGATATTGCGGTTCGGGTAAACAATATCGAATTAATACCTAGAAAAAGCGGAATATACCTTTTGTATGGGGAAGACAAGAATCTCCTCTACATAGGGAAGGCTGAGAATTTGCGGGATAGGGTAAAGGTTCATGTTAGTGGCCAAGACTTTTCGTCTCGTAAATTTTCAAGATTAATCCAGTCTATTTCATGTATTTTTGTTTCTTGTCCAATGGAACGTGATATTTACGAAACGTACATGATTAATGTATTAAAACCTTCGTTTAATACCAAAAAAGTATATCTATATGAGTCGGAAATAATGAAAAACAGGCGTTTAAAACGAAGAAAAAAGATTGAGGAAGAAAATCCATTAAGATTCGAAAAAAATGTGATTGATATAAATATTCCAGACGATTTCAGTTTATAGGAGGAAAAAGAATGTCTGTAAACGACCCATTCAAAATCGTTGTCGGGAATTTTGTGGGCGACGCTTTTTATATGCGCAGTATTGCCGGATTTATGTTAGAAGGCCGCTTCAAAGCTGCTGGACTAAGTTCGATAGCACGACTTATTGACGAAAATGAGCCTTTCTCGTTCATCATTGACAAAAAAAACGACAGTACATGTCCCGATTGAGTTAAATAAGCAGATCAAGCAAGAACTGTTCGCGATCGCGGACAAGTTGGAAGGGAAAACGAATAAAACGTAAAAAGCCGTCCACAAACGGGACGGCTTTTCCTTTTAGGCCGCTAAGGGCAATATTATTAAATTCAAGTCGGCGCAAAGGCCTTTAAAATTCAAGTCGGCGTTAGAGCCTTCATTTATTCTTATGTCCATATTGTAATAAAATATTACTGAAAAAGCAATACGTTTTAATCGTTTTAAGTAATTTTAAGTAACTTTGAGTAACTTTGAGTAGCTTTGAGTAGCTTTAAGTAGCTTTAAGTGCGTTTTAATTGTACTTATAATCAATCCTTCTGATCCTGCTAATTTGTTTTATCCTTCGTCTCTTCTTTTTTATTCTTTGTACATAACTTGATGATTGCTTCGTCAATTTTGTCCATTTGATCGTCAGTGAGTTTTAACTTAACGAATTCTTTTGTTTCTGGATGCCTATAATCGCTTAAACGTTGTTTGCTAACCTCTCTCATTTTACCAACTAAAGCGTAAGTTTTCGGCTTTTCGAATGGGAGGTCCTTAATTTCTCCTATCTCAACGCACATATTTTCTTCATCGAGTTTCCAGCTTTGTGTATCATCTTCATCCAGACTGGAGAGTGGAACTACGAGCGCGTGATATTTAAACTCTTTTACTACAACGCAAAAATGAGGATAATTGAATTCAGAACCGACATTTACGCCAAAATCGATGTAATATACCCTAGCACGTCTTCTTCGTACCATTTCCTTGTCTTTTTTGCTTGGATCGTTTTTATACCGATGGATAATATGGTTTTTAATCGCCACTTCTAGAAACCAATCCACCATTTTCTCCGCATATTCCGGATCTTTATCGTGGAAATACATAAGTTCCGGCTTTAATGCTGCAAATACTGTATCAATTTTGTCGGATAGCCTTTCTTTGTCGGATTGTTTTTCTTTCTCTGACACTAAATTCATCCCCCTAGACCTATTTTTTGATTTTAATTTACCATATAACTACATATTTCGTGGTTATTTGAAATTAAAAAAACATTCTTGTCAGACACAAAATAAAAACCATCCTTTACATGGGGTACGGAGGATGGTTTTTATGATTCTTTTTCATCAGGTATATATTCAATAAGATCGCCAGGTTGACAGTCAAGGACAGCACAGATTCGATCTATGACCTCTAAAGAAACATATTCATCTTTGTTGAACTTGGCCATTGTAGACCATGATATATTGGCTGCTTTCTGTAGATCCTGTTTCTTTATACCGCGATCAATTAACAACTTTAGCAATGGTTTATAGCTGATCATTTTTACACCTTCCCTTCTTTATCGCTTAGTCATCTCTAATTATACAGATAAATCTTTTAGATACCAAAGAAATATATTGACAAAAAATGATAATACGTTACAACAATCTACAAAAAGACAAAAAAATCTTCGATAAGTAAAAGAAAAAAGGAGGCTTTATTATGAGTACCATGGTCACAGCCTACAAGATTGCAGAAATCGCAAAATCGCATCGAGTAAGTCTTGATTATGCTCTTGAATTTGGAGCGGCTTGTTACGATGCCGGTATGGTGGAAGTGCTTAAAGGTGTTGCTATTGAGGTTTTAGCGCGTGAAGGTAGTAATATTGTGACTTCCAAGTACACAAAGGAGAAGCGTTCGATCATTGAGAAAAAGTATAAAGCATTGAAAAATGTGCTAAACGAAGAAGAAAAGCAACTTCTTGAAGACTTTAACGATGAGTTTCATGATCTTGTATATGCTGAAGCGGAAAATTACTTCATTGAGGGATTCATCCAAGGTTATCGCTATTTGAAATTACTCTCTTACTCTGGTTATGCGGATTATATGGAGGAATGATGGGAAATGGGGAATCTATTTGTTTTACACGTAACTGATGATCAAATGGCTCCGACGATATTAGCCGGTGATACGGCAATAGTGGATACGAGTGTTAAGCCGCTGCCAAACGGGAAAGATGTTGCGGTGTTAGCGGTGGATGGAAAGATTCATGTTTGCCGCTTCACTCGGCGCGAAAATCGGATTGTGATGGCGTATGACAATGGCACAACTCGAATCATTCCAGAAAGACAGGTCGAAGTCATCGGCAAAGTCATTCTTGTATCATTCAATCCAGAGATCAAACCGCTTGAAAATGAATAAAGCCACCGTGCGGCTACACGATGGCTTCTTAAAAAAACAGGCTAATCCATTATAACATACAGAAAGGGGATTACGCAAAGTGGCGTTCCCCTTCTTTTCGTTTTCAACCCTAAGTTGTAGATTTGTGTCAAAGTTTGATAGAATAACAGACAGATAGAGAGAACGGAAAAAATAAAAAAGTGGCTGCATCCCTCTCAGTGCTGGCAACACTGAGAAGCAACCACCCCAAACGAAATCAACCTATCAAAAATAATAAACTAAGTGAAGGCACATTTCAACAATGATGTGTCCTGTTTTTCCATACATTTTTTGGGGGATGTTGCTAAAAACGGAGATGCAGTCACGTTGAAAGGAGTTTTCGACGTGGCTTTTTTGTTGCAAGTCCAAGAAACATACATTGAAGAATGGCATGATTGTTATTTATCAGAATCGAAGAAAACAGGCTTTGTTTGTACGCTACAATTAGCTAACAAAAAACACCGCTTCTATGGGCTTAACGATTTAGATGCACTTCTCAAAGAGGCGAAAAAACGAAAAACAGATGTGTATTTAAGCCTAAACGCTTTCGAGTACGGTTCGCGTACAACAAAAACATTAAAACAAATTCGAAATATAGGCGTTGATCTTGACTGCTACAAAGTGAATGTCTCCGTTCCGAAGGCTTTAGAAGAGATCAAGCAGCTGATTATCAAAGGGAAAATCCCAAATCCAAATTTGGTCATTTTCTCTGGACGCGGCTTGCAGTTGATCTATTCCATTAGCGGCGGAGCGGCGCCGGCAATGGCTTTTCTCACGCAATACATTACCACTCAATATATTGCCGAATTAAAACATTTAGGAGCGGACACAGCCGCTACTGATGTGACTCGTGTGTTCCGCTTGCCTTACAGCATTAATGGCCGAAATGGAAAACAAGTTACCGTGGAGATATGGAGAACATTAGAGTACAGTTTAGAAGAATTATATAGTTATTGCACGCCGCTAGAACGCCGTAGAAAGCCTGTAAAGCGCCGAAAAGGAACGGTTAGTATACTTACCCCTAAAAGTGGATTAAAAACGCTGTACAGCCTAAATACGGCGCGTAAAAACGATTTAGAATTACTCGTTACCCTTCGAAATGGAGATATAGAAAAACGAAATGTTCTAACCTACATATACGCTTATACAGTGGCGTTAATCCTGAAAAACAAGCAAGCCACGATTGATTTTGCTCTGCAGCTCAATGATCGTTTCCAAGAACCACAGAAAGCAAGTGAAGTCAAACGGACCGCTGGCAATGCCTACGACGATGCCATGGAGTTCTTTGACGAGTTCCAGAAGCGGGATTTTAGAATGTGGTACAGCACAAGGGACGGAATTAAGCGGCCGATGAAAAACGAGACGATCATCGAGGAATTGGAGATTACGCCGGAAGAAATGCAACAGATGACCACTCTTATCGATGATAATGAGAAACAAAAACGTGACACAGAGCGTAAACGCAAAAAACGTCGTGAAAAAGGTATGTTGCAACGCGACGAATATATTAAACAGCAGCATGATAAGACGGATGACAAATTATTTAAATTACAAGAGTTGCTGGAGAAGAACCCAAAGGCAACAAATAAAGAACTAGCCGCTATTCTTGGTGTTTCAATCAGACGTGTTCAGCAATTAAAAAAGGAACTATAAGAACATATATTCCCGTGAAATGGTTTGTCTCTTTAAACCGTACTTATAAATGGACATGTGCTGTTTGCTCTTTGATCTTTGATAACGATGTCCTAGTGGATCACGCGGTCATCTAACGCTCTAAGTATTGCTTAGGGCGTTTTTCTTTTACTTATTTTTGAGTATTTTAGTGATCTATGAGCGGATGCTCTATCCAGTCATTTTTGAGAAGGGGGGGCAGTCCAAACTTGGACTGGGGGGTTCTAAGTTAGAGCCTCCATCAATTATTTTATGTCTGACAAAAAAATATTGTTTTGTTTGGTGTTACGTATTATAATCAAAATAAATAATGTCAGACGAAAAAATGTTTTGTTTTAGGAAAGAGGGGATGTTCCATGAGGGAAGGTCGGTGCTACGAACAACATGATTTCCAAGTGCTTATTTTATCTGTGTTTAATAAGCGGAGGCCATCAACGGAAAAGGAAAAAGGGAACTCCAGCGGGAATATCTCAGGTTAATTGATCGGATCCCGCAAATGTGGGAGGAATTCGTGCAGAAACATAAAAACATTTATGATCGGTTCGGGTATCTGGATGTGATTGTGCATGATGACTTGACGTATGAGCGGAAGAAGCTAAAACGGGGTAGACCGAAGGAAGAAAAGACAAGAGAACATCGAATTACAGTGCGGCTGGACGATGAACTATATGAGCTTCTACAAAAATATTGTCGGACGAAAAAATTAACGGAGTCAGAGGCGA
The DNA here is from genome assembly GCF_038004465.1 of Anoxybacillus sp. FSL W8-0104. Classification (NCBI taxonomy): domain Bacteria; kingdom Bacillati; phylum Bacillota; class Bacilli; order Caryophanales; family Anoxybacillaceae; genus Anoxybacillus; species Anoxybacillus sp. FSL W8-0104. Next base: position 11,915 of record NZ_JBBOQU010000002.1, on the reverse strand, counting down.
TCCGTGAACTTATTGACCAGCTTAAATATAAGATTTGGTGATCCTTCGTACGAATTTCGTCCGAAAAACGGACAAAGTAGTAACTTCGTTGTCAGTTGATGACAACTTTTAGACATCCCCCCGCCCTTCGGGATGGGAGGGTGTTTTTCTATCGGGCACCGGCGGTGGGAAGTCAACTGTCGAGATTTTTGAAAAAATTCTCACGTAAGGGGAGGGGGTAGAATGAAAGGGCGCATTACATGAACGTTCCCCAATTTTGGGGAGTCGTTCTTTTTTTTGTATTTTTGGGGGGGGAAGAATTCTGTCTTATAGACTTCGAAAACATTCTAGTTGATTATTTAAAGCATTGTTCTAATTGAACAACAAAAAAAGAACACGGTTCCCTAGGGGGGGATAGGGTAACCATGTCTTTAGTGGGAGCGGAGCCATTCTCTGATTTCTTCTACTGATCGGTCAATAGTCTTTGCAATCTCATTGATTGCTACACCTTCGTTGTGGAGCCTTAATGCTTTTTGTTTGTCCTGATACTTTTTTTGTCGCTCTCGGTTCTTTCTTCTAACTTCTTCGGGATCTTGTTGCTTTTTTTCTTGATCGCGTTGGTATCGAAGTTTTTTCTGACATTCTGGATTGCCGCAAGTGCTTTGACGATGATTTCCGCGCCCTTTTTTACCTCCTACACGATACACAGTTCCGCAAAAGGTGCATAATCCGACAGGCATTTCATGTATTTGTGCAAAGATTAACTCGGCCCATGCCATTTGGAGAATATCTTTTGGATATGCAGCAAAAGCAATTTTCACCTTACTTAACGGCATAGATTTTCCAGCAATTTCTGTAGAGCCGACTGTAAAATAGTTTGGAGTTATAGATAGTTGCAATGCTCTTTTTTTCTGGACATATGCCCAAATGTTTCTATGGACATTTAGAGTCCTTTCACAGTATTTTTCATGCTTTTCGTATAGTGAAGCAAAATGCTTATTTATAACTCTTTTGTGGTTTCCGTAACTAGCCAAAATCATGAAAAGAACCATTAGTTCGGTTGTAAAGTTTAGATATCCTTTCTCTTCGCCGCGATTAAGAAATAATTCTAAAAGTTTGTTGTGTTCCTCTTCAAAACTTTGTTTTCCTTCCATTGTTGCCGTCTTTATAGCCGCTATTTTTAAAAAAAACTCGTCATTTCTTCTGTGCGAATTTAACTGATATCCAAACATAGACGAGTAATCATCATGTAACTTTGTTGTCGGTAATAAATCTAAACCGTCTCCTAGTGTGGGTTCCCCATATTTTTGTGTGTTAATTATACTTTCAAGGTCCCTTGCTGCCTTTAAAAAAACCTCTCTCATAGTGAAAATGTCTGGATTTTTTTCTGGGTGTAGCACCATTTCGTCGTTCTCTAACAATCTGAAGAAACTTTTGGAAAGCAAATTGATAATAGGTAAAGGTTGCTCTTCTTCGCTGGTGCCTTTTGAAAGTATTACATTATCGGATAGCGTATCCAATCCATCCCCCAACAACTCAAATTCTTTTGTCATAACAAAATTATTTCTTAAATCGTAACTAACGTCATTAGAATCATAAAATTTAACGTTATTCAAATCATAAACACCCCTATAAATTAAAGTGATTTCAAGATATAACGTCATTAGTTTAATTTGTTTTGACGTCATTATTATCTTATCATTATTAGTAACAATTAGACAAGGAGGGAACTGATGTGCTGGTAGCAAACGCTGATGTACGTAAGCGTCTAAAAGAAGCAGAAATTAAGCATTGGATGCTGGCTAACAAGTTAGGTTGCCATGAAACTACATTAAGTCGTTGGTTGAGGGTGGAGTTACCTCCAAAGAAAAAAGAATTGATTTTTAAGGCAATCGACGAATTGGAAGCAGAAAAACAAGTCGCTCAATGAACTCATCTTAATAGATATCTTCTTGTCGTAAATCTAAGATTTCTATCCTCGAAGCAATAGATTTTAGAGGGTGAAAACAGGAGGGATAATATGTTTAACCGCAATCAGGATATTAAAAAGGCAAAAGGTGATCTGCCGAATTGGGCGATTGCCGAAAAATTAGGCATTCACGAAAACACGCTATATCGTTGGCTACGTTCAGAAATGAGCGATGAGAAAAAGCGGCTGGTTATCGACGCGATTAACGAACTAAAAAGGGAATTAGAAGAGCAAAAGCAGGTGCAAAATGCCTAATTTCACCCTTATCAAATCGTATACGGAAAGAGGTGAGACATCGTGGAAAGTGAAAAAAAAGGTTCAAAGGGTGAATTTTTGGCACGGTATTTTCTAAATGCTCTATACGGTCAAGAAACTCAAGGTTATTTGACTTTATGGACTTCAGAGGATAAGCGAACACGGTGGTTTGCAGTAAATGAAATTGAAGCGGCCGTTTTAGAGGCTATGAGATTAAGAGACCAACAGAATGTATATTTCGGGGTTGGTTTACGAAAAGAACGCCTTTCAGAACGCCAGAGAGGGTCAAATAAAGATGTTTATTCTTTACCGGGTGTTTGGCTTGAGATTGATACAACAGACGGTAAACACGCGAAAAAGAACCTTCCAGACACGGAGCAAGCGCAGGCGATTTTAAACACGTTCCCGCTTGAACCTAGCATCATTGTTCATAGTGGCGGTGGGCTTCATTGTTATTGGCTTTTTGATAAGCCTGTAAGGATATTAGATCCCCTTAATCAACAAAGAGCGGAGAAAATGCTGACTCGCTTCCAGACGGCTTTTATTCGTTTAGCGCAGGCAAAAGGTCTACATATTGATAAAACAGCCGATCTGGCAAGGGTGTTAAGGGTTCCCGGTACGTTTAACCGTAAAGAAGAGCCTAAACCAGTAAGAACGCTAGTATTCAACGAAAACGTAAGGTATTCCCCAAAAGATTTGTATGAGGCTCTTGAGGAAATTGAAAGTAAACTCTCTCCAGAAGAAAAACAGAATGTGCAGCAAGATTACCAAAGTGGGAAATTACCTGACGCGGATCCTAACAAAATCATTTCGGAATGTCAGTTTATTAGAGGGTATTTAGAAAATAAGGAAAGTGCCATTTATCCAGAATGGATGGCGGCTCTTACAATCGGCGCTTATTGCGAAAATTACGAGCAAATTTGTCACGATTGGAGCAAAGGCCACCCCGGTTACTCTCCAGCGGAAACTGACCGAAAAATTAGAGAAATCCGCACGAACATGAAACCAAGAACGTGTGCAGCCATTCATGAGGAATTTGGCGCTTGCAGCGGGTGCAAGCATTTCGGAAAGATTAGAAGTCCTATTGCTCTCGGTATGAACATGGAGCGCAAAAAGGCTGAGAAAAGAACATTCATGAGAACGGATTTAGGGAACGCAGAGCGTTTAGTAGCCTTATATGGCGACATATTAAGGTACTGTAATAATTTTGGAAGTTGGTTCATTTGGGACGGTAAGAAATGGGTCCAAGACCGAATCAACGACATTCAAAATTACGCTGCCCGTACCGTTAGGAATATCTATAAAGAAGCGATGGAAGAAGAGGACACCGATAGGCGTAAGGCGTTAAACGAGCATGCGGTAAGGTCAGAATCTAGAGGCAAGATTGAAGCCATGATCTCTCTAGCGCGTTCAATGGTTCCGATTGTTCCAGAACAATTTGACCAAGATAAAATGCTATTCAATTGCAAGAACGGCATTATTGAATTGAGAACAGGAAAATTATTGCCTCATGACCGCTCTAAGCAGACACCACCCGTAAATCAAATGTAATTATTTAGTTTTTCTTTTGAATTATGAAACAAACGACACACAAAAAAAGAGAGCGAACCGATCGTGTCGCCTCCCTCTAGAAATGTTGATATATCAAGGTTCCTTGGCATCTTAGGGGTGCCAAAAAAAATTTTTTTCGACAAAACTCATCACATACTTTTTCATTTTTGTTTATATCTAACAACCCATAGGTACGCTTCGCGACCACTGGTTATTTTTGTATGTTAAAACCAATGGAAAATACATATGCGATGCACCTTGGATCTCTGCATTGCTGATGAGGACGAACCCTCCCATGTCTCTGGGCATCCTTGTGCCAACATTCCTTCGTTCGGTCTCTTCACCAGGCAGAGGCCGGCTAAGCTCCCTTAGGGACTCTCGGTCGAATGGATGAAATCGTGCCAGCTTCTCCGTGTCATCTGGTTGTTCAAACAAGATTTATTTCCAAAAGGGATGGCTCTAAGCTGCGTGGGCTTGAGTATGAGTATGGGAGATATCCCGTATCATTCGTTCCCCATCAAATGCTTGTTGTTTCACACAAACGGCATAGAGAATTTTCAATAACTTTCCACACAACACAACGATCGATTGTTTCTTACGCAACGGGTTGATGGGACGTGTCGTATAGTATTCATGCAAAGCGCGAAACGCTTCGTTATGACGAATGAGAGGCATCATCACCCGAAAGAGGAGGGCGCGTAACCGTTTTCGTCCTCTTTTCGAGATACGCTTTTGTCCCTTGTGCTGCCCAGATGAGTTTTCTTTCAAAGTTAAGCCCGCTAATTTCATGAGTTGTCGCGGATCTTGGTACTGATGAAAACTCCCGATTTCCGACAATAGTTCCACAATTGTCGCATCGCCAAGCCCAGGGATCGTTTGAAGCCATTCATACTCCACCGTCGTTTGTGCAAGGGCGATTAACTGTTCCGTGAGCGCTGCGATTTCCTGTTCCAATTGACGATATCGGCGGACCAACGTGGCGATTTCGATACGGGCCATCTGTTGTCCTTGAGTGATGCCAATCGACTGACGGGAAACCTCTAACAGCTTTTGAATTTTCGGTTTTTGCGGACATTTGAGCCCTTCACTTTGTCGATATCGCTCGATCAACTCCTCGACCGTCTGATCAACGATTTCATTCGGAAATGGTGTTTTTTCTAATACAGCCAAAGCGATTTTTCCGAATGATGGAAATACTTGCGTAAACTCAGGAAAGTAACGATCTGTCCATCGAATCATTTGATTATGAACAGCATTGCGTTCCGTGATCAAGGATTCCCGAAACGTACTTCCTGCCCGCAATTCTGCTTCCACTTCGTGGAGAATACGTGGGTAGCTGAAACGTCCATCTTTGACTAGTTTGGCAATGATTCGGGCGTCTTTTGCATCATGTTTCGTTGGCAAGTTGTCATCGAGTTCTTTTGATCGTTTCACGTGCATCGGATTGACCATCACCAATGGGATCCCTTTTTCCTCGAGGAAATAGGCGAGGTTCAACCAGTAATGCCCGGTCGGCTCGATGCCAACGATGACTTCTGTCTTGCCAAACACTTTTTTCGCTTCTTCGATGGATGCGTAAAATTGTTCGAATCCGATTCGAGATTGAAGAACGGGAAACGGCTTTTTCAGTTCCCTACCACGCTCATCCACCATCGCTGCATAATGTTTGTGTTTCGCGATATCCATGCCGATGACTAATGTTTGTTGTGTGAGTAAAATATTTGTGGGTGACATTCCGAAATGATTCCCCGACGAGGATTGCGAACTTTTGTTCGCGACGCTCGTCGGGGAATCATTTCGGAATGTCACCCACAAATATTTTACTCACACGTAGCTAGGCGCGTTGCGCTCACCATTCCAGCATAAAAATGGCTGATCAAGGCAGTGCGTTTTCATAAGAAAAAAGAAGACGATGCAAAGGAAGAAGAGGCTTTGCATCGCCTTTCACTGCATTACTGGCCTTGCAGAAAATATTTTTCAATATCATCCAACATCAAGTGGGCCGCAAGTACTCCGCCAGCCGTGTTCCAAATCGTGTTGCTCACTTTGTACACCTTGCCTTGTTTCGCGACGTTTAAGTTTTGAAATAGCGGGTCGTTGATCCATTCTTTTTCAAGTTCGCTCGCTTTGCCGTCCCCCGTCTCATATGTAAAGTAGAACAGGATGTCGCCATCCATTGCTGGAATGCGTTCTTTCGTCACGCCGGTTTCCGCAAAGTCGTTTACGTTTTGCGATTCCGGGCGGGCGAAGCCAAGTTGATCCAAAATGACGCCGGAGAACGAGTCTTTATGGTAAATGCGCACGTCGCCGGCCTCAAAGCGGACGATCGAGACTTTCATGTTTAACTTGTCGCCGAGTTTCGCTTTTAAGTCTTCAATGCGCTTGTCATATTCAGCAATGATTTGTTTCCCTTTTTCCTCTTGGTTCACAGCTTTCGCATACAGCATAAAGTTGTCTTTCCATTTGCCGCGCAGCGTTTCTGAGAACACGGTCGGGGCGATTTGTTTCAGTTGTTCGTAAATTTTTTCATGGCGCATTTTGTTGCCGATGATCAAATCCGGTTTCAAGGCGGCGATCGCTTCCACGTTCGGCTCTGACTCCAAACCGAGCTCTTTGACGCCTTCCATTTTATCTTTAATATGGTCGTACCACGGATCGCCCGTCCACGATTTGACGGCGCCGACCGGCTTTATGCCTAGCGCCAGCAACGCTTCTGTTCCTTCGTTCGTCAAAATGACGACCCGTTTGGGTGTTCCTTTGATTTCGGTCGAGCCCATGGCGTGTTCGACCGTGTAGCTCACTTCCGCTTTCGCCCCATTGTTTTCCGCTGGTTTGGCTGTTTCTTCCTGTTTTCCGCCGCAGCCCGCGAGAAGCAGGAGAGAAAGAATGAAGGCGGAAAAAAGGGTGAGATGTCGTGATTTCACTAGCCAATCCCCCTTGAAGTTTGATAATGAATTTCATTTACGTTGATTATAATAAATAAAATTGAGAATCGTTGTCAACTATATCATAAGAAAATCAGGCGTGTTGATTATCCAATAAAATCCAAAGGGTATAGAAAAAAGAGCACCTTTCCTGTAGAATGTGAGTAACGACACAAACAAACCCAGGAGGTGCTCTCTATGAACAAGCATACCACACTCCCGAATTTGATGCAAAAACTTGTTTCGGATGAAGAGATTCAACTGATTGCCGAAGCGGTTGGGTATCGTGATTCGTCTCGAACCTTTACGTTGCGCGAGTTGATTCACTTCTTCCTGCTGGCCGCCATGCATCAATGGAAAAGCTTTCGCCACGGAGCCGATGTGGGGCCTCTGTATGGATTGCCGCGATTCCATTATTCCACAGTATCCAAGAAAGCGAAAGAAGTTCCCTATGACATCATGAAACGCTTGTTGGCGTTGATCATTTCCAAGTGCAACCGCCAAACCCGCCGTTCGCTTCGGTTTCCCAAACCGCTTCGGGTGGTGGATTCGACGACCGTCACGGTCGGGAAAAACCGCCTCCCATGGGCTCCGTATCACGGCGAACGCGCCGGAGTGAAGCTGCACGTCGCGTATTCGCCGGAATCCTCGCTGCCGGCAGACGTGGTGGAAACGACCGGACTGCGTCACGATGGCCCAGTGGGAGAACAGTTGACGAACGCTCAACAAGTGCTGGTGGAAGACCGGGCGTATTTCAAAATCGAACGCCTCGATCGATTTGTGGAGCAGCATCAGCTCTTTGTCATTCGAATGAAGGACAACATCGAACTTCATCAGAAAAAAAGCTTGAAACGCCTTTCCAGCACATCTTCATCGGTTCAAGCCGACTTCACGTGCCAGTTGGGGACGAAACAATGCCGATCGACCAAGCGTCACCGGGTAGTGATCTTTCGAGATGCAAATGGCCGCGACATTCGGGTCGTGACGAATCTCTTCCATGCGTCTGCGGAAACCATTGCCGACATGTACCAACAACGTTGGACCGTTGAAGTCTTTTTCCGCTGGGTAAAGCAATATCTGAATGTCCCAACCTTGTTTGGCACGACGGAAAATGCGGTATACAATCAGCTGTTTGGGGCGTTCATTGCGTATGTGTTGCTGCGATGGCTGTATGATCAAACCAAAAAAACGGACGAACGTCTCTCTTTCCTTCATTTCGTTTGTTCGCCGTTTTTTCTCTGGGCAGCTTCCTCTCGATTGGAAATCCGGGATGGCCGCTGCTTTGTTTGAGTATGCCCAAATTTATGGAAGGCGTATGTATAATTTTGGATAATCAACACTCGTGTAAGAAAATGCGAAAAAAACATTGACGATGAGAGTCATTATCAAATATACTTGACGATAGAGATATAGAGAATGAAGCAAGGGAGATCTCAGAGATGCTGGTGACAAACCGTAAAAAAATGGTTGGCCTTATCGGTTTGCTGATTGTGCTGCTTGCCGCCATGTGGATGAGCATCGTTTGCGGATATACCGATACGAGTTGGCGGCAGGCGGTGGCGGCTCTCATCGACAATAACGGATCGAATGCCCATTTAGTCGCGGCGACGGTTCGGCTGCCGCGAGCGTTGATTGCGGCTGCCGTTGGCGCAAGCCTAGCGATGGCCGGAGCGCTCATGCAAGCGCTGACGCGAAACCCGCTCGCTTCGCCAGGCATTTTCGGCATTAACGCCGGGGCCGGTTTTTTGATTGTTGTGACGGTCACCTTTTTTTCCATTTCTTCATTGCAAATGTTGTCTTGGGTCGCATTTATGGGGGCGGCGATGGCGGCGTTGATCGTGTTTGTGATCAGCGCCGCGGGGAAGGACGGGCTGACCCCGCTCAAAATGACGCTCGCCGGCACGGCGGTCGCGGCTTTATTTGCCTCGCTGACGCAAGGGATGCTGGCGATGAATGAAAAAGCGCTTGAAGAAGTGCTCTTTTGGCTGGCCGGGTCGGTCGCCGGCCGGAAGCTCGAGCTGTTGGCAGCCGTCTTTCCGTATTTGGCTGCCGCTTGGCTTGGGGCCATGTTGCTGGCGCGACATGTCAACATCTTAATGATGGGAGACGATGTAGCGAAAGGGCTCGGGCAGCGGACAACCTTCATTAAAGCGGCCGCCGCTCTCTTAGTTGTCCTGCTCGCCGGCGGTTCGGTCGCTGTTGCCGGTCCGATCGGCTTTATCGGCATCATGGTGCCGCATATGGCGCGGGCGCTGGCCGGCGTCGACCACCGCTGGCTGCTTCCATACTGCGCCTTGCTTGGCGGGATTTTGCTTCTTATGGCCGATATTGGGGCGCGCTACGTTCTGATGCCGCGCGAAGTGCCGGTCGGCATCGTCACCGCCTTGCTCGGCGTTCCATTTTTCATCTACATTGCCCGCAGGGGGATCGCCGCAAAATGAAAAAATACATCACGGTCCGAATGGGAAAACACATCTCGTTTTTCTATGACAAAAAAGCTGTTGCGGTGCTCGCCGCGCTCATAGCAGCGGCCGTCTTACTTTTCCTGATCAGCATTGGCAGCGGCGAAATGCGCATGTCCCCGCTTGAGGCCGCTGCCGCGCTGTTCGGATACGGAGAGGAAATTCATCAGACGGTGATTGTGACGTTCCGCCTGCCGCGTGTGCTTGTCGCTTGGTTGGCCGGAATGGCGCTGGCTGCCGCGGGTGCCATTTTGCAAGGAATGGTGCGCAATCCGCTCGCTTCGCCGGATGTGCTCGGCATCACCGGCGGAGCGGCGGCCGCGGTCGTTGGCTTTTTGGCGCTATTTAGCGATGAAAACAACTCTTTGACCGTCAGCATCCACTGGCTGCCGCTTGCCGCCTTTCTCGGCGCAGCGACCGCTGCTTGGCTCGTATATATGCTGGCGTGGAAAAACGGCCTCGCCCCGCTTCGGCTCGTGCTTGTCGGCATCGGCGTTTCTGCGCTCATGCAGGCGTTGACGACACTGTTGATGATCACAGGACCCATCTATCGGGCGAGCCAGGCAAACGTGTGGATTACGGGCAGTGTGTATGGAGCTTCTTGGCAGCACGTTTCGCTCATGGCGCCATGGGTCATCGGACTGCTCCTTGTGGCGATATTGGCCGCGCGGCATGTCAATGTGCAGGAGCTGGGCGATGAGCTGGCGATTGGGCTTGGCGGCGCGGTCGAACGGCAACGGCTAGGACTTGTTTTGCTTAGCACCGCGCTCACCGGCGGCGCGGTCGCTTTCGCCGGTGGCATCGGCTTTGTCGGGCTGATGGCGCCGCATATGGCACGCCGGCTTGTTGGTTCGGCGTTTGGTGCGCTGCTTCCGACGGCAGCGCTGTTAGGCGGCGTGCTCGTCATGGGGGCGGATCTCGCCGGGCGGATGCTTTTGGCGCCGACGGAAATCCCGGCCGGCGTATTTACGGCCGCACTTGGTGCGCCATATTTTATTTATTTGTTGTACCGAACCCGGAAACCATAAATGAAGGAGGGGGCAAACATGCACGCGCTGCAGGCGAAAGAATTGACATTGTCGTACGGGGATGCGCTCATTATCGATCGGTTGAACTTGACGATTCCAAAAGGGAAAATCACGGTGTTCATCGGCGCGAACGGCTGCGGCAAGTCGACGTTGCTGCGCGCCTTGGCTCGTCTGTTGAAGCCGGCAGGCGGCGCTGTCTTGCTTGATGGAAAAGAGATTGCCAAGCAGCCGACCAAGGAAATCGCCCGCCGTTTGGCCATTTTGCCGCAGTCGCCTGTGGCTCCGGAAGGATTGACGGTCCTTCAGCTCGTCAAGCAAGGGCGTTACCCATATCAAACGTGGCTCAAGCAATGGAGCGACGAAGATGAGCGCGCCGTTGCGCGCGCTTTGTCAGCAACAGGACTGACAGAGCTTGCCGAGCGGCCGGTTGATTCGCTGTCCGGCGGCCAGCGCCAGCGCGCATGGATTGCCATGACATTAGCGCAAGAAACAGACATCATCTTGCTTGACGAGCCGACCACTTACTTAGATTTGGCGCATCAAATTGATATTTTGGATTTATTGTTCGAACTCAATGCAACAGAACAGCGGACGATCGTCATGGTGCTTCACGATTTGAATTTAGCGTGCCGTTACGCCCATCATCTCGTCGCCATTCGCGATAAAACGGTGTATGCCGAAGGAAAGCCGGAGGATGTTATTTCCCGCCAGCTCGTGAAAGATGTGTTCCAAATGGATTGCCAAATCACGTACGATCCGATCTTTGGCACCCCGCTTTGCATTCCGTATGGGAAAGGACGGAGAATTTTACAGAAAGAAGGCGTATCGTGATGAGATTGCGTGAAGACGAAATGAAAACGTTGGAAACGTACCGTTTTTCAAGCGAAGCTGCTGATGTCTCGTCATCGATGTTGTTGGCCCGGCTGCTGAATGATGACGGGCAGCTCGCGAAGTATGTGGCGCACGTCCGCGCCGAGATGGGGGCGGCAAATGACGCGGTTGCCGTTTCGATGCTCGTCAAGCGCCTAAGCTTTTTGGCGCCGATGGCCTTATACGCCATGTCGGTGTGGAACAAGCGGCTTGTGCTCGATCCTGAGCGAATTTGGCTTGATACGGACGGCGAAGGGGAAATGTGGATGCCGCGCTTTCGCCTTGCGCCGCCGGAAGCGGAGATGTGTGGCATTGAGCGCAGCGGTTGGCGCGAGCAGGCCGTTCGCGACGTGTTCGCCGGCTTGTTCGCTCCGCTCATCGTCCGGTTGCGGCGCCTGACGCGTGTATCGCCGCTCATCTTATGGGAAAATGTCTCGATTTATGTGTACTGGGTATATGAACGTTGGCTTGAGGATGAGTCGCTTGCTCCGGTCGCCGACCGGCTGCGCGATGATTTTTATTTCCTTGTTTATGACGCAAATGGTTCTATAACTAGTGATTGACAACACCCGTAGTGAACCGAAAAAATGTTCTCCACAAAGTCTTGACTGACTCATGTTTGTTCGGTGACTTGTTCAATTTTGAGATTTCGTGTACAATTCACTGTATAGTCCTCCTTGGTCTGATGATAGGTGATTGTTGGTACCCCTGCATCATACCAAGAGGGCTTTTTTCTTTCAAGTCCCCGAAAACCTTTCTAACAGGAATGCTCCTCTATAATTTTATAAACTACTATATACATATTATTTTTTAATTTTAGATAAATATTACAATAATGAAAATAGATACTTTTAAAAAATTAATTTTAAATAATAAA
>NZ_JBBOQU010000001.1:2330000-2804565 GCF_038004465.1 Anoxybacillus sp. FSL W8-0104 | reverse complement strand
GCCGCTCTCCCTCCTTCTCCGCGCGGGTGTTTAACTTTTGTATAACTTTGTCTATAAAAAAAATTTTTTTCGACAGTTTTCACCGATTGTGGACAAATATTTACACATCATGTGGACGAAACTGTCCACACATTATCCACATTTTGTGGATAATGAGAAAAAATTATTAAATTATCCAGAGTAAAAACAACAATATAATAGCAGATAGATACATATGTTGCAATGGTTTTAAAAATATTATCCACAAATCAAAAAAGGTGTGAAAAAATTTTACCCACAAGGTTATAAGATGTGAAAAACTTGTCGATAAATGTTGTGGATACAAAAAAACGACAAAAAAAATATCCACAGTAATAATCACAATATATTCAAAAAAAGATACTCCCGGAGTAGTTGACATTTCTCTTAATTTCTCACTATAATTAGAAAGACTGTCTTTTAACAGTTATTCCTCAGGGAGGTGTCATATATGAAAAGAACGTATCAACCAAACAAACGGAAGCGTAGCAAAGTACACGGTTTCCGTGCGCGTATGAGCACAAAGAACGGAAGAAAAGTTCTTGCTCGCCGTCGTCGTAAAGGAAGAAAAGTATTATCTGCATAGGCCACTGAACGATCAGTGGTCTTTTTTCTAACGGGAGTGACAATTGAGGTGTGATGAAAGCACATGAAAAAAAAATATCGCATAAAAAAGAATGAAGAATTTCAAGAAGTATTTAAAAAAGGAACATCGGTGGCGAATCGGCAGTTTGTTTTGTATGTTCTCGATAAACCAGAGCAACCGTATTTTCGCATCGGGTTGTCCGTTAGCAAGAAAATAGGGAAAGCGGTCGTTCGGAATCGTGTGAAACGATATATTCGCCAAGTGTTTCACGAAGAGCGCGATCGAATTGAGATAGGCAAAGACTATGTTATTATTGCGCGAATGCCGGTAGCTACGATGGAGTATGAAGAGACGAAAAAAAGCTTATTGCACGTTTTAAGACGAGCAAACGTTTTTCATTAAATGTTTGCTCGACCGATATGCTAAAATATTTCATGGAATGTATAAAGTAAGGGGGAAAAAACGAGTGAAAAAAAGGCAGGTCGCATGGCTGTTTTTACTTCTTGCTGTTGTATTAGCAGGATGTTCGGAAATTAACCAACCTATTACGGCGGAGAGTAAGGGATTTTGGAACGAATATATCGTTTACCCGCTATCTTGGTTAATTACATATACGTCTGAGTTATTTGGTTCGAATTACGGCTTAGGTATTATCGTCGTAACTATTTTGATTCGTTTAGCTATTTTGCCGTTAATGATTCAACAAACGAGAAATTCTAAGGCGATGCAAGCGTTGCAACCGGAATTGCAAAAACTTCGCGAAAAATACAGTTCAAAAGACGCGCAAACGCAGCAAAAGCTCCAACAAGAAACGATGTTACTTTTCCAAAAACACGGTGTCAATCCGTTAGCTGGTTGTTTGCCGCTATTTATTCAAATGCCGATTTTAATTGGATTTTACCATGCTATTATGCGCACAGAAGAAATTGCACGCCATAATTTTTTATGGTTTGACTTAGGTGAAAAAGATCCGTTTTTCATCTTGCCACTTGTCGCAGGGGTCACAACATTTATTCAGCAAAAGATAATGATGGCTGGCACCGAGCAGCAAAATCCACAAATGGCGATGATGCTTTGGTTAATGCCAATTATGGTCGTTGTTTTTGCGATCAACTTCCCAGCAGCACTTTCGCTTTATTGGGTAGTTGGAAACTTGTTTATGATTGCACAGACGTATTTCATTAAAGGACCAGACTTAAAAGCAACGAAACAAGCTGGGGGAACAGGAAAGTGAAACGAATCACGATGAGGGGCCAAACGGTAGAAGAGGCAGTGGACAAAGCGTTAGCGCAATTACATTTGTCGAAAGAAGCGGTCGATATTGTTGTTGTGCAACAAGAAAAAAAGCCGTTTCTTGGTTTGTTCGGTGGACAAGAAGCAATCGTGGAGATTGTGATCCGTCATCCGTTTGATTGTGTCAAATCGTTTTTAAAACATGTTATTGAGCAGATGGGTGTGCGTGTCCATCTCGCTTTCGAACAGAAAGATGAACATCTCGTCGTCCTGCTTTCAGGTCCAGAGGTTGCACGGGTGATTGGAAAGCATGGCCAAACGTTGAATGCGTTACAATTATTGGCGCAAGGAGTGTTAAATCGCTATACGGATCGTCCGCTTCGCGTTGTTATTGATGCGGAAGGATATCGAAAACGAAGAGAAGAAACACTTGTTCGTTTAGCAAAAAATATGGCGAAAAAAGCGATACAAACGAGGAAAGATATTTCGTTAGAACCGATGAGTGCATGGGAGCGAAAAGTCATTCATACGGCGCTAAGTGATGACGATAGAATACAGACGTTTTCAGCTGGGACGGAGCCGCATCGTCATGTCGTTATTTCACTAAAAAGATAAACATTCTCTAGGGGAAGTCGTTCCTAGAGAATTTTTTTTGTAAATTCAAACGCAGTATGTATGTTGTTATTCACATGTGGATAAGTTAAAATTTACTTGATTACCATTGTGAATAAAACACGAATGATATAGATGTGGATAATTTTGTTTTAAGAAAGAAGGTGAATAGCGTGGAATTCGATACAATTGCAGCGATCTCGACCCCGATGGGTGAAGGGGCGATTGCTATCGTCCGTTTAAGCGGGGATGAAGCGATAAAAATTGTTGATCAACTGTTTGTTGGTGTAGGGGGAAAGAAGCTAAAAGACGTCCCATCTCATACAATTCATTATGGACACATAGTACATCCGGAGACGAAAGAAACGATTGAAGAAGTGATGGTTACGGTGATGAAGGCTCCGAAGACATTTACGCGTGAAGATGTTGTCGAAATTAACTGCCACGGGGGGCTCGTTTCCGTCAACCGCGTTCTTCAACTCGTGTTAGCGTATGGAGCTCGTCTAGCGCAACCTGGAGAATTTACAAAAAGAGCTTTTTTAAATGGGCGTATTGATTTATCCCAAGCAGAAGCGGTCATTGATCTTATTCGCGCCAAAACGGATCGTGCCATGGCTGTTGCATTGAATCAAATGGAAGGTCGTTTATCGAAACTGATTCGTCGCTTGCGCCAAACGATTTTAGAAACGTTGGCACATGTCGAAGTAAATATTGACTATCCAGAATATGACGACGTCGAAGAAATGACGCATCGACTGTTGCTTGAGAAGGCGACAGAAGTGAAAAATGAAATTGAACGGCTACTACAAACGGCACAACAAGGAAAAGTGTTAAGAGACGGACTAGCGACAGTGATTATCGGTCGTCCAAATGTTGGGAAATCATCGTTGTTAAACAGTTTAGCTCATGAAAATCGTGCGATCGTGACGGATATTCCAGGCACAACTCGTGATGTTATTGAGGAATATGTAAATGTTCGTGGTGTACCGCTTCGTTTGCTAGATACAGCGGGCATTCGTGAGACAGAAGACATTGTCGAACGTATTGGGGTCGAGCGGTCACGGAAAGTGTTAAAAGAAGCTGATTTAATTTTGCTTGTACTTAACTACAATGAGCCGCTAACAGTAGAAGATGAGCAGTTGTTTGAAGCGGTCAAAGGAATGGACGCCATTGTTGTTGTTAATAAAACAGACTTACCGAAGCGAATTGATATGGACCGAGTGAAGCAATTAGCGCAAGGATTACCAATTATTACGACATCTCTTTTGGAGGAAAGAGGGATCGAGCAACTTGAAGAGGCGATTGCCTCATTGTTTTTCAGTGGAGATGTAGAGGCGCGCGATTTAACATATGTATCAAACTCGCGTCATATTGCATTGTTGACGCAAGCAAAAAAAGCGATAGAAGAAGCGATTCACGGCATCGAAGCGGGGATGCCGATCGACATCGTGCAAATTGATTTAACGAGAGCGTGGGAATTGTTAGGTGAAATCGTTGGAGATACGGTGCACGAAAGTTTGATTGATCAATTGTTTGCACAATTTTGTTTAGGAAAATAAGGAGGGTGTTTATGCATTACGAGGCAGGATCTTATGATGTTATCGTTGTCGGCGCCGGTCATGCGGGATGTGAAGCGGCGCTTGCTGCTGCACGCATGGGAGCAAGTACGCTAGCAATTACGCTCAATCTCGATATGATTGCTTTTATGCCATGTAACCCATCAATCGGCGGACCTGCAAAAGGGATTGTCGTTCGGGAAATTGACGCATTGGGCGGAGAAATGGGGAAAAACATCGACAAAACGCATATTCAAATGCGAATGTTGAACACAGGAAAAGGACCTGCGGTGCGAGCGTTGCGTGCACAAGCAGATAAATTTTTATATCAACAAGAAATGAAAAAGACGTTAGAAAACCAAGAGAATTTAACGTTATTACAAGGAAAAGTAGAAAAATTAATCGTAGAAGACGGTGTATGTAGAGGTGTCATTACGCATACAGGTGCTCGCTATTATGCTAAGGCTGTCGTTATTACGACAGGAACGTTTTTACGCGGTGAAATTATTATTGGTGACATTAAATATTCAAGCGGTCCGAACAATCAACAGCCATCGATTAAACTTTCAGAGCATTTAGAGGAACTTGGTTTTGAATTAGTTCGCTTTAAAACAGGAACACCACCGCGTGTAAATAGCCATACGATTGATTACAGCAAAACAGAAATTCAGCCGGGAGATGACGTGCCACGAGCGTTCTCCTATGAGACGAAACAATACATTACCGACCAACTTCCTTGTTGGCTCACTTATACGACAGAAGAAACGCACCGAATCATCGATGAAAATTTACATTTGTCACCGATGTATTCAGGAATGATTAAAGGGACAGGTCCGCGTTATTGTCCATCAATTGAAGATAAAATCGTCCGTTTCCATGATAAACCACGTCATCAAATTTTCCTTGAACCAGAAGGAAGACATACGCAGGAAGTATATGTACAAGGTTTATCGACAAGTTTGCCGGAGCATATTCAACGTCAAATGTTAGCGACAATACCGGGGCTAGAGAAGGCACAGCTCATGCGTGCTGGTTATGCGATTGAGTATGATGCTATCGTTCCAACACAGCTATGGCCAACGTTAGAAACAAAAGTTGTTCAACGACTATATACAGCAGGCCAAATTAACGGGACATCTGGATATGAAGAAGCAGCTGGTCAAGGGCTTATTGCCGGCATTAATGCCGCTTGTAAAGCGCTTGGAAAAGAGGAGTTAATTTTAAGTCGCTCAGAAGCATATATTGGTGTTTTAATTGATGACCTTGTGACAAAAGGAACGAACGAGCCATATCGCTTGCTAACATCCCGTGCAGAATATCGTCTTTTATTACGTCACGACAATGCCGATTTACGTTTAACGGAAATTGGCTATAAAATCGGTTTAATTTCACAAGAGCGATATGAGAAGTTTGTCGCAAAGAAAGAAGCGATCGAAGCGGAAAAGAAACGCTTAAAATCTTACATCATTAAGCCAACCCCACAAGTACAACAACTTATTCGGGATGCCGGGGGAAGCGAGTTAAAAGACGGCATTCGTGCAGCTGACTTGTTAAAGCGTCCAGAAATGACGTACGAGCACATTCAAATGATTGCACCAGCGGAACAACCGATTGATCCTGAAGTAGCAGAGCAAGTAGAAATTCAAATTAAATACGAAGGATATATTGAAAAATCGCTACAACAAGTTGAAAAATTAAAGAAAATGGAAAATAAAAAAATTCCAGAAGACATTGATTACGATGCGATTACAGGATTGGCGACAGAGGCGCGTCAAAAACTAAAACAAGTTCGTCCGCTTTCCATTGCACAAGCGTCACGCATTTCGGGAGTCAATCCGGCAGACATTTCGATTTTATTAGTGTATTTAGAGCAGGGAAAAATCGCACGTGTGTCAAATGAATAAAGAGGGATGAATGATGGATGTAAAGGTATTTCAACAAATGTTAGAGGAGAAAGGAATTTCGCTTTCTCCTCAACAACTTACTCAATTCGAAACATATTATCAATTGCTCGTTGAATGGAACGAGAAAATGAATTTAACGGCGATCACAGACGAAGAAGGCGTGTACTTGAAGCATTTTTTTGATTCCATCACACCTGCTTTTTATTATGATTTTTCGCAATCATTATCTATTTGCGATGTTGGAGCAGGGGCTGGTTTTCCGAGTATACCGCTAAAAATTTGCTTTCCTCATCTACATGTATCAATTGTTGATTCATTACAAAAACGAATCACATTTCTGAATCATTTAGCGGCACAACTTGGGCTTGAAGGAGTAGCCTTTTATCATGATCGCGCCGAGACGTTTGGACAAAAAAGTGTACGTGAGTCATTTGACGTCGTCATGGCTCGTGCTGTTGCTCGTTTATCTGTCTTAAGTGAGCTCTGTTTGCCACTTGTGAAAGTGGGAGGAACGTTTATTGCAATGAAAGGTGCATCAGCACAAGAAGAGCTTGAACAAGGAAAAACGGCTATTCGTGTTTTAGGTGGCGAAGTGGCGAAAGTCGAACAATTTTTATTGCCAATTGAAGAAAGTGAACGAGCAATCGTTTTTGTCGAGAAAAAAAGAAAAACACCGAAGAAATATCCACGCAAACCAGGGGTACCAAACAAGCTTCCGATTGAATGAATGTTTTGAGTTCTCAAAGGTGGTGTCAGGGGGAAATGAAGCATCCTTTTTCGCGATTTTTCAACTTTGGTGAAAAAGAGCAAGAAGAAATTGTCATACCGAATGAAGAAATAAAACGAATCGCCATTTCACAAATTGTTCCAAACCGTTTTCAGCCGCGAACCATTTTTGTTGAAGATAAAATTGACGAACTTGCTCAAACGATTCGCACGCATGGGATGATTCAACCGATTGTTGTTCGAGAATGCGAAGATGGAAAGTTCGAAATTATTGCCGGAGAACGAAGATGGCGGGCGGCACAAAAACTCGGTTGGACAGATATACCTGCCATTATTAAAAATTTAAATGATACGGAAACAGCCTCTGTTGCTTTAATTGAAAACTTACAGCGAGAAGAACTAACTCCGATTGAAGAAGCGGTTGCTTATGCGCGTTTGCTAGAATTGCATAATTTAACGCAAGAAGCGTTAGCACAACGGCTTGGAAAAGGACAATCGACGATCGCTAACAAACTTCGCTTATTAAAACTCCCTCAAGAAGTACAAGAAGCGTTATTGCAACGTCAAATTACCGAAAGGCATGCTCGTGCGTTAATTGTGCTGAAAGATTACGATAAACAGTTAAAATTGCTTGAAGAGATTATTCAAAAGCAACTCAACGTGAAACAGACAGAAGATCGAGTCGCGAAAATGCTAGAAGAAAGCGACGATGAAAAGCGCCCGAAGCCGAAACGAAAATCGTTAAGTAAAGACATGCGCATCGCTGTCAATACGATTCGTCAGTCGTTGACGATGGTTGCTGATAGCGGTGTTGCGATCGATTCAGAAGAAGAAGAGTTTGAAGACTATTATCAAATTACCATCCGCATCCCGAAGAAACAAAAATAACACCTCATCCAAAATGACGATGAGGTTTTCTTTTTGTATATGAAAATATTGAAAAATTCGTGATACAATAAAAGTATTATAAGCAAAGGATGGGGAGCATTGTGGGGAAAATTATTGCGATTGCCAATCAAAAAGGCGGTGTTGGCAAAACGACGACAGCGGTAAATTTATCTGCTTGTTTAGCTCATATGGGGAAGAAAACATTGCTTGTCGATATCGATCCGCAAGGAAATGCGACAAGCGGTATTGGTGTGGAAAAACATGACATCGAACAATGTGCTTACGATCTGCTAGTTGACGAAGTAGACGTACGTCAAGTTATTCGTCCAACAAATATCGATCGTTTACATATTATTCCTGCCACCATTCAACTAGCTGGTGCCGAAATCGAACTCGTTCCGATCGTTTCGCGGGAAGTGCGCTTACAAAAAGCGTTAAGCCCGATTAAAGATGCATATGATTTTATTATTATCGACTGCCCACCTTCACTCGGATTGTTAACGATTAATGCTTTAACTTCAGCAGATACAGTATTGATCCCCGTTCAATGTGAATATTACGCATTGGAAGGACTGAGCCAATTATTAAATACAATTCGCCTCGTACAAAAACATTTAAATTCCAATTTACGCATTGAAGGTGTGTTGCTGACAATGTTTGATGCGCGTACAAATCTTGGTATTCAAGTCATTCAAGAAGTGAAGAAGTATTTTCGCGAAAAAGTGTATGAAACGATCATTCCGCGCAACGTTCGGCTAAGTGAAGCACCAAGCCACGGAAAGCCGATTATTTTGTACGATGCGAAATCGCGGGGGGCGGAAGTATACGCAGATTTTGCGAAAGAGGTGATCGCAAATGGCTAAAGGGCTTGGAAAAGGCATTCATGCTCTTTTTACTAATTTAGAAGCAGAAAAAGGGGAAACGGTTCAAGACATTGAAATTCAACAACTTCGTCCAAATCCATATCAACCGCGTAAAACGTTTCATGAACAAGCGCTAGAAGAATTAAAGCAATCCATTATGGAACATGGGATCATCCAGCCGCTTATCGTTCGCCAAACAATTAAGGGATATGAAATTGTCGTAGGTGAACGTCGCTTTCGAGCGGCACAACTAGCAGGATTAAAAACTGTCCCGGCCGTTGTACGTGAACTTTCGGATGAAAAAATGATGGAAATTGCATTGCTTGAAAATTTACAGCGTGAAGACTTAAATCCGATTGAGGAAGCGACAGCATATCAATTATTGCTTACAAAATGCAAATTGACGCAGGAAGAGTTGGCGAAACGATTAGGGAAGAGCCGTCCACATATTGCCAACCATCTACGCCTTCTTTCACTTCCAAGTGATGTGCAACAAATGATTGAAGAAGGTACATTATCGATGGGGCACGGTCGAGCATTACTTGCATTAAAAAACAAACAAAAACTTTCAGCGGTTATTGAACGAGTTATTCAACAATCGCTCAATGTTCGCCAACTTGAGGCGCTTATTCAACAATTGAATGAAAATGTTCCACGTGAAACATTGAAAAAGAAAGAAGAGAAAAATATATTTTTAACGCAAAGCGAAGCGCTGTTACGCGAACGGTTAGGAACGTCAGTATCCATTAAAAAACATCGAAAAAAAGGGAAAATTGAAATCGAATTTTTCTCTGAGGAAGATTTAACACGTATTTTACAATTGTTGAACGCATATGACGAATATATGGATGAATGAGGGATGTGAAACATTTTGGTTTTGCTCGGTACGGTTGTGAACGGCATATGTATTCTTATTGGAGCACTGTTAGGGGCCATATTTCGGAATATTCCTGAACGCATAAAATCAACGGTAATGAGTGGGATTGGGCTTTCTGTCGTCGTTCTTGGTGTCAAAATGGGATTAGAAAGCAATCAGTTTTTAATTGTAATTATTAGTTTAGTTGTCGGTGGGGTATTAGGAGAAATATGGGACATTGAAGAAAAACTCGAAAGGCTAGGGAAATGGGTGGAGAAACGAGCAGGATATGGAGCAGAAGGAGCGATTTCTAAAGGATTTGTGAGCGCTACGCTCCTGTTTGTCGTCGGTTCGATGGCCATTGTCGGTGCGTTACATAGCGGGTTAAGAGGTGATCATCTCGTATTGTATACAAAGTCGATTTTGGACGGCTTTGCGAGCATCATCTTAACCGCTACGTTTGGCATCGGTGTTATTTTTTCCGCTATTCCTGTTGTCGTTTATCAAGGCTCCATCGCCTTAATGGCTACGCAAATCGATCGGTTCATTCCGCCAAGCGCCCTTGAGGCATTTATCGCTGAATCGACCGCGACAGGCGGAATTTTAATTGTTGCGATCGGATTGAACATGTTGAATCTTACATCTGTTCGTGTAGCGAACTTATTGCCAAGCATTTTAGTCAATGCCTTGATCGTTGCGTTTATGCATGTGTTATTCGAATAACTTATATTTCAGTTCATTTGTCTGCAATGATGCAAGCCGCTGATGTTTCTTTAGTTGCATACCTGCTTCATAAATACCTGTGGCGATCGTTTCCGCCATACTCATGACTAAATGAAGTCTCGTGTTTTGTAATACGAAAAATTCCATAAATCCACTCACATTGACGATCCCAGTAATGTGAGCATCGCCGACAGACGGGAGATTTTTATTGACAGCCGCCCCTGGTTTTAATGACCCTTTTTCAACTGTGACCATCCCAACGTTTTTCACACGACCAAGGCAAGCATCGACAGCGATGATAAATGAATGTTTATGTTGTTGTTGAATATCTTTTAGTCGATCTTCTAAATTAACAGCATGAATCGGATCTTTTAACGTTCCGTACACATAAAACGGCAACGCTCCTTTTTGTTCCAGCATTGTACCGACAAGTGGTCCGAGCGAATCGCCAGTTGAACGATCTGTACCGATACACATGATGATAATTGGTGTATGTATAGAAGCTGGTAGTAAGCGTAAAATGGATGATGAAAGTTGAACTGCCGCGTTTGGCCCATCGTAAAAAAATTTATTTTGCATATGTCCGTTCCCTCCTCCGGTTAAATAACGTGGTAACAGTATACGGAAAAATGTGAATATATATACATTGGGCGATGTAGAAAGTTCGTGCGCTACAAATGTAAGCAAAATACTGTTACAATAACTTATGCGCAAACAAAGAAGCTTGTATAGGTTATTTTGCTACAGCGGAGGTGGCTTGAATGGAGCAAACGAAAAAAATATATGACCGTATTGTTGAACAAATATTAGAAGGTGACTGGCTCGTCACAGTTGGTGTTAGCTTGTTTAAAATCATAGCGATTATTTTATTGGCTTCGATTTTGTTAAAGGTGATCAAATTGACGATTACCAAATTTTTCGCCGTTCGTCAAAAGGCGCCGATTCGGTTATCGGAACGAAGAGAAGCAACGTTAATGCGACTGCTGAACAATATGGCGACGTATACCATTTACTTTATTACGTTTGTGATGATTTTAGACGCTGTAGGCGTCGATATTCGTGCGATTTTAGCGGGAGCTGGAATCGTTGGATTGGCGGTTGGATTTGGGGCGCAAAACCTTGTTCGTGATATTATTACAGGATTTTTTATTATCCTTGAAGATCAGTTTGCCGTCGGAGATTATGTGCGCATCGGAACATTTGAAGGGCATGTTGAGGAAATCGGATTGCGCACAACGAAGTTAAAAAGTTTTACAGGTGAAGTGCATATTTTGCCGAATGGAACGATTACACAAGTGACGAACTTTTCTTTGAATAATAGTGTGGCAGTTGTCGATGTAAGTATTGCGTATGAAGGTGATTTAGAGCAGGCAGAGGCTGTTATTCGCGAAGTGTTAGAGGAAATGCCAAGTAAATATGAAGACATCGTCAGTCCACCAGAGTTGTTAGGAGTACAAAATTTAGGACCGTCTGAAGTGGTCATGCGCATTACATGCGAGACGAAGCCGATGCGTCATTGGCACATCGCACGTGCGTTGCGAAAAGAGATTAAGCTTCGCTTGGACGAGCGTGGAATTGAAATCCCGTTTCCTCGTTTAGTTCTCTATAGTCGCGAACAACAAGCGGAACGTGCTTAAACAACGGAAAGGAGTGTGCTATATTGAATAAGGAGTATGGCATGCATGATATCGTTGAAATGAAAAAGGAACATCCTTGCGGTACAAATCGCTGGAAAATTATTCGGATGGGTATGGATATTCGAATTAAGTGTGAAGGATGCGGTCATAGCGTATTGCTGCCGCGAAAAGAGTTTGAGAAAAAAATGAAAAAAGTGCTCATAAAGCACGAGGAATAGACGAAGAGAGGAGTTTCATTATGGGTTTAACAGCAGGAATTGTTGGTCTTCCGAACGTCGGAAAATCAACGTTATTTAATGCAATCACAAAAGCGGGCGCTGAGTCTGCAAACTATCCGTTTTGTACGATCGAACCAAACGTTGGCATTGTTGAAGTGCCAGATGAGCGTCTAAAAACATTGACGGAATTATTTAATCCAAAACGTACGGTTCCAACTGTATTTGAGTTTACGGATATCGCAGGAATCGTGAAAGGTGCAAGTAAAGGTGAAGGATTAGGAAATAAGTTTTTATCGCACATCCGCCAAGTTGATGCCATTTGTCAAGTTGTGCGATGCTTTGCTGACGAAAATATTACGCATGTGGCGGGGAAAGTAGACCCGATTGCTGACATTGAAACAATTAACTTAGAACTTATTTTTGCTGATCTAGAGACGGTAGATAAGCGGATAGATCGCGTTGGGAAAATGGCAAAACAAAAAGATAAAGAAGCAGTATTTGAATATGACATTTTAAGTCGCTTGAAAGAAACATTCGAAGCAGGAAAACCAGCTAGAACGCTTTCATTTACGGAAGAAGAAATGAAAGTCGTGAAGCAATTGCATTTATTAACGATCAAACCGATGTTATACGTCGCTAACGTCGGAGAAGAAGATTTAGCGGATCCGAACAGCAATGAGTACGTGCAACAAGTAAAAGCATTTGCGAAAGAAGATAATGCAGAAGTCATCGTTGTATGTGCTAAAGTTGAGGCGGAGATGGCGGAGTTAGATGATGAAGAAAAAGAGTTATTTTTACAAGAACTTGGCATTGAACAATCAGGATTAGACCAACTTATTCGTGCATCATACAGCTTGCTCGGGCTTGCTACGTACTTCACAGCGGGCGAACAAGAAGTGCGGGCATGGACGTTCCGGAAAGGAATGAAAGCACCGCAATGTGCGGGAATTATTCACTCTGATTTTGAACGAGGATTTATTCGTGCAGAAACGGTATCATATGACGATTTAGTTGCGGCAGGATCGATGGCGGCTGCGCGTGAAGCAGGAAAAGTACGACTAGAAGGAAAAGATTATGAAGTGCAAGATGGCGATATTATTCATTTCCGTTTTAACGTCTAATCTTGCATATGGACGACGTTCATGATATAATCATCAAATGTGAGTAATGATATATTGCTCCTTGCTCTGTAGAGAGCCGTGTAGACCAAAAGGAGGTGACTGTGTCGTGATGAGAAAGTACGAAATTATGTACATTATCCGTCCAAACATGGAAGAAGAAGCGAGAAAAGCAGTTGTTGAACGTTTTAACAACGTTTTAACTGAAAATGGCGCGGAAATTACGAACGTAAAAGAATGGGGTAAGCGTCGTCTCGCTTATGAAATTCAAAAATTCCGTGACGGTTACTACATGATTTTAAACGTTGTTGCGAAGCCAGCGGCAGTTCAGGAATTTGACCGTTTAGCACGCATCAGCGAAGATATCATTCGTCATATCGTCGTGAAGGAAGAAGAATAATTTCCTCATGAATAGGAGTGGTTCTGATGATTAATCGCGTAATTCTCGTCGGAAGACTGACGAAAGATCCAGAATTACGCTATACTCCAAATGGAGTTGCTGTTGCCACGTTTACGCTAGCGGTGAACCGAACATATACAAACCAACAAGGTGAACGTGAAGCAGATTTTATTAACTGTATCGTTTGGCGCCGACAAGCTGAAAATGTGGCCAACTACTTGAAAAAAGGTAGTTTAGCTGGAGTAGAAGGTCGAATTCAAACGAGATCGTACGAAAACCAAGAAGGAAAACGAGTATATGTGACAGAGGTTGTCGCCGATAGCGTGCAGTTTTTAGAGCCGCGAGGTGGCGGTGAGCAACGTGGCATGGCATCAGGCAGCTATGGCGAGCCGTTTCCATTTGGATCAAATCAGAACCCGAACCAAGGACGTAACAGCGGATTTAGTCGAATTGATGATGATCCATTTGCGAACGATGGACAACCAATCGACATATCGGATGATGATTTGCCGTTTTAATATAATATTAATTGGAGAAAGGAGGATATATGATGGCAGGACGTAAAGGTGGACGCACAAAACGTCGTAAAGTTTGCTACTTTACAGCAAACGGAATTACGCACATCGACTACAAAGATGTAGACACATTAAAGAAATTCATTTCTGAGCGCGGTAAAATTTTACCTCGTCGCGTAACAGGTACGAGTGCAAAATATCAACGTAAGTTAACGATTGCGATTAAGCGTGCTCGTCAGATGGCTTTACTACCATACGTTGCGGGCGAATAAAAAGAGAAAGCAGTAAGGGGGACGGAGCCTTACTGCTTTTTGTTTTCAAGGAGGGAAAAAGATGAAAAACGCTCGTGTATTGACGGAAGGAGCGGTGCAACTTGCCATTTTTACAGTGCTCCTTTTACTTAGTTTATATATGCCGGTTTTTGGAATGGTCACTACGTTTTTTTTGGCGATCCCCTTTCTTTTATTTACGATGCGCCATACATATAAAAATGGCTTGCTTTTACTTGCTGCATCATTTGTCCCATCCATTTGGTTCGGTTCGTTTTTGTCTATTCCGATGACGTTTATGTTTGCAAGTAGCGGAGTTGCGATGGGGCATGTTTGGCGCAAAAAGGGTGGAAAATATGCTGTTTTACTTGTTGGCACACTTTCTTTTTTACTTAGTATGATTATAATTTATGCGGGCTCTGTTTTGTTTTTCGATATTCACATTGGCAAACAAATTGAAGAAATAATGCAACAATCATTTCAAAGTGCAAAAGCGGTGTTAGAGCAACTAGGACAGCCGGTAAATGAGCAGTTTGAAAAAACGATGAAACAAACGATGGACGTTGTCATCGATTTATTGCCGACTGCGTTCGTTTTCGCCGCTGCATGTTTTGCTTGGATTACTCAACAAGCTGCCTTACCTATTTTAAAACGCTTAAACATGCCGATCGGTAATTGGCAGCCGTTTCGCGAGCTCGTTTTACCGAAAAGTTTGTTATGGTACTATTTAGCGGTTATGCTTTTGTTATTTTTCCCAATCGAGCACGGTTCATTTCCTTATGTTGCGTTGCTTAATTTGTTTCAAGTTTTACAGCTACTTATGACCATTCAAGGATTTTCGTTCGTTTTTTATTGGATGCACCATAAAAAAATGGGGCGTAAAGGCGCTATTGCCATTGTCGTTCTATCGCTATTTTTCCCTTTTTTACTTCACCTCGTGCGAATATTAGGTATAATTGATTTAGGATTTGATTTACGAAAGAAGCTGAAAGATTAATGATGCAAGGAGCTGACGTTCATGTCGAGTTTATATGAAAAGCAGAGGCATCGCTATCCCTTGTATGTTTTAATCGGTATTACGTTTGTACTGCTTATCATTGTTACGTATTTTGAATGGATGATTGGGATAGTCGCTGCTGTGCTCCTTGGCCCTACGTTATTTCACGTATTTCGATCGTATAAAGTTGCTCAAGAGGAAATTGAAGATTACATTTCTACTCTCTCTTACCGGATAAAAAAAGTTGGGGAAGAAGCGTTAATGGGGATGCCAATTGGTATTATGCTCATTAACGATGAGTTAGAAATTGAATGGACGAACTCTTTTTTATCTTCTTGTTTCGGAGTGGATACGCTCGTTGGACAATCATTATATGATGTTGCTGAGCAACTCGTTCCACTCATAAAAACAGAGGCAACAGAAGAAGTCATTACATTTCGTGATCGAACGTTTAAAGTCATTATTCGCCGAGAAGAACGATTGCTTTACTTTTTTGATATTACCGAGCAAGCACAATTAGAGCAAAAATATGAGCAGGAAAAAATCGTATTAGGTGTCATTTTCCTTGATAATTACGATGATGTGACGCAAGGGATGGATGATCAAACGAAAAGCCAACTCAATAGTCAAGTGACATCCATCTTAAATAGATGGGCGAGCGAATATGGTCTATTTTTGAAACGGACATCATCGGACCGCTTTGTTGCTGTGTTAAACGAACATATTTTACAGCAACTCGAAAAAAATAAATTTTCTATTTTAGATGAAGTGCGTGAGCAGACAGCGAAAAATCATGTGCCGTTAACACTAAGTATCGGAATAGGGACAAACTCCCCGTCTTTGCCAGAACTCGGTACGTTAGCACAGTCTAGTTTAGATTTAGCGCTTGGACGCGGTGGTGATCAAGTCGCGATTAAACAACCGAATGGAAAAGTAAAATTTTATGGTGGCAAAACGAATCCGATGGAAAAGCGGACAAGGGTTCGAGCTCGCGTTATATCACATGCATTGAAGGAGCTCATTTTAGAAAGTGAACAAGTGTTTATTATGGGGCATAAATATCCTGATATGGATGCGATCGGTTCGGCGATCGGTATTTTAAAAGTGGCTCAAATGAATGAGAAAGAAGCGTTTATTGTTATTGATACGAGCCGAATTGATTCCGGTGTACAACGATTGCTTGAAGAAGTGAAAAAGCAAACGGAGCTCTGGTCGCGGTTTATTTCCCCCGAGCAAGCGTTAGAGTTGGCGACAGAAGATACGTTGCTTGTTGTCGTAGATACGCATAAACCTTCGCTCGTTATAGAAGAACGGTTGTTGTTACGATTAGATCGGGTTGTTGTGATTGACCATCATCGTCGTGGCGAAGAGTTCATTGAAGATCCGATTCTCGTATATATGGAGCCATATGCTTCGTCTACATCAGAGCTCGTAACAGAATTGTTACAATACCAACCAAAGCGTTCAAAATTATCTATGCTCGAGGCAACAGCTTTGCTAGCAGGCATCGTTGTCGATACGAAAAGTTTCACATTACGCACAGGATCAAGAACGTTTGATGCAGCTTCATATTTACGCGCACAAGGGGCGGATACGACACTTGTCCAAAAACTGTTAAAAGAAAATATTGAGCATTACATTAAGCGTGCTAAAATAATTGAGAACGCTATCATTGATGAGCACGGGTTTGCGATTGCAAAGGGAAGCGCCAATGAAACATATGATCCCGTTTTAATTGCTCAAGCAGCGGATACGCTATTATCTCTAAATGGTGTTGTCGCTTCGTTTGTTATTTCGAAGCGAAACGATCAAATGATCGGAATTAGTGCCCGTTCGTTAGGAGATGTGAATGTGCAGTTAATTATGGAAAAACTTGATGGTGGTGGTCATCTCACGAATGCGGCCACTCAGCTTGCCAATATTACAATCGATGAAGCAGAAAAGCGATTGAAGGAAGCCATTCGAGAATATATTGCAGGAGGTAAGGACACATGAAAGTGATCTTTTTAAAAGATGTGAAAGGAAAAGGAAAAAAAGGGGAAGTAAAAAACGTTGCTGATGGTTATGCGCAAAACTTTTTATTTAAACAAGGATTAGCGGTCGAGGCAACCCCAGCCAACTTAAAAGCATTAGAAGCGCAAAAAAATAAACAAAAGAAAGAAGCGGAAGAAGAGTTAGCGCGAGCGAAGCAACTGAAAGAAAAAATTGATACGTTAACCGTCGCATTGTTTGCGAAAGCTGGTGAAGGTGGTCGTCTATTCGGTTCAATTACGAGCAAGCAAATTGCGGAGGCGCTTCAGCAACAACATGATATTAAAATTGATAAACGAAAAATTGAATTAGATGACGCCATTCGAGCGCTTGGCTATACAAATGTACCAATTAAACTTCATCCAGAAGTAACTGCTACATTAAAAGTACATGTACAAGAGCAAAAGTAATGAAATGTGATTTTATGCCGGATTTTTTCCGTGCATATAATCACATTTTTCTTATGAGAAAGGACGGTGAGCGTACATGACAGACATATTTGCTGATCGACTCCCCCCACAAAATATCGAAGCTGAACAAGCTGTGCTCGGAGCGATTTTACTAGAGCCATCCGCGCTCACAACCGCTTCAGAAATATTAATTCCCGAAGATTTTTATCGAGCGGCACATCAAAAAATTTTCCGAACGATGTTACAACTATCTGATCGTGGCGAGCCCGTTGATTTAGTGACGGTTACATCGGAACTAGCAGATGCAAATGCGCTTGAAGAAGTAGGAGGCGTGTCATATTTAACAGAACTTGCCAATTCCGTTCCAACAGCGGCGAATGTGCACTATTATGCAAAAATTGTAGAAGAAAAATCCATTTTGCGCCGTTTAATTCGCACGGCTACATCGATTGCTCAAGACGGTTATACGCGTGAAGATGAAGTCGAAGATGTGTTAAATGAAGCTGAACGTAAAATTTTAGAAGTATCGCAACGAAAAAATACGACGGGATTTCAAAATATAAAAGATGTGCTTGTTCAAGCGTATGACAACATCGAAATGCTTCATAACCGAAAAGGTGAGATCACGGGAATTCCAACAGGTTTTATTGAACTTGATCGAATGACAGCAGGATTTCAACGAAGCGATTTTATTATTGTTGCTGCTCGTCCGTCTGTCGGGAAAACAGCGTTTGCATTAAATATTGCCCAAAATGTGGCGACACGTACAGGTGAGAACGTGGCCATTTTCAGCTTAGAAATGGGAGCACAACAGCTTGTGATGCGTATGCTTTGTGCAGAAGGAAACATTAATGCGCAAAACTTGCGGACCGGCAAACTTACGCCAGAAGATTGGGGAAAGTTGACGATGGCGATGGGAAGTCTTTCGAATGCTGGTATTTTTATTGACGATACGCCGAACATTCGTGTTAGTGAAATTCGTGCCAAATGCCGTCGCTTAAAACAAGAACAAGGACTTGGTATGATATTGATCGACTACTTGCAGCTCATTCAAGGAAGTGGACGCAATCGTGAAAATCGTCAACAAGAAGTATCGGAAATTTCCCGCTCGCTAAAAGCGCTAGCTCGTGAATTAGATGTTCCTGTTATCGCTTTATCTCAGCTTTCGCGTAGCGTGGAGCAACGTCAAGATAAGCGACCGATGATGTCTGACTTGCGCGAATCGGGAAGTATTGAACAAGACGCGGATATTGTTGCTTTTTTATATCGTGATGATTATTACGACAAAGAATCAGAAAACAAAAACATTATCGAAATTATTATTGCGAAACAACGGAACGGTCCTGTTGGTACTGTACAACTTGCTTTTGTAAAAGAGTACAACAAGTTTGTCAACTTAGAGCGCCGCTTCGATGATGCAAACGTTCCACCTGGAGCTTAATTTATACGAATAAAAAACATAAATGAATATATAAACGTTCGGTTTTTTATTGATTTTTCGTAGTTGATTTGGTACACTTACTATGTTTGGAATTGATGAAGCGGAGGTGCTCGCTATGTCTTCAGTTGTTGTTGTTGGAACACAATGGGGCGATGAGGGAAAAGGAAAGATTACAGACTTTTTATCACAGCATGCAGAAGTGATTGCGCGATATCAAGGTGGAAATAACGCCGGACATACGATTGTATTTAACGGCGAAAAGTATAAATTACATTTAATCCCTTCTGGTATTTTTTATAAAGATAAAATTTGTGTGATTGGAAATGGAATGGTTGTCGATCCGAAAGCGCTCGTGCAAGAATTAGCGTATTTGCATGAGCGTGGTGTAAGCACAGACAATTTACGCATTAGCAATCGCGCACATGTGATTTTGCCTTATCATTTAAAGCTTGATGAAGTAGAAGAAGAACGAAAAGGGGCTAACAAAATCGGAACGACGAAAAAAGGCATTGGCCCTGCTTATATGGATAAAGCGGCACGTGTCGGCATTCGAATCGCAGATTTGCTCGACCGCGAAGTGTTTGAAGAAAAATTAGCGCGCAATTTAGCAGAGAAAAATGTGCTTTTTGAAAAAGTGTACGGTGTTGAAG
Source organism: Anoxybacillus sp. FSL W8-0104 (assembly GCF_038004465.1). Taxonomy (NCBI): domain Bacteria; kingdom Bacillati; phylum Bacillota; class Bacilli; order Caryophanales; family Anoxybacillaceae; genus Anoxybacillus; species Anoxybacillus sp. FSL W8-0104. The sequence continues at coordinate 2,784,914 of NZ_JBBOQU010000001.1, read as the reverse complement.
GATTTAAATTAGAACACATTCTTGATGAATATTACGAATATGGACAGCAAATTGCCAAATATGTTTGTGACACATCTGTCGTATTAAACGATGCACTTGATGAAGGGCGACGCGTTTTATTTGAAGGCGCGCAAGGCGTTATGTTAGATATTGATCAAGGAACGTATCCGTTTGTTACGTCATCAAATCCTGTTGCTGGTGGGGTTACGATTGGTGCAGGTGTTGGTCCGACAAAAATTAAACATGTTGTTGGTGTAGCTAAAGCATATACAACACGTGTTGGTGACGGTCCGTTTCCAACAGAGTTAAACAACGAAATTGGTGATCGCATTCGTGAAGTAGGTCGTGAATACGGAACGACAACCGGGCGTCCACGCCGTGTCGGTTGGTTTGATAGCGTCGTTGTTCGTCATGCGCGTCGTGTTAGTGGAATTACAGATTTATCATTAAACTCGATCGACGTGTTAACAGGTATTGAAACGTTGAAAATTTGTGTTGCTTATCGTTACAAAGGACAAATCATAGAGGAGTTTCCGGCGAGTTTGAAAGTATTAGCGGAATGTGAGCCGGTATATGAAGAATTGCCGGGATGGACGGAAGATATTACGGGTGTAAAAAGTTTAGACGAGCTTCCAGCTAATGCACGTCGTTATGTTGAGCGCATTTCGCAATTAACGGGTATTCCGCTTTCGATTTTCTCGGTCGGACCAGACCGCTCTCAAACGAATGTTGTCCGCAACGTATATGCATAAGAAAAACGTCGATGACTCGTTCGTCGGCGTTTTTTTAAAAAAACTATTGTCTTATTACTAATTATATAATAGAATAATAGATGTCTGTTGAAATACGGTTCCGTGGTGTAGGGGTTAACATGCCTGCCTGTCACGCAGGAGATCGCGGGTTCGAATCCCGTCGGAACCGCCATTTTTATTGAAATAGCAATGCGATAAAAATTGGGAAGTTAGTTATACATATGGCTCGGTAGCTCAGTCGGTAGAGCAAAGGACTGAAAATCCTTGTGTCGGCGGTTCGATTCCGTCCCGAGCCACTTGCAAGCATAGATACGTATATGTGTCTATGCTTTTTTGTTTTATAATGGTGACATGGTACACTATATGTAAATATGCCTTTGGGGAGTGAACGTACATGGAAAAAAAAATTTTAGTTGTCGACGATGAAAAGCCAATTGCTGATATTTTGCAATTTAATTTAAGAAAAGAAGGGTACGACGTACATTGTGCATATGACGGTGTAGAAGCGCTGCAAAAAGTAGAAGACATTCAACCGGATTTAATTTTATTAGATATTATGCTACCTCAAAAAGATGGCATGGAAGTATGTCGTGAAATTCGTAAAAAATACGATATGCCTATTATTATGCTAACAGCAAAGGACTCTGAAATAGATAAAGTGCTTGGGCTAGAACTTGGCGCAGACGATTACGTGACGAAACCATTTAGCACACGCGAGCTGTTAGCGCGCGTCAAAGCGAATTTACGTCGCCACCAACAAAGACAAGAACAAGATGTAAAAGAAATGAGCGAAATAAAAATTGGTCCGCTCACGATTCACCCAGATGCTTACACGGTATCGAGACGAGGAGAACAAATTGAGTTAACCCATCGAGAATTTGAACTACTTCACTATTTAGCAAAGCATATCGGACAAGTGATGACGCGCGAACATTTACTGCAAACGGTATGGGGATATGACTATTTTGGCGATGTGCGTACCGTGGATGTCACCGTTCGACGTTTGCGTGAAAAAATCGAAGATAACCCTTCGCACCCGACATGGATTGTAACAAGACGAGGGGTCGGGTATTACTTACGAAATCCGGAACAGGAGTAACCGCATGAGAAAAGTGAGCATATTTCAATCGATTCATGTGAAATTTGCCTTGATTTACATTTTACTTATTTTAATTGCGATGCAAATTATTGGGGCTTATTTTGTACGTCAGTTGGAAGCGCAGCTTGTTGAAAACTTTAAAAATTCATTAAACGAGCGCGTTATTTTACTTGCTTATAACATTGAACAAGAAATGAACAAAGAACGCGATAAAAAGAGTCCGACGATCGAGGAAGAAATTCGTTCTATTTTACAAGACTTCGTTTCGCAAGATATTTCCGAAGTGCGCGTCATTGATCATAAAAGTAAAGTGTTAGGGACATCGAACCCATATAATCAAAATATTGTCGGAAAGCGCATGACAGACTTATTAATTAAACGAACGTTAGTGGCCGGTGAAATGACAGAAAAAATGCGCGTTGACCCGAAAACAGGTCATCGCATGTATATTTCTTCTACGCCTATTAAAGTGAAAAATGAAATTAAAGGGGCGATTTATGTCATCGCCTCGATGGAGAACGTTTTTGCGCAAATGAGGCAAATTAATAACATTTTAGCGACTGGAACGGGCATTGCTTTAGTCATTACGGCGTTATTAGGCATTTTATTAGCACAGACGATTACACGACCAATTTCAGATATGCGTAAACAAGCATTGGCAATGGCAAAAGGTAATTTTTCTCGAAAAGTAAAAGTGTATGGATACGATGAAATTGGACAACTCGCGCTCAGTTTTAACAACTTAACGAAAAAATTGCAAGAAGCGCAAGCAACGACAGAAGGAGAGCGACGTAAATTAGAATCGGTATTAACACATATGACAGATGGGGTTATTGCAACAGACCGAAAAGGACGAATCATTTTAATTAACGATGCCGCCCTCAACATTTTAAATGTTTCACGTGAAACAGTGCTTTCAGCACCGATTGTGACGGTATTAGGATTAGATGAACAATATACGTTCGAAACGTTAATTGAAGAACGTGAAACGTTAATTTTAGACTTTAGTACGGACGACGAAATGTATATTTTGCGCGCTTCTTTATCTGTCATTCAAAAAGAAAAAGGGCTTGTGAATGGCTTAATTGTCGTACTGCATGACATTACAGAGCATGAAAAAATTGACCGTGATCGTCGCGAGTTTGTAGCCAATGTGTCCCATGAATTGCGAACGCCGTTAACAACGATGCGCAGTTATTTAGAGGCACTGGCGGACGGAGCGTGGCGAGATGAAGAAATTGCTCCGAGATTTATTGAAGTGACACAAAACGAAACAGAACGAATGATTCGTCTCGTTAATGATTTGTTACAGCTTTCTAAGCTCGACAGTAAAGACTATAAATTGAAAAAAACACGTGTACATTTTATTCCATATTTCCATAAAGTCATTGATCGATTTGAATTAACAAAAAAAGAAAATGTTTCGTTTGTTCGTGACTTTCCAGATGAAAAAATAATTGTTTATATGGATGAAGATAAAATTACTCAAGTGCTTGATAATATTATTTCGAACGCGCTTAAATACTCGCCACAAGGCGGAACAATTACGTTTCGTGTTGAAAAAGTAGAAGATTACATTCAAGTAAGTGTGAAAGATGAAGGAGTCGGCATTCCGAAATCCGATTTATCGAAAATTTTTGAGCGTTTTTATCGTGTCGACAAGGCACGTTCGCGTAAGCTCGGCGGAACAGGATTAGGTCTTGCGATTGCAAAAGAGGTTGTCGTTGCACATGGTGGGCGTATTTGGGCAGAAAGTCAAGAAAGAAAAGGGACAACCATTTACTTTACTTTGCCGATTGAACAACAGAAAAAAGGATGAAAACGATGAAATACGAAACGATCAAGTCAATTGTATTGACGATTCTTGTATGTACGAGCGTTTTTTTAACGTGGAGTTTATGGACGTATCAACCGAAATATGATTTCATCGAAAACGCAAAATACATTCAAAATGTTCCTGTCAGTAATGTCGCCGTTGATTATGGCACAGTCATTCAGCCTCGTTATATTTTCATTCATAAAAATGAACAACATTATGGGATAACACATCATTCGGACATTTATAAATTTATGAAAGAGATGAAAAATTGGACATTCGATCATTTCGAAAACATATCAAGCACGATAAAGAAAGAACAATTTCTTTCCTTTATCCGTGGAAAAGGAAAAATTGAAATTATTTATCCCGATGACATACCGATTGAAATGTATCGAACGATGTTTCAGTTTGAAGATCAAGATGTCGAAAAAGTTCAGTTCGATCGCATCATCATTCCGATGAATGAAAACGAAGGAGAGGTGACTGTCTATTTCGTATCTGTCAATGAAAAGCGTATATATAAAGCGGTTGTTCAAGATGCAGCAATCGAAAATTTGAAACAAACATATTATGCGCGGGCAGAACGTTATACCCCGTTTTTATCTTATGACATTAGCGAAACAAAATCGTTGTTTTTACCAGCGCGTCCGCTCGTATTAAACCGATTGCAATATTATATGGATGAGTTAAGTACAGATCGTTTTAAAGATGCATTATTTACAGACCCAAGTTTTGTGAAAAAAGATGTACTCGATTTTGGCGAGGAATACACAGATGGATCACGCTTAATGGACGTTGATTTATCTAAAAAATTACTGTTGTACGTCAATCCAGCAGCTCGTGGTGAAACACAAACGTTTGACCCAACTATTTTGCAAAAAAGTATTGATTTTGTGAACGATCATGGCGGTTGGACAGACACGTATTATTTTGATCGCTTAGACGAAAACGGGAGAAAAGTAACTTTTCGTTTGTTCGCCAATGGCTACCCTGTATTTAATCGTTACGGAATGGCGGAAATTGTGCAAATATGGGGGGAAAACGAGATTATAAATTACCAACGTCCGTTATTCACATTAGCGATTCCCGACCGCGTGAGTTTGCCAATTACACTTTCGTCTGGATACGAAGTCATCGATCAGTTGAAAAAACAAAAAAATATTCAACATGAATTTATTGACGACATTTCAATTGGCTACGAACTTGTTCGCGATTCAGAGCGAGAAAATATCGTCGTTTTAGAACCATCTTGGTATTGTTTGTATAACGGAACGTGGCGGAAAATTGTGATGACGACAGATGAACGAAGAGGGGATATCATTGGATTGGAGTAAAACGAAAACCATTTTTATTATTACATTCCTCATTCTTGATATATTTTTAGGTTATCAATTTATCCAGAAAAAAAATAGTAGCCAGCTTGATGTCATTTTAGAAGCGACAATCGAGGAACAGCTCGAAGCGGATGGCATTACATATGTCGATTTACCAAAAGAGATCACAAAATCGACATATGTGAGTGGGAAAAGTAAAACATTCACAGAAGATGAAGTGAAAAAATTAACGAACCAACAAGTCGAAGCTGCAAATGAAACGGTGCTACAAGCCCATTTTATTAAACCCATTCCCCTACAAGACCCGAAAGATGGCTATCGGTTAACGGAATTTTTAAAGCAAAATATAATTGCTGGTGATCAATATACGTTTTGGAAATATGATGAGCATTTACAAGCGCTCATTTATTTTCAGCAATATGACGGAAAAACAATTTATAAAAATATGAGCAGTCACTACCGTCGCATAAATGATGTCTGAATTTTCAGTTTTATTTTTTCTGGACTTTAGAGAAAAAACGAAAACACCTAAGCGAGGGTAGTATACATCCATTTTTTTACTATAACCTATGACTTGTGCAACAACGACTGGCAAACCTTTATGGGACGCTGTTTCCTTCGATTTTTCGTAACCAAATGTGAGCGGATTTCCACAAAGAAGCCTTCAAATAGCGACTAATTTGTAAGTAACTGCGTTCGCTATTCGTGTTCAACTGAGCTAAAACATTCAGACAGTACACTATCATGGCTACGTACACTTGATTATGTACAGCTTGTTCACTGTGACCAAAAAACTTTTTAATGTTCAGATGTTGTTTCATCCATTTGAAAAAAAGTTCGATTGCCCAACGTGATTGGTAGATTTCTGCAATTTCATCTGCGTCAATGTCAAACCGATTTGTCAGTAAATGAAGCTTATTTCCTTTTGTATCTTGCAATTTGAGTAAGCGAAACACGTTTTCAGAACGATTTTGTGGTGTTCCAATGACAACCATTTCATCAGAGAATACGGGTGAATCTTCTGGTAACGAAAAGGATTCTAACACTCGGACAACAGCGTTTTTACGCAAACGGGTCACAAAGAAATAGCCATCTTCCGTCATTTGATCAAAGCGCCTATAATCCAAGTAACCACGATCAAACACGTACATGCATTCTTTGTCATCCACGAATACTTCTAGTTGACCACGATCATGTTCGTTGGCATTCGTGAGTACGGCTTTATCTGGATAGGAGAGTCCTTTTTCCATAAAAACAAGTCGTAAGTGAAGCTTTACTCCTGATTTTGTCTTTCGAAACTCTGCCCACTTATGATTGGTCAAATTAAGCGGTAATGTACTCGAATCAATGATTTTCAAAGGCGTTGTCACTTTTCTTCTTGTTTGGAAATTGGTTTTCCGATGAATTTGTGCCACTAAATCGAGAAAAATCGTTTGAAAGAACTCAGTTGGGATGGTATTGATTCGTCTCCCTAACTGTGAAAAACTAATCGATTCCAATCCCGTTGCTCGTTGTAATTCTTCTAAAAAGACAGCGTCACTCAACGCCCGTAAACTCTCGGTTTCATGGAGTTGGGCATACAAAAGCAGTTTCATAAATGAAGCCATATAAAGTTTCTTGGTATAGTGATTTAATTGATGTGTTTTCACTAGGTCGTCAAATAATGGACGATTAATCGGTGAAAACCATTGTTCAAATGATGTTTTTCGTGTAAACTTATCCATGGTTTTGTCCTTTGTATTGGATTTGGATGGTTTACTACCACCCAACCATTATAAAGGATTTTTTTGTGTTTGGATTATATTTCAGAAAATTCGGTTTATTTAAAGGTGTTAAATTATTTTAATGCGACACTAGTGATGAGCAGTATGTTACTTATTTATGTGAACGACAAAAATGAGATGGTCGGTTATGAACAAACATTGCTCATCGACTTAGAAAAGGATGAGAAAAAGCAAGAGATTTTACCAGCGATTAAAGCGTTAGAAACGTTGTATAAACGAAATTACTTAAAGCCGGGCGATCGAGTAACAAAAATCGATCTTGGCTATTATGCACTTGTCCAATTTACTGCTTCGCAAGTATTAACACCGACGTGGCATGTTGTTGTGAATGGAGAAACGGATTATTATGTCAAATGCATTTGAAGGACAAGTGATTAGTGATGAAAATAAAGTGTTGGAGTGAATTAGATGAGGTTTAGCGTTCTAGCAAGTGGTAGCACAGGAAATGCCTTTTATGTAGAAACGGAACGTGAACGATTGCTTGTTGATGCTGGATTAAGCGGGAAACAATTAGAACAACTATTTGCCGACATTGATCGTCATATTGAAGATATAACCGGTGTTTTAGTAACGCATGAACATAGCGACCATATTAAAGGACTAGGTGTGATCGCCCGTAAGTATTGCCTCCCGATTTATGCGAATGAAAAAACGTGGAGAGCGATGGAAAGTCTTATTGGTGATATCCCATCTGAACAAAAATTTATTTTTCCGACAGGTTCTGTTCGTACGTTCGGAGATTTGGATGTGGAATCGTTCGGTGTGTCTCACGATGCTGCAGAGCCGATGTTTTATGTGTTTCATTATGAAGGAAAAAAGTTAGCTCTCATTACAGATACAGGATATGTGAGTGAACGCGTGAAAGGTGTCATTCGGCATGCCGATGTATTTGTATTTGAAAGTAACCATGATGTAGAAATGTTACGTATGGGAAAATATCCTTGGAACATTAAACGGCGTATTTTAAGCGATGTTGGACATGTATCGAATGAAGACGCAGGTCTCGCTCTAGCAGATGTCATTGGTGACAAAACAAAGCGCATTTATTTAGCGCATTTAAGCCAAGATAACAATATGAAAGAATTAGCACGCATGACGGTCGCTCAGACGCTTGAAAGAAAAGGGATCATTGTAGGGGAATCTTTTCAACTGTACGATACAGATCCGGCTCGTCCAACGGAGCTTATTTCTGTATAAATTTCATCGTTTTTTCACCAATATATTGTATGTATATCATTAGATTAGGTAGTTAGGAAAAAAGAGTATTATAATGAAAAAGGGAGCAACATGTTATAAAGAAAGGATGGGTGAAAGATGGGTTATTATGATGATCATTATGAACATATTCGTCAAAAACAAAAAGGAAATCGTAGAGGAACGTTCTTAGCAGGTTTTGTTGGAGCTGTATTAGGTGGAATGCTTGTTATCGTTGCCGTTCCTTCTTTAGTGAAATGGGATGTCTTGCCTTATGAGCTCGAACAAACGGAAGAAAAACAAGTGACTGTAACAGAGCAACCAAAAGTAGATAAAAGTGTAGCTGTCGATGTTGTGACTCAAGTAACAAAAGCGGTGAATAGAGTATCGGATGCTGTTGTTGGCATTGTCAATATTCAAGAGGCGAGCTTTTGGTCGGAAGGTGGAGAAGCAGGAACTGGTTCGGGGGTCATTTATAAAAAAGAAGGAAATAAGGCATATATCGTAACGAACCATCACGTTATTGAAGGTGCAAGTCGTGTGGAAGTAAGTTTAAGCGACGGAGCAAAAGTACAAGCGCGCCTGCTTGGAAGCGATGTGTGGACGGATTTAGCTGTATTAGAAATCGATGCGAAACATGTCACAAACGTAGCCGAATTTGGCAACTCCGACGTCGTAAAAGTAGGAGAACCGGTCATTGCGGTCGGAAACCCACTTGGCTTGCAATTTGCAGGTTCTGTGACACAAGGAATTATTTCTGGCGTAAATCGTACAATCCCAATTGATATTGATCAAGACGGTATTCCGGATTGGCATGCAGAAGTACTACAAACAGACGCTGCCATTAACCCAGGAAACAGTGGGGGCGCACTCGTAAATATCGAAGGTCAAGTCATTGGAATCAACTCGATGAAAATTGCCCAAGAAGCTGTGGAAGGAATCGGATTATCGATACCGATTAACTATGCCAAACCAATTATTGCGGATTTAGAGAAGTTTGGGCAAGTTCGCCGTCCGTATATGGGCGTAGAATTGCGCTCGTTAAGTGATATTCCAGCCTATCATTGGCAACAGACGCTTCATTTGCCTCCTAACGTCACGGAAGGAGTAGCTATTTTACAAGTCGAACCGGGATCACCAGCTGCCCAAGCTGGTTTGCGTGAATTTGATGTCATTGTGGCATTAGATGACGAAAAAATTGCCGATGTGATCGCGTTAAGAAAGCATTTATATAATCGCAAACAAATTGGCGATACGATGAAAGTAACATTTTACCGTGATGGCAAAAAGAAAACAGTCACATTGAAATTAGCAAAACATTCGTTATAATGAAACGTCAGGGAATTCCCTGTCGTTTCATTCATGAATAAGGAGTGATGCATTGTGTGGAAATGTTGTGAACAACATGTTGAACTCGCTATTGATATGTATGTGGATGAAAAACAACAAGCACCTGAAATATCAACAATTTCTGTGGATAAAAAAGAAGAAATATGCGATTTTTGTGAACAACGCGCTGTATATATAGTAGGGAACTAATGTTTCTACACAATATGTGGATTCGTGTTGTGGATATGTGGATAAAACTTGTGGATATTATGTTTGTAAAGTGGGGATCACTTGTGAATATATACATTATTGCCGTGGGTAAGTTAAAAGAGAAATATTTAAAACAAGGCATCGAAGAGTATATGAAGCGCTTATCAACATATGCGAAAATGGACATCGTTGAAGTAGCTGATGAAAAAGCGCCAGAACAGTTAAGCGAACAACAAATGGAGCTCGTCAAAAAGAAAGAAGGCGAGCGTATTTTAGCAAAAGTTACGGATGACATGCATGTGATCGCCTTAGCGATTGAAGGAAAAATGATGTCTTCTGAGCAGTTCGCTCAAACGCTTGATCGGTTAGCGACATATGGAAAAAGCAAAATTGCTTTTGTCATCGGTGGGTCGCTCGGCTTAAGCGATGACGTCATGAAACGGGCAAACGAATCGCTTTCGTTTTCAAAAATGACCTTTCCACATCAACTCATGCGTCTTATTTTAACCGAGCAAATTTACCGCGCATTCCGTATCAATCGCGGAGAACCGTATCACAAGTAAAATAAGCGGCCGAATCCAGCCGCTTATTTTACCCCTTTCATAAAGCTTTCAATTTTTGGTGAGATGATGAAAAGAATGAGGCTAAAGACGATGGCGATTCCACCGATCGTTCCGAAATAAGCCATTTCTGTTTCTGGTGTATAAAACTTTACGATTTGCGCGTTAATCGCTTGAGCGGCTGCGCTTGATAAAAACCATAAGCTCATCGTTTGAGCTGAAAATGCCGCTGGAGCGAGCTTTGTCGTTGCCGATAAGCCGACCGGTGATAAACATAGCTCACCAAACACAACGATTAAGTAGCTTAGCACGAGCCAAAGAGGGCTCACTAATGAGTCGTTTCCACCGAGATAAGCCGGCAATAAAATGACGACAAACGATAACCCAGCAAACAATAAAGCTAAAGAAAATTTCTTTGGAATGGATGGTTGTTTATCTCCTAGCTTCACCCATAGCCAAGCGAAAATCGGCGCAAACGTAATAACAAACAACGGATTCAACGATTGGAACCAAGCTGGTGAAAGATCGATACCAGCAAAATGTAACTGCGTTCGTTTATCTGCATACGTTGCTAAAATAGTGGAACCTTGTTCTTGAATCGACCAAAACATCGCTGATGCGATGAATAACGGGATATAAGCAATAATGCGTGAACGTTCCACATCTGTCGTTTTCGGACTACGATACATTACGACGAAATAAATCGTTGGAATGACGATACCGAAAATGCCAACGAGTGAGACGAACAAATCGATCGTTAATATATTCATTGATGAGCCGATGAAAACGAGTAAAGCGATGATCGCTGCGCCAATTGCTCCCCATGTGAACACTTTTTTCTTTTCATCTGCAGATAATGGGTTTGGTACATGCGTTCCCGCAAGACCGAGATTTTTCTTTTTCGTTGCGACAAATACGAGAAGTCCGAAAAACATTCCGATCGCGGCAATCCCAAAACCGAGATGGAAATTATATTTCATGCCAACCGTTCCGACAACGAGCGGAGCTAAAAAGGCACCGAGGTTAATCCCCATGTAGAAAATGCTAAACCCCGCATCGCGACGGTGGTCCCCTTCAGCATATAAATCTCCAACGACGCTTGAAACGTTTGGTTTAAGCAATCCTGTCCCAAGAACGATTAACACCATCGAAACAAAAAACATTGTCACACTTCCCGGAACAGCTAGAGCAATGTGGCCGAGCATAATTAAAATGCCCCCGTAAAACACAGCTTTTGCCGTTCCAAACAATCGGTCAGCAACCCATCCGCCAATGATTCCTGACATATAAACGAGAGAACCGTAAATCGACATAATTGCCAGAGCAGTCGTTTGATCCAGCCCTAAACCGCCCTTTGATACTTCATAGTACATGTAAAACACGAGAATGGCGCGCATGCCATAGTAGGAGAAGCGCTCCCAAAACTCCGTAAAAAATAATGTAAAAAGTCCTTTTGGGTGGCCGAAAAAACCGCGTTGGGGAACGCTCTCGATCATGCGTTGTCTGCTTTGTGACATAACGAAACCCCTTCCATTTTTGAAAATAATAACTTTTATTTTCTGTATTTTCTATATGAAGCCAATCCTTAGTAATAAAAAGGCTTCACAAATAATGATTTTAAAACAATATACAGATTAAGTAAATAAAAAATTCTAAAATAATATAAGAGGATAGCTTTTCGCCATCCTCTTATTTGCGATGCATTTTAAACTGTAAAAACAATTCATTGTAATACGCAAGCGTGCTTTTACCGGGGTTTTCATATACTTCAAGCTTATCAGCAAGCTGTTCACTTGGATAAAAACGTTCGTCTTCAACGATCTCTTTCGGCAAGTATTCAAGCGCTTTTTTATTTGGTGTCGAGTAGCCGACGTATTCGGCATTTTGGGCAGCGTTTTTCGGGTCAAGCATAAAGTTAATAAATTGATGAGCACCTTCAATGTTTTTCGCTGTCTTTGGAATGACCATATTATCAAACCATAAATTTGTTCCTTCTTTTGGGATCACATAATCAAGCCGTTCGTTTTCCCACATGATTTCTGCCGCATCTCCCGACCAAACAATGCCGATGGCTGCCTCTTCATTTGCAAGAAGCATTTTAATTTCGTCACCAACGATCGCTTTTACGTTTGGCGTTAGCTTATCGAGTTTTTGTTTTGCTTGTTGTAAATGAGCCCTGTTCGTATCGTTCAGGGAATAATGCAAACTATTTAACGCCATGCCCATAATTTCGCGTGCGCCATCGATGAGCAAAACTTGATTTTTAAACGATGGATCCCATAAATCGTTCCAACTTGTAATTTCTTTTCCACCAAGTAGTGCGCGGTTATAGACGATGCCGAATGTTCCCCAAAAGTAAGGAATGGAATGTTCATTGCCCGGATCGAATGACAAGTTCAAAAAACGTTCATCAATATAGCGTAAGTTTGGGATTTTCGAATGATCGATCGGCAACAATAACCCTTCCTCTTTCATTTTGCTGATGGCGTATTCTGACGGCACAGCGACATCAAATGTCGCGCCACCTTGGGAAATTTTTGTCATCATTGCCTCGTTCGAATCAAACGTTTGGTAAATGACTTTTAATCCGGTTTCTTTTTCAAATTTTTTAATGAGCGCAGGATCAATATAATCGCCCCAGTTATAAATCGTTAACGTATTATTTCCGCCGTACCCTTCAGATGATTCGATCATTTTTGTCGCATAAAGCAAACTAAAAGAGGCGAGCCAAACAAGCACAAAAAGCGACAGTAATTTTTTCATTTTTTCCCCCCCTTAACGCTAGCACGTTGTGTCATTATGTAATACACAACGACGAGGAAAAGCGTAAATAAGAAAAGAAGGGTAGATAAAGCGTTAACTGATAACGAAATCCCTTGACGCGCACGTGAATAAATTTCAACAGACAACGTCGAAAAGCCATTGCCCGTCACGAAAAACGTGACCGCAAAGTCATCAAACGAGTACGTGAGCGCCATGAAAAAGCCGGCAAAAATGCCTGGTGTAATGTATGGGAGGACGACTTTCGTTAAGACGTTCCATTCGTTTGCCCCTAAATCGCGTGCTGCATCGATCAACGTCGGGCTCATTTCCTGCAGCTTTGGCAACACCATTAACACGACAATCGGAATGCTGAAAGCGATATGAGACAATAAGACAGACGTAAATCCGAGCTGAATGCCCGCAATCGTAAATAAGATCAGGAACGATGCCCCGATAATGACGTCAGGGCTGACGATTAAAACGTTATTTAGCGTAAGCAACGTTTGCTTCCAGCGATGTTTTGCATAATAAATGGCGATCGCTCCTAAAACGCCAATGATTGTCGCAAGCGATGACGATAATAAGGCAATAATAATCGTATGCAAAACGATAATAAGCAAGCGTGTATCAGCAAACACTTCCTTATACCAGTCAAGCGTAAACGATTCAAAATGATGCATCGTTCCGCCGCTGTTGAACGAGTAGTAAATTAAATAAAATATGGGCATGTATAACACGAAAAACACAAACGCTAAATAGAGGCGAGAAACTTTCATTGTCTCACCCCCCATTTTTTATTTCCTGTTAAAGCCATGATGCCGGCCATGGCAATCATTAAAAAGACAGCGATTGTCGCACCCATTCCCCAGTTTTGCGTCACGAGAAAATGCTGCTCGACAGCGGTGCCGAGCGTAATGACGCGGTTTCCAGCGATTAATCGCGTCAACATAAAGAGCGAGAGCGACGGAATGAACACTGCTTGACAGCCTGCTTTCACGCCATCAAGCGTAAGCGGAAAAATGACGCGACGAAATGTCGTCCATTCGCTTGCTCCTAAGTCGCGCGCTGCATCGATCAAAGAAGGGTTTAATTTTTCAAGCGCATTAAAAATCGGCAAAATCATAAATGGGATAAAAATATAAACAGATACAAAAACAAAACTAAAGTCCGTAAACAATAGTTGTTTCGTTCCAATTCCAATCGCTTCAAATAGTGCATTGACTGCCCCATACGTGCCAAACAAACCGAGAAAGGCGTATGCCTTCAACAATAAATTGACCCATGTCGGTAAAATAATAAGCAATAACCATAGCTGCTTATGCTTCGTTTTCGTTAACAAATAGGCAGTCGGATAAGCGATAAGAAGTGAGCATGCTGTAATTAAAAATGCATACCAAAACGAATTTAATGTCATTCGTAAATAAACTGGCGTAAAAAAAGTTTGATAATTGACGAGCGAGAAATGTCCTTCGATATCGAAGAACGAATAGTACACAATAAGAATAATCGGCGCAATGACGAACAAACCGATCCATAACCAATACGGGATGGCATAAGCGTAGCGGCGCATGTTATTCCCCCCCGCTTCTTTTCATAACATGGATAGCTTCTGGCTCAAAATGGAGGCCGATTTCTTCCCCGATTTCTGCCTTTTTCGTCGAGTGAACGAGCCACTCGTTACCATATGCATCATAACAACAAAGCTCATAATGTACACCGCGAAATAAAACAGAATCAACACGCACGCGCAACTTGCCGCGTTCAGCGGTTGTTAATTCTAAGTCTTCAGGGCGAATGACAATATCGACTCGTTCATTTTTCGCAAACCCGCGATCGACGCACGTAAATTGTTGATTCGCAAACTCTACAACGAAGTCATCAATCATCGTCCCGACAATGATGTTTGACTCCCCGATAAAATCAGCGACAAAGCGATTGACGGGCTCATCGTAAATGTCTTTTGGCGTGCCGCGTTGTTCAATTTTTCCTTTGTTTAACACGAAAATTTCATCAGACATCGCAAGCGCTTCTTCTTGATCGTGAGTAACGAAAATAAACGTAATACCGAGCCTCCGCTGCAATTCACGCAACTCATATTGCATCTCTGTTCGAAGCTTTAAATCGAGCGCAGAAAGCGGTTCATCTAGCAACAGTACGTCCGGTTCGTTGACGATGGCGCGAGCGATGGCGACGCGCTGCCGTTGTCCCCCTGACATTTCATGAATCGCGCGTTGCTCGTATCCTTCTAAGTTGACGAAACGAAGCGCTTCTTTTACTTTTCGTTCAATGTCTGCCTCCGGTATTTTTTTAATACGTAAGCCAAAAGCGACGTTTTCAAATACGTTTAAGTGAGGAAAAAGTGCGTAATCT
Organism: Anoxybacillus sp. FSL W8-0104; assembly: GCF_038004465.1. Lineage (NCBI taxonomy): Bacteria > Bacillati > Bacillota > Bacilli > Caryophanales > Anoxybacillaceae > Anoxybacillus > Anoxybacillus sp. FSL W8-0104. Next base: position 2,769,700 of record NZ_JBBOQU010000001.1, on the reverse strand, counting down.
TGAAACACCGTATTCACTCGTCGTTTATTTGAAGGCACGTGGTTTATCCGTTGGCCATGAAAATAAATATCGCCTTTTGTCGGTTCGATAAAACCAGCAATTAAGCGGAGAATGGTCGTTTTTCCGCAGCCGGACGGACCGAGAAGCGTATAAAATTTCCCGCGCTCGATGTCAAAACTAACATCATCAAGCACAGGGAGATCATCATCGTATTGTTTTGTGACATGGTTAAAGCGAATGATGACGCGATCGTCCATTTTGTTTTTCCCACCTCATTTATCCATTTTTTAAGTCCATTATGAACGATCATTTTATATTCAGCAACATTTTATTGAAGCGCGTGCGTATAAGACAAAACCGATCGGATCCACCTCATATGTTTGTAATTTTTTACGACCGATTCGAGCTGTTTTTGTATTTCCTTTGCGAGCAATTTTTCAACTTTCTCCTTTCATTATACATCCCCTTCAATCCGCTGGAGCGGTTCGATGGCAGGTCCTTCTAAAACTTTTCCGGTAAAACAAAAGCGAGAGCCATGACATGGGCAATCCCAAGAGTGTTCACTGTTGTTCCATTCAAGCTCGCACCCCATATGTGTACAAGTCGTGTCGACGACATAAAGCGTACCTTGTTCGTCGCGGTATGCACCTGCCCGTTTTCCGTCTACATTGACTACAGCTCCTTCTCCTGGCGATATGTCGCGAGGGGTACGAAGGGCGTATTCAAGCTTTCCGGTTAAGAAATGTTTAGCGACATCGATTCCTTCTGTCACGAAGTTTTGAAGCGATGGATGAGCGATAAATCGTGACGGCGTAAATAGATGGGCATAGCTGTTCTCTTTTTGCAACGTTAAATCGGTTAAAAGGTGGGCTGCGACAGTGCCTGTCGTCATTCCCCACTTTCGATATCCTGTCGCGACAAGCACGTTTGGATAACTAGCACGGACAGGGCCGATGTAAGGAAGATGATCTAACGTTACTAAGTCTTGTGCTGACCAACGATATAATACATTTGATAATCCAAACGTGTGGTTACAAAATGACTGTAATGCTTCGTAATGTTGCATCATGTTTGTTCCTTGTCCGACTTTATGCGACTCGCCTCCAATCAAGAGAAGCGGTCTGTTGTTCAGCACGGCAGATCGAAGCGAGCGCTTTGGCTCATTTGCGCTTAAATACATGCCTTGCAATCGTTCATGCGACTCGACTGCAATAACGTATGACCGTTCGGCATGTAAACGAGCAAAATAAAAAGAAGGATCAAAAAATGGAAAGTGAGTACAAATGACAACGGTGTCACAAGTGATCGTTGCTCCATTTTTCGTTTGTACAACCGGTCTTGTCGATGTCTCAATATGTTGTGCAACGGTTTGTTCATAAAAAGATGCCCCATGTTTGACAGCGAGTTCCACTAATGTTTTTAAATAATGGAGCGGATGGAATTGCGTTTGGTTGCGCATCATGATTGCACCTTGAACGGAAAAAGGAAGCGACAGTTGGTCGACATATGCTCCGTCAATGCCGATCGTTTCATACGCTTTCCACTCTGCTTCGAGCGCATGTAATTTTGTTTCTTCTGTCGTATACACGCATGCGTCTTCAATCGACAAGTCGCAACGAATGTCGTTTTCTTTCACTATGTGTATAATCTCGTGCAAAGCTTTTTCATTTGCTTCGTAATATTTCCGAGCGTTCTCTTCCCCGACATGTGAAATAAGTTCGTGGTAAATAAGATCGTGCTGGGCAGTAATTTTTGCCGTCGTATGCCCTGTTGTGCCGTTACATAGCCGGTCTGCTTCGATGACAGCGACACGCACGCCTTGTTTAGCGAGCAAATAAGCGGTTGTAATACCTGTTATTCCTCCACCAATAATTGCTACATCCGTTTTAATCGGCTTTGTCAAAGGCGGAAAGGATGGTATTGTTGTTGTTTGTAGCCAATACGATTGAGACAACCTTGGTAAAGACATGAGTTTGTTCCTCCATATCCATGTTTTTCTTAATTTTCCCCAAATCGAAAAGTTTATGATGAACATTTGTAAAGATGATAAAATGGAAATAGACGAGTATAGAAATGTTTTTACAACATAACGTAAGAGGGAGAGTTAAAGTGAATAAAGATGCAAGTGTTCGTTTACAAGATAACATCGTATTAGAGCATTACGGACTGAATGAACTGCATTTAGAGTCTGTCCGCCATTATCGCGAGCAGTTTGCGAAAGTAAAGCCAAACCACCCATGGAACGGTTTAGAAACGAAAGATTTTTTATATAAGATTGGAGCATGGGGAAAAATACGAAACACAAGCAAAGAGGGTCTCACACTCGCAGGACTTCTTATGTTTAGCGAAGAGCGAATGATTACAGAAGTTTTACCACAATATTTTTTAGAATATCGCGAATATGATGACGATATGCTTTGGTCAAATCGTTTCACATCCCAAGACGGAACGTGGTCGGGAAATATTTACGATTTTTATTTTAAAGTAATGAACGAGCTAAAAGATGGATCAGAAGCTGAAAAAGAAGCTATGCATGAGGCGCTCGTTAATGCGATTGTTCATGCCGATTACAACGGTGATGGGGGCATTATTGTCGAACGGCAACGCTCATATGTGCAATTTTCTAATCCCGGGCTTTTCGGTATTCCTTTAGAACAAGCATTTAGCGGCGGTGTTAGCCATTTGCGTAATCCGAATGTGTTTAAAATGTTTATTTACATTCATTTTTGCAAACGAGCTGGAGTCGGTTTGAAAACGATCGAAACGATTTGCTTGCAACAACCTGTCATTGATCAATACGATTTCCAGGAGCGGACGGTCATAACATTACCAATCGTGTCCTTTCCAGAAAGACATAAACAAGACGATGATCTAGAGATGATATGTGATTGGTCAGACAATCTAGAGCTAGCCGACTCCATAAATAACGACGAAAACTCCTATAATAGCGACGAAAACTCCATAAATAGTGAGTTAGAGTCCATAAATAAAGAGTTAGAGTCCGTAAACAAAGAATCTAACTGCGTAAATAGCGGACCTAACTCCGTAATTAGCGAAAATAACTCCTGTAATAGCGACCAAAACTCTATAAATAATCTAACCAACTCCGTAAATAATGAAGAAGAAACGAATATCGATCAAGAGCTCTGGAGTATTGCTGAGATTGCGCGTAAGAAAAAAAGGCTTGCACCGGCAAAGATGGAAGAAGTCATTTTGCAACTATGTGCCCATCGGCCATTAATGTTAAAAGAATTAGCTTATTTATTAGATCGAACGCCAGACGGGCTGCGCAACAATTATTTAGGAAAGTTATTAGCGGAAGGGAAAATGCGTTTGAAGTATCCAGAACAACTGAATCACCCGAGACAGGCATATATAACGAATAAGTAATATTCATGATTTGTTCAATGTTTCACAATCTAAAAATAAAAAATCATGTTACAATGATGGTAACAACAGAAAAGTTGAGGTGACGGCTGATGCTTATATGTGAATGGAGAGACTTTTCGACAGATGCAGAAACATATACATTGGGATTATTCGAAAAGATGATTGGCGATGAATTTGAAGCGATGATGTTTGAAGATGATCAAGATATTCCTTCTTATATATGGACGGTTAACTACGTCGTGATCGTTAAACGGAATACGCGTATGTACAACGATATTTCGTTTACGAAGATTCCACGCAATCCCGTATGTGAATAGCTGCTTCTTTTCCAAGAAGCAGTTTTCTTACAAAATACATTTGCTCAATATTTCACAAAGTTGACACACACAAACAAAACCTAATTCATTAAAATAAAAATGTGAAAACAATCACATTTTTATTTTCAACTAATTTGTGAATCTTTTCACAAAAATGATTATGGGAGGGGCTTATATGGCTGTGGAGGAAAAAGTATTAGACCAAAAGAAAGAAGTTACAAAAATGATTGATACGCTCGTTGCTAATGCTCAAAAAGCGCTTAAAGCGTTTCGTGATTACGATCAAGAAACGATTGATCATATTGTTAAACAAATGGCGTTAGCTGGGCTTGATAAACATATGTATTTAGCGAAACTAGCCATTGAAGAAACAAAGCGCGGCGTGTATGAAGATAAAATTATTAAAAACATTTTTGCGACAGAATACATTTATCATAACATCAAATATGATAAAACCGTCGGCGTTATTCGCGAAAATGAACAGGAAGGCGTCATTGAAATTGCAGAGCCAGTAGGCGTCATCGCCGGGGTAACCCCAGTCACGAACCCGACTTCAACAACAATGTTTAAAGCGCTCATTTCTATTAAAACGCGCAATCCAATCATTTTTGCGTTCCACCCATCTGCGCAAAAATGTAGCAGTGAAGCAGCACGTATTTTGCGCGATGCAGCCATTGCTGCGGGTGCGCCAGAACATTGTATTCAATGGATTGAAACTCCTTCTGTCGAAGCGACGCAACAATTGATGCATCACCCTGGTGTTTCGCTTATTCTTGCGACAGGTGGAGCAGGCATGGTGAAAGCGGCATATAGCTCAGGAAAGCCAGCATTAGGGGTTGGACCTGGTAACGTGCCTTGCTATATTGAGAAAACAGCAAATATTAAACGCGCGGTGAACGACCTTATTCTTTCAAAAACGTTTGATAACGGAATGATTTGTGCATCTGAACAAGCGGTCATTATTGATAAAGAGATTTATGATGCGGTGAAAAACGAAATGATCGCAAATAAGTGCTATTTCTTAAACGAAGAAGAAAAGAAAAAAGTTGAAAAGCTTGTTATCAATGAAAATACGTGTGCAGTCAATCCGAATATTGTCGGTAAACCAGCATATGAAATTGCAAAAATGGCCGGTGTGGACGTTCCAGTTGATACGAAAATTCTTGTCGCAGAATTAAAAAGCGTCGGTCCGCAAGAGCCGCTTTCTCGTGAAAAATTAAGTCCTGTATTGGCGTGCTATAAGGTGAATAGCACAGAAGAAGGGTTAAAACGAGCAGAAGAAATGCTTGAGTTCGGTGGACTTGGCCACTCCGCTGTCATTCATTCAGAAAATCAAGACGTCATTCTTGAATTCGGTAAGCGAATGAAAGCAGGACGAATCATCTCTAATGCACCATCTTCACAAGGGGCGATCGGTGATATTTACAACGCATACATTCCGTCATTGACGCTCGGTTGCGGTACGTTCGGAGGCAACTCGGTTTCGACAAACGTCGGTGCGACACATTTAATTAACATTAAAAAATTAGCGAGAAGGAATGTAAACATGCAATGGTTTAAAGTTCCGCCAAAAATTTACTTTGAAAAACATGCGACACAATATTTAGCGAAAATGCCAAACATCTCACGTGCCTTTATCGTTACAGACCCAGGTATGGTGAAGCTCGGCTATGTCGATAAAGTGTTATACTATTTGCGTAAACGTCCAGATTATGTGCATTGCGAAATTTTCTCAGAAGTTGAACCAGATCCATCAATTGAAACAGTGATGAAAGGTGCCGACATGATGCATGCGTTCCAGCCAGACGTCATCATCGCGCTCGGCGGTGGTTCGGCGATGGACGCGGCGAAAGCGATGTGGCTGTTCTATGAACATCCAAATACCGACTTTAATGGCTTAAAACAAAAGTTTTTAGATATTCGTAAACGCGTATTTAAATATCCAAAACTCGGTCAAAAAGCGCAATTTGTCGCGATTCCAACAACGTCTGGTACAGGTTCAGAAGTGACATCGTTTGCGGTCATTACAGATAAGAAAAATAACGTCAAATATCCGCTCGCTGATTATGAGTTAACACCAGATGTCGCCATCGTTGACCCACAATTCGTCATGACGATGCCAAAACATATTACAGCGGATACAGGTATGGACGTATTAACACATGCGATTGAAGCGTACGTATCGAACATGGCGAACGACTATACAGACGGATTAGCATTAAAAGCGATTCAACTCGTCTTTGAATACTTGCCGCGCGCATATAAAAACGGCAACGATGAAGTCGCGCGTGAAAAAATGCATAACGCATCAACGATCGCTGGTATGGCATTTGCGAACGCATTTTTAGGCATTAACCATAGTTTAGCGCATAAACTTGGGGCAGAATTCCATATCCCACACGGACGTGCGAACACAATTTTAATGCCGCATGTCATTCGTTACAACGCGCAAAAACCGAAGAAGTTTACAGCGTTTCCGAAGTATGAACATTTCGTAGCTGATCAACGTTATGCTCAAATTGCTCGCCTGCTTGGATTGCCAGCAAAAACGACAGAAGAAGGTGTCGAAAGCCTTGTTCAAGCAATCATTAAGCTCGCGAAAGAACTCGATATGCCGCTAAGCATCGCAGCTACAGGTGTGAAAAAAGAAGAGTTTGAAAGCAAAGTCGAACAACTCGCTGAATTAGCGTTTGAAGATCAATGTACAACAGCCAATCCAAAATTGCCGTTAGTGAGCGACCTCGCTGACATTTATCGTCAAGCGTATAAAGGGGTTTAGCAGTTAGTTAAATACGGAAGAATTTAAAGTTGTTCTTCTGTCAAGTATAGTATTTTATATGTGTGACCCGTGGTGCTAGATAAAATCGAGTAAGCATAAAAATAGCTCTTGCTTGTGGATGTCCTGTAGAATGAAAGTGCGATCCAACATTCCGATCCAACATTCGAAAGGAGAATCCTCATGCAAGAGCACTTTCGTTTTACTACAGATCAAGCGAAGATTCAAAAACAATATGCAGTCATTTTCTTTTTTGTTTCTGCCCAGCTGTCACAAATTCAATTCTATCTTCAACGTCGCAATCGTCATTTGGCGAAACAAGAAGACGCGGTGATCATGGCCATTCATCTTTTGGGAAAGCTACTTGGCTGCTCTTCCGAACGCGCATGGCATCGCTTTGTGGAGGGAAATTTATTTACCGATGGGCAGTTTATCGAACGATCCCGATACAATCGCCGTTGCCGAGCGCTGCGCTTTGCGATCAAATGGATTCGTCATGAACTAGCGAAACGTGGTCAACACCATGCCTATGCGGTAGTAGATAGCATGCCACTCGAGTTGTGCCATGCCGCAAGAATGTACCGTGTCAAACGATTCCAAGGGATCGCGGACATCGGACTTTGTGCGTCGAAAAAGCAGTGGTACTATGGGTTTAAGTTTCATCTTCAAGTGACCGACCAAGGACTACCTATGGGATACGTGGTAACGGAGGCGTCCTGTCACGATCGAACCGCAGCGGAAACCGTCATGACTCAAATTCCTCACCCCTATTCATACAGGGGCTACATTTTATAGTTCAATCATTCCTTCCTTTATTGCTTTGACGACTGCACCAACACGAGAATCAACACGGAGCTTTTTTATAATTGAAGAAACATGGTGTTCTACTGTTCTCTTACTTACATTCAATGAATTACTAATGTCTTCATTCGTTTTATCTTGAGCAATTAATTTTAGAATAATTAGCTCCATTTTTGTTAGCGGGGTGTTGCTACTTTCATCTATGTTGCTCGGGAAAAATGAAAACCCTTGATGTGCTTGTCGAATGGCAGTTGCTAAATGAAGAATCGAATCTTCTTTTGTAACAAATGCGGAAGCACCCGCTTGTTTAGCAGCGCGTATGTACTCATTATAATTGTAGCCGGATAAGACGACCACGTGGCGATCTGGATACAACAATTTTATCTTTTTTGTCCATTCTAAACCATTCCCGTCTTTTAAACGAATATCCATAACAACAACATGAGGATTTAACGTTTCGATTGCTTCTTGTAAACAAGATAACTGCAAAACTGTGCCAACAATTTTTATATCCTCTTCTCTTTCGAGTAATTCTGCCATGCCGTCCATCACAAGTATATGATCATCGACTAATAGCACTCTAATCATCATATTTTTCCACCTCGTCAAATGGAATCATTATAAAAATTCTCGTGCCAAGTTGTTGGTCGGAATAAATATCCCATCTTCCGCCTAACGTATGTAGTTGCTTTTCAACTGAAGCTAATCCGAAGTGATGTTGTTTAATTGCGTCATATGTGTTTATAGGGATAGAAAACCCTTTCCCATCATCTTCAACAGAAATGTGCAAAATATCATCTTCTTCGCATATGGAAATAATGATGGATGTAGCTTCTGCGTGTTTGACAGCGTTATAAGTAAGCTCACGAATAATCCGGTAAAGAGTGACTTGCAATGTCGAAGGAATAATTCGTAATCCTAAGTCATAATACACTTCAATATCAAGATGACTCTCCATGCGAATTTTATTTCGTAACTCATATAAGCTATTTTCTAAGCCTATATCTTCAACAAACATCGGATATAAATGTTCACACATGTTACGTACTTCACGAATTTTACTTTGTAATAAATTGTGAATTTGTTTCTCGCTTTCTTCATTTTTTCCCAATTGAATCCTTTGCCAAATGGCGATAAGCCCTTGCAATATTTCATCATGCAAAAACATGGCAAGCTTCCATTTTTCATATTCTTGAATGGAATATGCCTGTTTATTAGTCAAACGATCCGTTGTTTGTTCTGTTCGGTGTGTGAAGTACACTTGAATAGTTTGATATATAGTAATAGAAAAGATAAGAAATATGTTTACAGGAAATAAAGGGATATGGTGATCGATCACTAACAGTACAACATTACAAATAATTAAACTTATACATAAAACGGCAATTTTTCTACCCATCTTCTTTGCAGCAACACGCCAATTTGCAATCCCTTGCTTAGTTAATAAGTATGAAAGAACTAGAGGAAAGAAAATCATACTTGTTAGCGTGTAATAAAACGAAAGAAACGAAACACCAAATAACATGTTTGGAAGGAGGCTTAAAAGTATAACAGGTGAAAATGATAAACATAGTCCAACAATAAGTACAAACAATTCGTTTTTTATTTTTTTCGAGTTCGAGCGAAGATGGAACGTAATTAATGCGACGCATGTGCCAACAGCCATAACAATATTTAGTACGATAAACAATCGAGCAATGGTTTTTATAGATGTCTCATCTGCAGCTACACTTCCTCCAACATAAGTGACGAAACAAATGATACTCGTCCACTTTGTAATAGAGGAAACATAGTGGAAAGTTCTTGGTCTCGTTGAACTTGGAAAATATTTAAAAAATTCGAGAAGTGCGTAAGGCGCTAAACAAACAGCGAAAGCTTCAACCATTTGTGCTGTCTGCACACCTCGACTTGAAGGAATGGCAGATATGATTGCAATGGCACTAACACACATTAAAGCAAAAAAACGTTGTACAACGATGGATGTTGGTTTTTGAATATACGTATATTTACCAATTAACAAGAAAAACATCCCGATGAATAGAACAATATAATACGGGTGTTTCATATATTTTTCATGTGATTCGATCAAAATATAAGTAATAAGGAGAAGTGAGAAAAACCAAATCATTGTAAAATGTCTATTCATTGTATCACGAACTTTCTAAGTATGTTTTTAGTTCATAAATGGCTTCTTGTTTTGTTGGAAAGCAAATTTCTACTTGTTTTATTGCACGTTTCATGTATATATCAGAGAGAACAAAACAGTAGTCCAATGCCCCCGTTTTTTGTATATAATTTCTTATTAATGAAATATGGTCTGTAAAATTAGGGCAATTTAGTTTGTTCAATAACCACCCATTATCATGCATCAAACTGTATTCTAAGGCCTTAATAAGAGGCAAAGTCGCTTTTTTACATGTCAAGTCATTTTTTTGGTCACGAAACTTACGCAAGGAAGCCCCTGCCTTTAGGCACGACGAGGAATTGCACCTTACGCAAGTTCCGCCCCCCCTTTCCATAAGCATATCCGTCAAATCGCTGAATGACTTGGACATATCTATAATTTATTCCTTGTGCGATACGCTTTCCGTCCTTGCCTTTAATATCGAAACTTCCAGTCTTTCTACATGCGACTTCGCCAAACCAAACGCCTTGATATTTCCCTCTTGGGACAACAGCCTTAACCATGTCCCCTGTTTGGAAGCCAAAGAAGAACTTTTGTCTTGCAAGATAACCTCTTGGGAAGCCATATCTATCTAGGTTTGTGCGTGAACGACTACCACGCCCCTTTGCTCTAATGAATAACACTTCTTTTGTTTTGAAATATAAGTGATTTGGTGTGCTTTCGCCTACACAACAAGCGTCAAAATAATGTGTTTTCGGCAAGTCTAAACGAATACGATTCATTTTCGTTCGTGCACCTGTTCCACACTCTACTTCGCATCCGCTTTGTTTTAACACTTCATACACTTTCCACCTTGTCGAGTTGACAGCACTTGCATCTTTTAATGATTCTTTGACTTGCTTTTGAATGTGCGGATACCCGAATTCTTCTGCTGTCTTACTTCCTTTGCGCTGATTACAGTCATGACAGGCAAGACATAGGTTATCCACTCGGTCTGTTCCACCTCTCGATTTTGGAATGATATGCTCCACTTCAAGTGGAACATTTTCTTTTCCGCAATAACAACACTTCCGCCCAAACTTTTCAAGCAAATACTCCCGTACTTCATATCCTTGTAGCGTGCCTTGTTGATACTCTACACCATTGATTTCAGGATTTCGCATGAGTTGCGTGTCGAATTTGGCATTTTCGTATGATATATACCCAATGGGGCATAACTTCTTTAGGCGGTTAACCCATGTTTGGATATTTTGCACACGACTCTCTAGTGATGACGGCAACCACCCCTCCTTTCGCTTGCGGTTCAGAAAGCGTGGTTTTCTGTATCTTGTTTTTCGATTTCGTCTTGCTCGACGAAAAGCACGCCTTTTATCTATTCTTTCCTTGATGTCTGTGCGATGGTCAAGTTGCCCTAACCATACCACTTCTTGTCCTCGCAAAATCGCTAATCCTGTATGTCTACTTCCATAGTCGATTTTTAGCCGATATGTTGTTTCATTTTCTGATTCGTCTACTGATTTTTTCAAGATGATGGTAAATGGGAATCGTTTGTAAATCGCCGCCTTCCCTTGTTTCAACAGCTTTCTTGCAACTGCTCCGTGACAAGGAGCAAGCGGACGTTTGTTTGTGTCTAACACAAAAACCATAGGGTTCTCCCCTTTCCTCTGCATAAAGCAGGTCATATTCTCCTCGACCATGTTATAGATGCTTGTTATGTGCAAGACACTAGCGCTACCCACCACGCTTGTTTAACCTTGCACGACAGAGGAACGGGCTGGAGAAGCACCCGAACGTGTCATGACATCTATAACGTAGGCTCTGTTTCAAGCCTTGGTCTGGTCAACATGGGGCTTACAAGCCCATGACTTTAGTCATTGGGTTGTTGACATAAAATATCCTTTGCATCATTACGCAGTTGACCACTTATTCCAATATATGTTGCAATATCGTACCACTTGTACGCCAAAGAACCAGCTCCTAGTTGACAAACAAGTCTTGTTAATGATGATGATTTTTGCGAGATTAGTTTAAAATATTGTTCTTCTGTTGGAACGGATGTGTCAATAGTAAAGTGCAAATCGCTCCATTGTCCATTACATGCTTCCTTCAGTTCTTTCATCATGCGACATATTTCTCTTTTTAAGTTTCGAGGTGTATGCAAAGCAATTAAATGTATGGCCTCGACAAATAATGTATTAGCTATCGTAATCATTTCACCCATAGATGCGTGTTCTCTCACATTATTGTTTTTTTCTTCGTCTGCAATATCATCAAATAGATCTGTTGCTAAAATTAAAAATTCAATGGCAACAGCATATGGAATAACCATTTCAGTTTGTACATGGTTGTGAAATTTCGCGATATAAGTATAGAACTCCCCCCAGCAAAAACGTGTATGTTCATGAAATAATTTTCCAGGGGAATGGAGTAAAAATTGAATACGTTCACATATTTCTTTTTGAATGAGAGAGTATTCGTCTAAATAGTGCAGCATAAATGACTGCATTTCTCTTCTTCCTATATAAGTCAAAGCCACTGATCTCCTTTTTCTTTAGTTATCCCTTGATTGTTAAAATACTCTGTAAGTGAAAGAAACGCGTCAGAAGAAAGCTGTACTCTTGCGTTATCCCAGTCTTCTTGTGTAATAACTTTTTTCGTATATAGCTGCTGAATAACTGTCCATAAGTTCTTTTCCATCTCTTATCTTCCCCTCTTTTTATACAAAATTCTACTTTATAATGAAACATTTGTCATTTATTTTTTGAAAAATAGGTATTTTCCGCAATGAAATTTGCGGAAAATACGGATATGATAGGATGGAAGTTTGTGATAGACTGAAAGCGAGCCGGCTCAGAAGAGAATATTTCGTAAGGGAGGATGTTGAATTGAAAATGAAGACTAAGACTGCCCTTGCATCTTTAGGTCTTTGTACGGCTTTACTATCAGGTGCGCATGTATATGCTGAGGTTCAGAGCGGGATATTAGAATACAAAGGTTTGCAAGCAAATTATAAGTTGGATGTTGATTGGAATTTATTTGATAATGATAATGCAGTAGCGGAGACAAAATTTGTCAATCCTAAGAGTGGTTACAAAGTAGCTGTAAGGTTAGAAATGTGGAAAAATAATAAAATGCAAGGATACAAATATCAAGAGGATAAGGAATGGGCTCAAGCAACTTACTCTTGGACAGGTGTAGATGTCTATCAAAGTCGCCATTCCATTAATGATACAGCTACGAACAAAGAGTTAGTTGTCCGTTCATTACGTGATGATTGATACCTTCTGTAAAGCGAAAATAAATAAGCCTAATGCTTATTTATTTTCGTTTCATTTTGATTTATCGTGTTTGTGGAAGGTGGTTTTTATATGTCCTTTCAATCTTTTAAGAGTCAATGGCGTGCTCATCCATTTACAACTGCCTTTGCCGTTTTAGGTTTAGTTATATCACTACTGATGATTTCAATCGGTATTTCTAGCATAAATTATTCTCATTTACTTCAAAGACAGCTTGAACAGTATGCTCCGCCACATGCAACAAAGCTAATGGTGACATTTTCACATGAACCAACATGGAATGATCTTTTTCGATTGTTTGACAATATAGATCAGGAAACAGGGATTATATTAGAAGGTGTGGCTCTTTTGCATGATGGCATGCCTATCATGGTGACCCCGGAACATGTAAGGGAGTCTGTTGAGCCCCGTCTACCTATAAAGGAAGGACGTTATTTTACTGAGAAAGAAATAAGAACGGGAGAGAAAGTAGCTCTTATAGGATCCGAATGGGAAAAAGATACAACGATCATTGGGAATGAGCGCTATATTGTCTTATCGGGTGAGCGATACAAGTGTATTGGGATAATTGGGCTAACGGGAGAAAATTCAAGATTATTGGATTCACAAGTTCTTATTCCAATGACGTCATTACCCCCGAGTGTTATTAGTAAATTATTAAGTCAGCAGCAAATTACATTGACACTCTATAATGCTAAAAAAGATACGTACAAGGATGAAAAATCTATTCGTATGCAAGCAGAGAAGTTATTTCCACAAGCAAGCATTGATTCTTTTCCATACGAAGCACAGTTATCGTTCCGAATTGATATTGGTGATCGCCTAATGCTTATCGTTCTTATTTACTTACTTTCTTTAGTTAATGTTGTGAATTTATCGTTTTATTGGGTACAAGAGAGAATATATGAAATTGGAATAAGGAAAGCGTTCGGATATACGAATCGCGACATCGTTTTTATGATTTTTAGTGAAATGGTTGTATTATGTAGTATTGCAGTCGTTTTTGGGTATGGTGTGCAATGGCTATTTCAGCATATATTTGAAAAATGGGTAGGATTCCCATTACGCATTTCTTTGTTGCACTTTTCAGCAGCAATTGGATTTGTTTTTTGCTCATCACTAATTGCAATTATCGTTCCAGCTTTTCGTGTTTTTCGTGTGCAACCTATTCATGTCATACATAAAAAGTAGAAATTGAGGAGATAAAAAATGAAGTATATGCTACTCAATTTGAAAAGCATGTGGCAAAGAAAATGGATCATAGTATTAATGATCGTTCAACTCATTGTATCATTTTGGGTCATCAATCATGCGCTGATCACAATCGAGACAATTCGTTATCAACAAAAACAACTATTTTCTGTTACGCATATGAAAGAAGAAACGACCATTCGATTGTTTATTCCAGATGGTGACGATAGTCAATGGTTTGTAGAGAGATTTCGCAAACTTGAAAAATTTATAAAAACAATACCAAATGTAAAGGGATACGGATCTTTTGAAGAAACGACGATTAGTCCACAAAACTTCGTAAATAAAAAACGATACATGCGAAAAAATGAACAATTGTATGCAAATACTCGTATGGAATCATATACAGATAGTACAAAAATTATATATTTCGACTATGACATATATCGTCTTTTTTCAAAGTTTCAATTAATGAAAGGAAGGGAACTAAGCAAAGAGGACTTTGAGAAAACAAACAAAGATGTGATTCCTATTTTAATAGGATATGATTATCACGATGTATTTCACATTGGAGATCGGTTTCAAGCTCTAGCTGGATTAGGAGAGAATGCGTTTTTTGTTACATACGAAGTCGTTGGGATATTGGAACAAGGGGCGAAATGGTTATCCGCCAATGATTATCTTATTGATCACGCGAATGAGCTAGATCGTTTTTTTGTCGCTCCATATTTTCCTGAGGAAAGAGATGGAAGACCGATGGATGTTGCAGTGCGGCTAAACAACCTATTTTTGCAGTTATCTGATAAGCGGGAGTTTTCATCTGTCGAGAAAACTATCGAACAGAAAGGGAAAGAGCTTGGTATTTATCCGACGTTAAAAACAATTTCCAATGAGATGAAAGAGTATAAAAATAATACAAAACAAAGCGCCCGATTTACTTTTATGGTTGGCTTGTTTTTCGTTGTTGTTACACTCATTGGGGTAATTTCTGTGATGATATCTTCTATCCAAGCACGTAAATACGATATTGGGGTCATGATGGTGACTGGGGCAAGCAAACGTGATATCAGGCGAATAGTTGTGATGGAATTGTTTTTACTTGTGATGACTTCAGCCATTATCGGTGTTGTGCTAAGTTATTGGACAGAATGGCAAGATACATTTTTTGAATATAACATTCGTTTGCAAGCGTTCACTTGGTCGTTGTACGTAAAAATTATGGTTGTTTCATGTTTTATAGTTTTGCTATCTTCATTTATTCCACTTTGGAACGTAAATAAATTAGTATTGCGCAATTTGGTGGAAGGGAGGGAATAAATAGATGTTCATTGAATTACAAAATGTAACAAAAATATATGGTAAGGATGAATACGCGACGAAGGCACTAAGTCAGGTAAGTCTACAAATTGAACGTGGAGAGTTTATTTCAATTATGGGACCTTCTGGATCGGGAAAATCGACTTTATTAAATATTATCGGATGTATGGATGTCCCGACAGAAGGAGTATATCGACTTGAAGGGGAAGATGTAACGAGATTAAATGACAGACAGCTAAGCGATATTCGCAATAAAAAGGTTAGCTTCATTTTCCAACAATTCGCATTAATGACAAACTTCACTGTATTTGAAAACGTTGAACTCCCATTATTAAAACGAAACATGTCAAAAAAGGAGCGACGCGAAAAAGTTGAATATTACTTAAACAAGCTTGGCATTTTTCATTTGCGACAAAAGAATGTTTCTAAGCTATCGGGGGGACAAAAACAACGTGTTGCCATTGCAAGGGCGATGGTAGCGGAAACGAACATCGTTTTAGCTGATGAACCGACAGGATCGCTTGATCGTCAAAATGGTGAGAAAGTAATGGAGCTCCTTCAACAAATGAACGAAGAGGGGAAATGTATCATTGTCATTACACATGATGAAAAAATAGCTTCTTATGCTAATCGGATGATTTATCTTAGTGATGGATGCATTCAGCTAGATAAGGGAAAGGGGTAGTGTGAATGAGCAAAAAGTTGTTGCTTTTGTTCGGCAGTCTTACGTTTATTGTTTTGTTAGGCATATTGTATTATACGTTCATATACAAAGAGACATTTGAATCATCCGCAGAAGGATTATTTTTACCTGAACAGTATGAGGAAAAATATCGTGTTTTCGAAGCAACCATTGAGGTGAATAAAATAAAGTACGAAAAGTTGCATATTGACCATCGCATTCAGCTCAAAGGCGGTAGTTTGATATATGAACTGTATGATCCAAAAGGAAATATCATCGATCGAGGAGAAGTCACGGCTACGCAACCGTTAAATAAGCAATTGAATATAACACCACAAAAAGGAGTATGGAGGGCGAAATATTACACAAACAAAGATACAGATGGAAAATATATACTCTTATTAAAAAGCATTGAATGAGACGGTCGCGCTTCGATGGTTGTTCTTTCGTAACTATTCATCCCGATAGTAGTATGTAAAGAAACCCAACACAAATAGGGCATCCCCGTAATAGAAAATGCCTTAAGTGGTAGAAAGAACACGATCGAGCGTTTCGCCTGTCAACAGAAGACATAACGAATCCCACACGTTTTTTTCGTGTTTCGTCAGTGTGGAAACGATGCTTCTTGTGATGCAAAAAGACTGGGCGAATGTTTCTTCGCGAAATGTACCCGAAATGTTCTCTTTGACTTTAACCATGCGAAGATCGCGTTCGGCTTGGTTGTTGTCAAAGGGAACATGCACTTCACGTAAGAAACGCAACGCTTCTTCCTTTCGTTTTTGAAGGCGTCGAACAAAAGCGAGTGCTTTTTTCGGAAGAGGCGTCGCCGTTTCCAATCGGTGTTGTGCTCTTTCTAGGATGCGATCATACACTCGTTCCCACCGTCTCGCTTCTTCTTCGGAAAGTGCACCGTGATGGGCTTCGACGGCTTGTTTGGCGGCTAACAGAAACGTCGTCATGCGCATCGCCCACGTATTCCCTTGTTCGATGAATCCTTTTAACTCACGCAAATGGTGGTCATGACAAAGGGCATGGGTGGCATGTGTGTATTTCGGATATGTACCGAACGCATCGTGCATCATCGTCCCTTCATATCGGGGAAGAATCCCGATATCATCGGTCGCTTTTTTTCCATGAGAAGCGTGAGGAGCCAAGTACGTATATTTCGATGTGCACGCGACATGCACCCATGCGAGTTTCCCCTTGATGCGCAAACTTGTTTCATCGACATGCAGGATGTTGGATTCAAGTAAGGCGTCTTCGATGATGTCCATATTTGATTCCAGCGATTCGCGTCCTCGTTTCACCATATTGGCAAGGGTTCCTGTACTAATCGAGTGTTGATATAACGCTTCGATTGTATCACTTAAACGCTTGTAAGGGATCAATTGGATATGATGTAAATAAACAGCGAGCGCCGTGAGCCGTGGACCGTATTGCACATGATTCGTGACATGGGATGGGAATTCGGCTTGTTGAACACATCGACAATGCGGACACGATTTCACTTCACGTTCATGTTGTGTCACCTCGATCGCCACAGGAGGGACATCAAACACTTGACGGATATCGACTTTGAACGGTTTGACTTCACGCAAAGAAGACCCACATCCTTGACACGTATGCACACGGTGGACGACACGATGATGTGGATGTTCCACTTGACGGAGCGTCGTTCCTTGATGTCCTTCTTGTCCGCCTGGCTTGTTGCCAGATGGTTGACGAGAAGAACGTGTGTTGGCAAAACGGTCAGAAGATGGGGGCAAATGGCTATTGGAGCTGTTTTTTTTCGTGCGTGCTTCCAGCTCTTGAACGCGATACTTCAGTTGTTCATTTTCTTTGCGTAGCTGTTTGTTTTCTTTCAACAGTTGCTCAATGACTTGTTGTTGGTGAGTAATGAGCTGCTTTTGTTGTTGGACTTTGCTGATTAAGCTTTCAACTGTAAATACAGCTTGTTGTACCGTCAACATGCGATTCACCTCCTTGTCTATCAATATTCACATCATGGACAGGAAAAGCAAAAAATATTCAGCTCACTTTATGATGTGGCTGAATAGTTACGTTCTTTCAATAGAAATATATTTGTTTAATAAACATGTATGGGAGGTACCTGTAAGAAACCTCTTTTTTTATTTTTAAAAATTTTATAGATAAAACTTTTTGCATATGTAGATTGTCCTTAATTATAGAAGATGATGCGCATCATCGAGTAAAAAGATTGGAGGAAGCTATAGTACTATGACGGGTGAAAGGAATGAGCAACATATCATTGATTTTATTATGCAAAATCAAGAGCGGTGTTATAGACTTGCGTACAGCTACGTACAAAACGAGCAAGATGCGCTTGACGTTGTACACGATTCAATAGTGAAAGCTCTTCGCTATTCAAAGACATTGAAAGATATCGGATCTCTAAAGACGTGGTTTTATAAAATTGTCGTTCATACATCACTCGATTACTTAAAAAAAAGAAAGAAAATGTACGTTTCTGATTGTAAAGTAGAAAAATGGTATTTGGTAGACTATTCCACTTCTCTGTGCGTCACGGAAGCGATATCTATGTTATCACCTATCGAACAAACAATTATCAAGCTACGATTTTTTGAAGATATGAGAATTGAAGATATTTCTGAAATTCTCGACATGAACAAAAGTACTGTAAAAACAAAACTGTATGCGGCTCTAAGAAAAATGAAAGGAAAGGTGAGCGAATCATATGAAACGGATAAATGATTGGAAAAATGAGTATGAGCGCATTTCGATTCCTCCACTATTGAATGAAACTGTAAATAAAGCTGTTTTGCTTCATCACAAAAAGCGCTCAAGAAAAAAGGTTGCTAAAATGTTTTTTTTATCAGCAGCAGCAATTGTTTTTTCATTTGTGGGAGCTGTCAACGCATCGCCTTCTATGGCAAAAGCGATGGTTAGAGAGCTGCCCATATTAAGAGATATTATTAAGGTAGTGACTTTCTATTCTATCCATTTCGAAAGTGATAATGAAAAATACGCTGTGCATATGAGTACACCACATATCGAAGGACTGGAAAACGAAAAGTTGTCAAATTTTTTGAATGAGAAGTACATATTGGAGAATAAACAATTATATGATCAGTTTATGAAAGAAATCGATGAAATAAGAAGGAGCAGTACACAAGTCAATCGGTCTCTTGATATGGGATATGAGATAAAAACAGATGATGATGGAATTTTATCTATTGCTAGATATGTAACTGAAGTAGCTGCTTCCGCGTCTACTAAGATGCGTTTCGATACCGTTGATAAAAGAAGAGAGATTTTAATTACTCTTCCTAGTTTATTCAAAAATGATGAATATGTGAATGTCATTAGCAGATATATTAAAAAGAAGATGATGGTAGATATGAAGGAGGATGAAAATAAAGTATACTGGATTGATCAATTTACAAATATAGATCCGAATCAATCGTTTTATATCAACAAAGACCGCAAACTTGTCATCGTATTTGATGAGTATACAATCGCTCCGGGATATATGGGTGTGCTAGAGTTTGTTGTCCCGACAGAGCTACTAAAGCACTTGCTGGTTAGCAACGAATATATCTACTAATGGAAGTGGTTTAGAGATGTGTCCCTTCTTTTTGTTTATGGTACACTAATAGGGGAAAGCGAGGGACGGATGGTGAAACAAACGAAGACGAATGCTGTGCGCATGCTCGATCGCGCACGTGTGCCATATGAATTGCTCACTTATGACTATGACGATGGGCAAATTGATGGGAGATCGGTTGCGAAAAAAATTGGACAACGTGAAGAGATTGTATATAAAACGCTTGTGACAAAAGGGACGAGCGGACAACTTTATGTGTTCGTCATCCCTGTCGCAGCGGAGTTGGATTTGAAGAAAGCGGCGGCTGTTGTCGGTGAAAAAAGCGTGCATATGTTGCCTGTGGCGGACATTGAAAAAATGACAGGGTATGTGCGTGGCGGTTGCTCGCCAATTGGGATGAAAAAACTATATGCCACATATGTCGACGAATCGGCGCTTTTGCACGAGCAAATCATTGTGAGCGCAGGGAAAATCGGCATGCAAATGAAACTTTCTGTTCAAGACTTATTAAAGTTGACAAATGGGAAAACCGCACATGTCATTAAAGTGTAGGAGGGTTGACGCATGCGAATGGCAAAAGAGGAAGAACAACAATGGTTAGCACAACGTATAGAAGAAGGATTGTTAACTGACGACAATCGCTTGCTTTGGGAAATGATTTTGCCAAGTCGCTTAAAGCGGATGTACGATGTGTTAAGCGAACGGACGAGGTACATTACCATTTTGACGGAAGCGGTAGACGACCCACACAATCAAGCAGCCGTGTTGCGTTCAGCGGAAGCGTTCGGTATTCAAGACGTTCATGTCGTCACCGGAACGGCTCCATTTGAACCGAATAAATGGGTGACGCGACATGCGGACAAATGGTTAACCGTGCATAAACATTCATCGATTGAGCGGGCAATTCACCATCTCCAACAAAACGGCTATCAAGTATATGCGAGTTATTTAGGAGAAGGAACAATTCCGCTTGAACAAATTGACGTAGCGAAGCCGACAGTGCTTTTGTTCGGAAATGAGCATCGTGGCGTATCAGAAGAGGCGCTTGCTTTGGCAGATGGAAAGTTCGTCATTCCGATGAATGGATTTGTGCAAAGTTTCAATATTTCCGTTGCAGCAGCTATTTCTCTTTACGATGTGACGAAGCGGGCGAAACAAGTGGTGAACGAGCGCTATCATCTGTCGCTAGCGGAAAAGAAAGAAATATATGAACATTGGATGAAGCTTTCACTTAGCCCACGACTAAGAAAAATGGTGGAAAGTCAAATGGGAGGACGCAATGATTAAAGCAGTTATTTTTGATTTAGATGGCGTCATTGCAGATACGGTTGAGCTATATTATATCGCGACAAAACGTGTCGCCGATGAAATCGGAGTGCCGTTTGATCGACAGCTCAATCAAAAGCTTCAAGGTATGAGCAGACAGGCGATGGTTGAGGCGCTTCTTGGAGAAAAGGCGCGTGAATGGTCGGAAGAAGAAAAGCGAGCCCTTGGCGACCGGCGCGGTCAATATTATCGTGTGTTGATCGAGCAATTGTCGCCGAGCGACGTGTTGCCGGGAATGTGGGATCTTCTTTGCGACATTCAGCGCGACGGCGTCCCGATGGCGCTCGCATCGTCAAGTTCAAATGCAAGTGTAGTTGTTGAGCGGCTTGGTGTGCGTTCATTTTTCGACGTCATCGTCGACGTAAAAACAATTACGCGCATGAAGCCCGATCCAGAAATCTTTTTAACGGCCGCTAAACATCTTTATGTCGATCCGCGCTTTTGTGTTGCCATTGAAGATGGTGAGGCAGGAATGAAAGCGATTAAGCAAACAAATATGTTTTCCGTCGGTATCGGGAATCATTTAGCATCTTTATCTCCAGACTGGCTCGTGCAACAGACAACACAATTGACGTGGGACGAGTTAAAAAAACGGTTTATGCAAAAAGCTGGTCAATGACGACCAGCTTATTTTACGCCTAATATTTGTTTTGCTTTTTCAACACTTTCTTCTGATGGTGTCGGGATGCCTTCAAGCGGATACGTCAGTCCGAGCGCTTTCCATTTGTATACACCTAGTTGATGATATGGGAGCACTTCAATTTTTTCGACGTTGTCTAATGTGCGAATGAATGCAGCTAAGCGACGTAAATCTTCTTCATCGTCTGTGACGGTTGGAACGAGCACATGACGAATCCAAACGGGTACGTTTCGCTCTGATAGTAGGCGCGCAAACGCTAAAATATGTTCATTCGTTTTTCCTGTTAGTTTACGATGTTTTTTTTCATCGATATGTTTTAAATCTAGCAAAATTAAATCCGTATACTTCAGCAACTCATCTAGCTTTCGTTGGAACGTTTCTTCCTCGGTATAACAGCCGCCTGAAGAATCAATCGTTGTATGAATGCCAAGCTCTTTACATCGTTTAAATAATTCAATGAGAAAATCGATTTGTAAAAGCGGTTCGCCACCGCTGACCGTTATTCCACCACCGGATGCTTGCATAAAAGGCAAGTATGTTTGGGCATCAGCGATGATTTCATCGACGGACATTTGCTTTCCTTTGCCAATTTCCCACGTATCTGCGTTGTGGCAATATTGACAACGCAATAAACAGCCTTGGGTGAAAATGACATAACGAATGCCAGGACCATCAACTGTTCCGCACGATTCAATCGAATGAATAAATCCGTTCATGATGTTTGCCTCCTAGGTAGAAAGCTCCCACGCATCGTGGGAGCTTCCGCGTCACATTGTTTCATGGAACGTCCGATTAATGACATCAATTTGTTGTTCACGTGTTAATTTAATAAAGTTCACCGCATAACCTGATACGCGAATCGTTAGTTGCGGATATTTTTCAGGATGTTCCATCGCATCGAGCAACGTTTCGCGGTTAAAGACGTTGATGTTCAAATGGTGACCGCGTTTTTTAGCATATCCGTCTAAAATTGCCACAAGGTTTTGAACGCGTGTTGCATCATCTTTACCGAGTGCTTTTGGCACGATTGAGAACGTGTTTGAAATGCCATCTAATGCATATTCATACGGTAATTTTGCGACAGAGCTTAACGACGCAAGCGCACCTTTTGTGTCGCGGCCGTGCAACGGGTTAGCGCCAGGTGCAAACGGTTCGCCTGCGCGACGGCCGTCAGGTGTATTTCCTGTCTTTTTCCCATAGACGACGTTTGACGTGATTGTTAAGATCGATGTTGTATGTTTTGAATCGCGATACGTTTTATGTTTGCGCAATTTTGTCATAAAGCGCTCAACAATATCGACTGCAATTGAATCGACGCGATCATCGTTGTTTCCATATTTCGGGAAGTCGCCTTCAATTTCAAAGTCGACCGCTAAGCCATTTTCGTCGCGAATCGTTTTTACTTTTGCATATTTAATTGCGCTAAGTGAGTCAGCGACGACAGAAAGACCAGCAATTCCCGTTGCCATCGTGCGCATGACGTTTGTATCATGAAGCGCCATTTCAATGCGCTCATAACAATATTTATCGTGCATGTAGTGGATGACGTTTAACGTATTAATGTACAACTCAGCTAGCCATTCCATGACGTTGTCAAATTTGCGCATCACTTCATCGTAATCTAAGTATTCAGATGTGATTGGCGCAAATTCTGGACCGATTTGCACTTTTAATTTTTCATCTACGCCGCCATTAATCGCATATAATAATGCTTTCGCAAGGTTTGCGCGCGCGCCGAAAAATTGCATTTGTTTACCGATGCGCATCGCGGATACGCAGCACGCAATGCCGTAGTCATCGCCGAACTCAGGGCGCATTAAATCGTCATTTTCATATTGGATAGAGCTTGTTTGAATCGACATTTTCGCGCAATATTT
The DNA here is from genome assembly GCF_038004465.1 of Anoxybacillus sp. FSL W8-0104. NCBI lineage: Bacteria > Bacillati > Bacillota > Bacilli > Caryophanales > Anoxybacillaceae > Anoxybacillus > Anoxybacillus sp. FSL W8-0104. The sequence goes on along the minus strand of NZ_JBBOQU010000001.1, from coordinate 2,746,376 downwards.
TTTGAACGCTTCTGGTAATTTTGTCGACCAAAGAACCGTTAAGTTTGGTTCTGGCGCTGGACCTAAGTTATCAAGCGTATGCAAGAAGCGGAATGAGTTTTTCGTCACAAGCGGACGGCCGTCAATCGCGACACCGCCGATCGACTCGGTTACCCACGTTGGGTCGCCGCTAAATAGCTCATTATATTCTGGTGTTCGCGCGAATTTGACGAGGCGTAACTTCATAACGAAATGGTCAACGAGCTCTTGTGCTTCCCGTTCTGTTAATGTCCCTTCTTGCAAGTCGCGTTCGATATAAATATCTAAAAACGTAGAAACGCGACCTAAACTCATTGCTGCACCGTTTTGTTCTTTAATCGCCGCAAGATAAGCGAAATATAACCATTGGAACGCTTCGTGTGCGTTGCGCGCCGGCTTTGAAATATCGTAGCCGTAGCTTGCCGCCATTTCTTTTAGTTCTTGGAGGGCGCGAATTTGCTCTGCTAGTTCTTCGCGGAGACGAATAATGTCTTCGCTCATTGTACGCGCACCTGTATTTCGTAAGTCTTTTTTCTTTTCTTCAATTAAACGATCAACGCCGTATAAAGCAACGCGGCGATAGTCTCCGATAATGCGGCCGCGTCCATAGGCGTCAGGAAGCCCTGTAATGATGCCTGCTTTGCGCGCCGCTTTCATTTCGTCCGTATACACGTCAAATACGCCTTGGTTATGCGTTTTACGATATTGAGTAAAAATTTTCTTTACGTCATCGCTCACTTCATATCCGTAAGCTTCGCACGCCTGCTCCGCCATGCGAATGCCACCAAATGGCATAAGTGCCCGTTTAAACGGTTCGTCTGTTTGAAAACCGACAACTTTTTCAAGTTCTTTATTTAAATAGCCAGGTCCGTGCGATGTAATGGTCGATACGATTTCCGTATCCATATTGAGAACGCCGCCTTTTTCGCGTTCAAGTTTTGAAAGTTTCATCACTTGTTCCCAAAGTGTTTTTGTCGCTTCAGTTGGACCTTGTAAAAACGATTCATCCCCTGTGTAAACGGTTACGTTATTTAAAATAAAATCGCGAACGTCAATTTCTTTTTTCCACTTATCGCCTTTGAACGTTCTCCAAGCGTCCATTAAAGCTTCGTTCACAGTAAGTAGCGCCATCATAATCTCCTCCCAATCATTATCATTAAGGAATAGTACCCCCTATATAAAGAATACTACTTCTTTACAAAGATGGAGGGATGAAATGATGACAAATTTGTGAAATGTTGATCAAAAACATTTTCTAAAATAAATATTTTTCAAAAAATTATTTTTATAAAATTTGTTGCATAAAAAATAAAAAGCTGATAATATGTGAAACATGAAGAACATAGCATGTTTATACAAAGATACTCATTGTTTTACAGCAAATAGTAAGGGGGAGTAACAATGATAAAAAAAGGAATGATTGCAACACTTGTTTTTATACTTATGTTCGCGCTTGTCGGATGCGGCGGTTCGACAGAAAAGACGACATCAAAGGAACAGAAAAAGAAAATTACCGTTGTGACAAATCCATCATTTGCGCCGTTTGAGTACATGGATAAAGGAGAAATTGTCGGTTTTGATATTGATTTATTAAAAGCGGTAATGGACGAGGCTGGACTAGAATATGAATTAAAAGGCATCGGTTGGGATCCGTTATTTGCAGCCATTCAAGGAAAAACAGCGGATATGGCCGTTTCCGGTATTACGATCAACGATGATCGGAAAAAAACATACGACTTCTCTATTCCGTACTTTGAATCGACACATATGATTCTTGTCAAAGAAGGAAGTTCGATTAAAAGCGCGAAAGATTTACAAGGAAAAGTAGTCGGTGTGCAAAACGGGACAACAGGACAAGAAGCGGTTGAAAAAATTTTAGGAAAAGAGAATAAAAATATTAAAAAGTTCGAGGATACAGTCGTCGCAATTATGGACTTATTAAACGGCGGTGTGGAAGCTGTTGTGACGGACAATGCTGTCGCAAACGAATATATAAAAAATAATCCAGATGCAAAAATCGTGGCATTTGAAGATCCAGATCATTTTGAATCCGAATTTTACGGTTTTATGTTCCCGAAAGGTAGCGAACTCAAACAAAAAGTAGACGAAGCGTTGAAAAAAGTCATTGAAAATGGCACGTATACAGAAATTTATAAAAAGTGGTTTGGCACAGAGCCGAATATTGAATCATTACAACAACAGCAATAACATGGATGTAAAAGTTGCGTAACTGTCCCCGGTTACGCAACTTTTTCAAAGGGAAAGGTGAGACATATGGATTTTCGTTTTGATATTGTAGTTGAATATGCGCCGTTCTTTCTTAAAGGGGTATTGTGGACGATCGGCCTATCATTAGTCGGTATCGTCTTTGGTACGGTGCTCGGGTTAGTGATTGGGCTTGGAAAAATGGTTCAAAACCGCTTCATTCGTCTTCCGTTTGATTGGTACGTTCATTTTTTCCGTGGCACGCCATTATTTGTACAAATTTTACTTATTCATTTCGGTGTGATGCCTATTTTTACCTCTCAACCGAATCCTCTCGTATCAGGAGCGATTTCCTTATCTTTAAATGCCGCTGCGTATATCGCAGAAATTTTTCGGGCCGGCATTCAATCGATCGATCGTGGTCAAATGGAAGCAGCTCGCTCGCTCGGTATGACACATGTACAAGCGATGCGTTACATCATTTTACCGCAAGCGATTAAGCGAATGATTCCGCCGCTTGGCAACGAATTTGTCGTTCTTATTAAAGATTCATCACTTGCAGCAATTATTGCGGCACCTGAGCTTATGTATTGGGGACGAGCGATGCAAGGGCAATATTATCGCGTTTGGGAGCCTTACTTAACTGTTGCCCTTATTTATTTAATTCTCACTCTTTCGCTAAGCAAGTTGCTACACTGGTTAGAAAGAAGGTATGATGCATGATTCAAGTGACCAACTTAAAAAAATCGTACGGATCGCTACATGTGTTAAAAGGAATTGACGTGCATATTCGTGAAAAAGAAGTTGTCGTTGTCATTGGTCCTTCCGGTTCAGGAAAATCGACATTTTTACGTTGTTTAAACATGCTTGAAGATTTCGATGAAGGCGATATTATCATCGATGGATTTCGTTTAAAAGATCCGAAAACGGATTTAAATAAAGTGCGCGAAGAAGTAGGAATGGTATTTCAACGATTCAATTTATTTCCGCATATGACGGTGCTGGATAACATCACACTCGCCCCGATGAAAGTGCGCAAATGGCCAAAGGAAAAAGCGGAAGAAAAAGCGCTACAATTGCTTGCGAAAGTCGGTTTACAAGATAAGGCGAACGTATATCCAGATTCATTATCAGGTGGACAGGCACAGCGTGTCGCGATCGCTCGTGCGCTTGCGATGGAGCCGAAGGTGATGTTATTTGACGAGCCGACGTCTGCGCTCGATCCCGAAATGGTCGGGGAAGTGCTTGCCGTCATGAAACAACTAGCAAAAGAAGGAATGACGATGGTCGTCGTGACACATGAAATGGGATTTGCTCGTGAAGTTGGGGATCGTGTGCTCTTCATGGACGGTGGAGTGATCGTAGAAGAAGGAACGCCACAACAAATTTTTGATGCGCCACAACATGAGCGAACGAAGTCGTTTTTATCCAAAGTGTTATAGGAAAAAGGTGTCCAGTTTGTCAAGACACCTTTTGTTTTTTTATGCTAATAGTTGCTTTTCCAAAGCTACTTCGACCGGAACGTAATCGTAACCGAGGTCGCGTGCGACTGCTTCGTATGTGATTTCTCCGTTTGCGACGTTTACACCGAGGCGTAATGCCGGGTTGTCCGCAACAGCTTTTTGCACGCCCTTGTTTGCAATTTGTAGTGCGTACGGCATTGTGACGTTTGTCAATGCGAGTGTAGAGGTGCGTGGAACCGCCCCTGGCATGTTCGCGACTGCATAGTGAACGACGCCGTGCTTCACGTATGTTGGGTTGTCGTGTGTTGTCACATGGTCGCTCGTTTCCGCAATGCCACCTTGGTCGATCGCTACGTCAACGATGACAGAGCCTGGTTGCATCGCTTTTACCATTTCTTCTGTCACAAGTTTTGGCGCTTTCGCCCCAGGAATTAATACGGCACCGATCACAAGGTCGGACTCGGCGACAGCTTGCGCGATGTTCATTGGATTAGACATAAGCGTATTAATTTGGCTTCCGAAAATATCATCAAGTTCACGTAAACGTTCGGCGCTTAAGTCGATAATTGTTACGTTTGCGCCTAAGCCGATCGCAACTTTCGCAGCGTTTGTTCCAACGACACCACCGCCGATAATCGTTACTTTTCCACGACTAACGCCAGGAACGCCTGAAAGAAGAATTCCTTTTCCGCCTTTTGGTTTTTCAAGGAATTGTGCACCGATTTGTGCTGCCATGCGTCCTGCTACTTCGCTCATCGGTGTTAAAAGTGGCAACGTACGACCAACTTGTACTGTTTCATAAGCGATCGCAATGACACCCTTTTCTTTCAATGCACGTGCCAACTCTGGCTCAGCAGCAAGATGTAAGTATGTGAATAGCACTAATCCTGGACGGAAATACTCGTATTCGCTCGGTAGCGGCTCTTTTACTTTCATAACCATATCCGCTTGCGCCCAAACGTCTGCAGCGCGCTCAATGATTTGTGCCCCTGCATTCACATATGCTTCATTTGTAAAACCGCTTCCAACTCCTGCATCTTTCTCAATGATAACAGTATGTCCATTGCTGACAAATGACATAACGCCAGCAGGTGTAATGGCAACACGATTTTCGTTATTTTTAATTTCCTTTGGAACACCAATAATCATAAGCTGTTTCCCCTTTCATGTTGTCTTTTTGTATTATCTACAGTATAAACGGTTTTTATCATTTGTTGTTTGTTAAGAAGGGAGAAAGAAAAAACGAGCTTTTGTGGATTTCCACAAAAGCTATGTTGTCCGATATTTGTCTAATTTCATATCGATATATAGTTTCACTTTTTCGCTCATGTTCCCTAGGTCGATGTTTCCGATTTCATTGATTCGCTTCAGACGGTAAGCGAGCGTATTCGGGTGAATATTGAGCGTTTTCGCCGTTTCGTTGACGTTGCTGTCACAGTCGAGATACGTTTCGATCGTCTCAACTAAGTTTGTATGATGCTGTGCATCGTATTGTTTCAGCTTTTCGAGTGCTGCGTTGTGGAAATCCCCATGTCGTTTTTTCTCAAAAAGTAAATCAAAAAATTGATACATGCCTAGATGTTGATAACTTTGAATATTCGCAAGTTGATGAGGAAAGGCGCGTTTCATTTTCAATACCGTTTGCGCTTCTTCGTAGCTTTTAGCAATTTTTGTATAGCATTCATATACATTTCCGAATGCTCCCATCATAATGTCAACGCGAAATCGTTCTTTCATTTGCGTCATAAATGAACGGAAAAATCGTTCAATATGTACTTCTCCATAGACGTTCGAACTTGGCGCAACGAGCACAATTAACCGCTGATGATCAATCGTATAAAGCGGAATAGCGAGTTGTTGCGTCGTTTTTAATAAGTAATCAATTTGCCGCTCTACTTGCGTTTGAATGTGTTGTTGAAATTGAAAAATGCCGACAGAAAAAAACGGATACACATGTACGTTTAGTTGATGGCATTGTTCAACGATGTCATGGGAAGATGAAAAATGTCCGGTGAGTAGTTTCCAAAAAAACTCTTGAATGCGCTCTTCTTTTTTATGTTTGCGAATTTGTAATTGCAACAATAAATTTTTTGCTGCTTTCGCTGCTTGTTTTAACAAATCAAACTGATGTTCTGTCCACGGCTCATTCATTTCAATTGCCCAAATAAATCCGAGCACCTCTTTATTTTTCCAAGTCGAGATAGCGATGCGATTGCCTAGCCCTACTTCTGAAATTTCGGCGACACGAACAGGCTCCTCACTTTGTAAAAGTTTTGGAATCACCCCTTCGCGCCATAAACTATTAATGACGCGCTCGGGCACACGACGATGAATGATGGTCGCTGTACGGGCGGGATCGGTATAATGCTCATGTCCACTGTAAGCAATTAAGCGATGGTTTGCATCTTCAATCGTAATCGGACATTGCAATAACTCGCTCACACGATCGGCAAACTCCTCTAAACTTTCAAAATGAGTGGCAAAAGGGTTCACAAACATCCACTCCGTTTCGTATGTTGTTTTACGATCATTGTAGCACGTTTTATTTTTGTGCGTTGCATTTGCATAATTAAACGTATTACGATGGAATGGGAGGGATGATGATGAAGCAAGGAGTTATTAGTCTTGGTGAAGCGTTAATTGATTTTATTCCGCTCGATGCAACAAATCGGGTTTACCAAAAAAGTCCTGGTGGGGCGCCAGCGAATGTCGCGGTCGGTGTTGCACGGCTCGGTGTTCCAGCGACGTTTTTAGGGAAAGTTGGTCGCGATGTATTAGGCGTTTTTCTAAAAGAAACGCTTGATGCATATGGAGTGAATACATCTTTCCTTCAATTTAGTGATGATGTTCGCACAGGTGTCGTTTTTGTAACGTTAGCTGAAAACGGAGAACGAAGCTTTGATTTTTACATTAATCCGAGTGCCGATCGCTTTTTAAGCGAAAAGGAAGTGGATGAGTCGTTATTTTTGACGCATCGCATTTTCCATTTTGGTTCTATTTCACTTATTAGCGAACCAGCACGAAGCGCGACAAAGCGGGCTGTTATGTTAGCTAAAGAAAATGGAATGATCGTCTCGTATGACCCGAATTTACGTCTCGGTCTGTGGGAAAACGAACAACAAGCTCGCGAAATGATTATATCTATGTTAACTGAAGCGGACGTATTGAAAATTTCCGAAGAGGAATTGACATTTATTACAGGGGAAGAAGATATTCAAAAAGGTGTAGATGCCCTTGCTTCCTACAACATTCCACTTATTGTCGTCACGCTAGGAGAAAACGGAAGTTATGCGTTCACGAGGGAAGGATCGGTATTTACCCCAGCGCTTAAAGTAGAGGCGGTGGATACGACAGGGGCAGGAGATGCGTTTGTTTCCGGTATGCTTTATTGCTTGCATGAGCAAGAAGGGGCGATCGACGACTTGTCGCTTGCGGAAGTTGAACAAATGGCGCGTTTTGCGAGTGTTTCAGGGGCGCTAGCTGCATCAACAAAAGGGGCGATGACAGCTTTACCGACGCGTGATGAAGTCGAACGAATTTTACGAGAAGGTTGGTCGAAATAATAGAAATTATGTTAAAACTTTTGCTTGTCAAATGATCAACTGCTTTCGTATGATGAAAGAAAAGGGAGTATTCCTTCAAATATGGAAGGTTGCTCCTTTTTCATTCAATGACAAAAGGTGATGAAGCGATGGAGCAAGATAAGTTAAAAAAAGTAGTGGAAGCAGCGAAATTGTATTATTTACTAGACTACAATCAAAACGATATTGCGAAAAAGCTTGGCGTATCGCGGCCGACGGTGTCACGTTTACTACAACAAGCAAAAGAAGAAGGAATTGTAGAAATTAAAATTAATGATCCTGCCGAAGATATTCAACAGCTAGCAACACAACTTGAACAAAAGTTCAATTTAAAAAAAGCAATTGTTGTATCCGTTCCTGAACATCAAGATGGCATTATTAAAAAATATTTAGGGAAAGAGGCGGCTGAATATTTACGTTCGATTGTAAAAGACGGAGATGTCATCGGCGTCACATGGGGGACGACGCTGTATCATGTTGCGTTACAGCTTAAACATAAGCATGTGAAAGACGTCAAAGTCGTTCAATTAAAAGGTGGCGTCAGCTTGTCGGAAACGAATACGTTCGCTTCTGATATTTTACATTTGTTTGGAAGCGCATTCAATGCAACGGTACATCACTTGCCTCTCCCGGCCATCGTCGATCATGTCGTTGTTAAGCAGGCAATGGAGGCAGATCGCCATATTCGCAAAATTCTCGATCTCGGTCGACAAGCGAATATTGCTGTATTTACGATTGGATCAATTAAATCGGAGTCGCTATTGTTCCAGCTTGGTTATTTTACAGAAGAAGATTTGCAAACGATTTATTCAAAAGCAGTCGGTGACATTTGTTCACGCTTTTTTGATCAAAACGGAAAGCTATGCAGCGAGGAGTTAAATGCCCGCACGCTTGGCATTGAGTTAGAAGAGTTGAAAAATAAGGAATACTCGATTGTGATTGCGGGAGGTATTCATAAAGTGGCAGGCATATACGGAGCATTGAAAGGAAAATATGCAAACGTATTAGTAACAGATCAATTTACTGCCGAATGTTTGTTAGAAAAAGAATAAAAAACGACAAACGGGGGAAAAGAAGAAAGCCCCCTTTATTTATGCAAAGAAGGAAGAAAGATGGAGCAAAAACGTGAATTTTATTTTACGTTTGTTCATGCTAACGTTTACATATGTTCGTTTTCCTGTTATATTGATGATGTAATCAAAAATTCAACTTAGTAACTGTAGTTGAGCAATTTTCGTTACAATAATTACCATTTAAAAAGAGACAAACAGGGTACCCCTTATGCCACGTGGAGCTGTTTTTTCACGGTATCAATGGGAATATTTTGTTTTGCTGCACGATAAATGAACTCCACGAGGCTATGTCCTTTTCTCTTGCGCAGGAGATCGAGCCCATCCGAAAAATCACTGTTAGACTCGAACATGCTGTACACATACGCAAGTTGCACCAAGATCCAATACCGTTTCACCGCCCGACGCCCGCGAACGCGGTATCCATCGAGTTTCAGCTGGTCTTTCGCTTGACGGAAAAAACATTCGATCGACCAACGTGCAGCATAGTAGCGCAAGATCTCTTCATCGCTTAGCTCGCGATCGGTGCTCAAGACGCAATGAAGATGTTTCGGCGTCATCGGCTGATCGGCTTTCCATGCGAGCAGCACCACGGCATCCTTGAGACCGTTCAGAGCGCCTTCGTAGCGATACACCCGATAACGCTCTTTTCCCACCGTGACGAGGCGGGTATCCCGTGGCTCCATAGATTTGGCAAATTCTTTTGCTTGAATGGCCGTCCCTTTTGGATAGAGAATCCGATTCGTCTTCAGCATCGCGATGACGTGGAACCCTTTTTTCAAGCAGGCTCCCACGAGGGTTTTCGATGGATACCAAGAGTCCATGAGCACATAAACGGGGCGACTCACATCCAACGAAGAAAGCATCTCGATCGCGAGTTCCCCTTTGCTTTTCCCCGCCGTCTTGTCGTAGAGGCGAAAGGCAAAAGGAAACGCTTGAGTCATCGTATGAACCATGAGCCAAACGAGAGAATGTCCCCAAATCGATTTTTTCTCTGCGTGACAATAGTGCCAATCACACCCTTGAATGGCGTGTGTTGCCCGTGACGAGGGCTTCGTTTTTTGGCAAATCGTATCATCGATCGAAACAAAAATGGGTTGATTCTCTCGTTTCGAGCTGCGTTCGACACGATGAAGCACCCACTGTTGGAGTTTGCGAAGCAGCGTCTCTTCCTCCCATGGGCTTTTCGTGAAAAAATGGCTCAGTGTCGTGCGATGGTTCGGATGAAAACTCCCATGATGTAGATCGGTCAGCGTTCCCGAAAAGCCCTTTGTAATCATCGCATCCACGATATGAACGAGATGCTTCATGACAGGTTTCGAGAAATAAAGGGCCAACCCCAACATCGTCAAAAACTTGTGGATTCCTTGGTGATGTGCTAATCTATTCATGAGACATGAACCTCCTTGTGAATGGTTTGTTGGCACATCTATTCTAACCAAGGAATCGGGTTCATGTCTTCTTTTTTGTTTGGTTGTAAATTTATGTTAGTAAATTTGCTCATCTACAGTTAGTAAGATGATTGTAGCTATATTTATTTAAAAATAGGGAGGAACGAATGGTCAACTACCCCCACTTAGCTAACGCTTGAAGTGAGGGCTTGCAACTCCCCAGAAGTGCAAACGGATTTCGTCCTCCTTCCTTGACTTGGGGTTGCATCAGGGGCAGGTTGACGACTACCCAACGACGCAGGTCATGCCTGCATCGTTACCGATTCTCTCGGTGTGTCTGTTGGCAGTACTTGGCTTCCACACACAACAGACGGACCTACGCTCGATGTTTTACGGTTACAACGTTTCCTGTAACCAACTCCATACATCGAGTAGCAGTTATTGGAGTGCCTTTATTGAACGGTTTTCTCCACGCCTTTATTATATCATACACAAAAGAAAGGGGGAACGCGCATTCCTCTCCCACTTACTCCCTTTGGTCGTTGAAGTGGGAGTCTCCTGCGCGAAATAGGATGAACATTGCCCGTATGATTGATCATACGTTATTAAAGCCAGAAGCGACGAAAGTGCAAATTGAAAAGTTAGTAGAAGAAGCGAAAAAGTACGAATTCGCATCAGTATGCGTTAACCCAACGTGGGTAAAGCTTGCTGCTGAACGTTTGCAAGGAACAAAAGTAAAAGTATGTACCGTCATTGGCTTCCCGTTAGGAGCGACAACGCCAGAAGTGAAAGCTTTTGAAACAAAACAAGCGATTGAAAATGGTGCGCAAGAAGTCGATATGGTCATCAATATTGGTGCGTTAAAGGATGGTGACGATGATCTTGTAGAGCGCGACATTCGTGCGGTCGTCGAGGCTGCAAAAGGAAAAGCGTTAACAAAAGTTATTATCGAAACAGCGTTGTTAACAGATGAAGAAAAAGTGCGCGCATGCGAAGTTGCTGTTCGCGCAGGCGCTGATTTTGTGAAAACATCAACGGGATTTGCCAGCGGCGGTGCGACAGTAGAAGATGTCGCATTAATGCGCAAAACGGTTGGTCCAAATGTCGGTGTGAAAGCATCTGGCGGTGTGCGCAGCGCAGCGGATGCAAAAGCGATGATTGACGCTGGAGCAAATCGGATCGGTACAAGTTCTGGACCTGCTATTATGGAAGGAACAACTTCAAACGAAGCATACTAATGGAGGCATTCGCATATGAAAGAAGTATTACTAAGCTTACTTGCTGGGCTTGTCGTTGGAATTTTGTTTAAATTTTTACGTTTGCCGTTGCCAGCCCCGCCTGTGTTGGCAGGAGTGATAGGGATTTTTGGCGTATATTTAGGTGGCGTCGTCGCTGACTGGTTAATGAAGACGTTTTTTAACTAAATAGCCCAAGAAGGGATGATCAACAATGAATAAACAACTATTAATTGAAGCGGCAAAACAAGCGAGAGAGCGGGCGTACGTTCCGTATTCAAAGTTTAAAGTTGGGGCAGCGCTATTAACGAAAGATGGGAAAGTGTATGGAGGTTGCAACATCGAAAACGCATCATACGGTTTATGTAACTGTGCTGAACGTACAGCTTTATTTAAAGCGTACTCAGAAGGAGACCTTGAGTATGCGATGTTAGCTGTTGTTGCGGATACGGAGCGTCCTGTTCCGCCATGTGGCGCATGCCGTCAAGTCATTGTTGAATTGTGTGACCCGAATATGCCTGTCATTTTAGCCAATATGAAAGGCGATGTACAGGAAACGACGGTGAAAGAACTTCTCCCTGGAGCTTTTTCAAAAGAAGATTTGCGATAAGCGTCGGCTTTTCCGACGCTTTTTGCATTGATACATAACAAAAAAGGAAATATAATCGTGTAGAGGATAATTTGACAGCTGACAACGGAGGTGTGACATGAGTCAAGATGTATCAAGAAACAAGTTGCTTTGGATCGCGGGGCTTGGATGGTTGTTTGATGCGATGGATGTCGGGATGCTTTCATTCATTCTTGCGGCTTTGCAAAAGGAATGGGGATTAACAGCTGAGCAAATGGGTTGGATTGGGAGCGTGAACTCGATCGGTATGGCCGTCGGTGCTCTTGTGTTTGGATTGTTAGCTGATCGTATCGGTCGAAAGCAAGTATTTATTATTACGCTTTTATTATTTTCGATCGGAAGCGGCTTATCTGCTTTTGCGACAACGTTAACGGTATTTTTAATTTTACGCTTTTTTATCGGTATGGGACTTGGCGGTGAACTTCCGGTTGCTTCCACGCTCGTATCGGAAAGCGTACCCGCTCATGAGCGCGGGAAAGTTGTCGTTTTATTAGAAAGCTTTTGGGCAGGTGGCTGGCTATTAGCTGCGCTCATTTCATTTTTCATTATTCCGACGTACGGTTGGCAAATGGCACTCATTTTAGGGGCTTTACCTGCGTTATACGCCATTTATTTGCGTATTAACTTGCCCGATTCACAAAAGTTTATTGCGGTAAAAACGGCAGAACGTCGTTCTGTTTGGCGCAATATCGCAGACGTATGGGCAAAACCTTATGCGAAGCAAACGACGATGCTTTGGATTTTATGGTTTGCGGTCGTCTTTTCGTACTACGGCATGTTTTTATGGCTGCCGAGCGTGATGGTGATGAAAGGATTTAGTTTAATTAAAAGCTTTGAATATGTGCTAATTATGACGTTAGCGCAATTGCCAGGTTATTTTAGCGTCGCGTGGTTAATCGAACGCATCGGAAGAAAAGCGGTGCTCATTATTTATTTAGTTGGGACAGCGTTAAGCGCTTATTTCTTCGGAAATGCCGAGTCGGTTGCGATGTTAGTGACGTTTGGAGCGCTGTTATCATTCTTTAATCTCGGCGCATGGGGAGCGCTTTATGCCTACACGCCAGAACAATACCCAACGGTTATTCGCGCGACAGGGGCAGGCATGGCCGCTTCATTTGGACGTATTGGTGGCATTTTAGGACCGCTTCTTGTCGGTTATCTCGTTGCACAAAAAGTATCAATTACGATGATTTTTGCTGTATTTTGTATCGCGATTTTCATTGGTGCACTTGCCGTTCTTTTCCTCGGCAAAGAAACGAAACAACAAGAACTCGCATAATCATTCGAAAAGAAGCTATAATGGTATCATTGTAGCTTCTTTTTTGAAAGGGGATTTTCTTTTGGGCGTTTCTGTAGTTATTGCGACATATAATCGGCTACTTCCGCTGGCAGAATTGCTAGAGTCGTTAAGCAAACAAACGTATAAGCCAACGCAAGTTATTATTGTCAACGATGGGGGCTCATCGGTACAAGCTGCTGTCGATGCATATCCTGAGCTTTCTATTGAGCTCATGGAATTAAGCGAAAATGTCGGGCACGTCGAAGCTCGGAATATCGGTGTGCGTGCGGCGACAGAAGACTTTATTATGCTGTGTGATGATGACGATTTACTATTGCCGTGCCATATGGAGCGAATGATTGCAAATATGAACGACGCGGACTTTGTATATAGCGATGTAGAAATTTTTCATTATCGCACGGAAAATGGTATGCGTATACCGACCGATCGCTTTTTATTTGCATATGAATATGATTTACAAGCAATGCGTACATTTTCGACGTATGTTCCTTCAGGGAGCATGTATCGGCGCACCATTCATGATGTAATCGGGTATTTTGATTCATACGTTCATAATTATTGGGATTGGGATTTCTTTTTACGTGTAGCGAAAGAGTTTTGTGTCAAACGCGTACCGACAGCGAGTGTTCTTTATGCTTTTTCCAATGAAGGAGATCATTTATCGAAACAAATGAATGAAACGAGACAAATGTATTTAAACCGATTAAGTGAAAAACATGAACTTGGCAACCTACCAACGAAAAACTTTTGGCTCCTTTTATCAGAGCCGGATGTGCAAAAACGGCAAGCAAAGAGTGAAGTCATATGGGATGGTGAACCGTTTCGTTCGCGGCTCGCTCATCTCGTTCGTTGTTAGGGGATATGTACAGAGTCTTTGCGAAGGCTCTGTTTTTTTGTTTATAGAAAAAGGAATAAAGAAGAAATGTGTCGAAAAACTAACAAGGTTAAGTAGTTTCTACTTGACAAATAAAAATTACTATATGATAATTTATATCGAATTATAATTGTTATAATTTGATTTGTCAGTCATATTTTCTATATGGCTGGATCATACTACTAACATACAAAAAAATGATGCAGGAGGATGATGAAGCATGTCATTAGTAGGAAAACAAGTACAACCATTTAAAGCGATGGCGTACCATAACGGTGAATTTATCGAGGTAACAGAAGAAAACTTAAAAGGAAAATGGAGCGTCGTTTGCTTCTATCCAGCAGACTTTACGTTCGTTTGCCCAACAGAATTAGAAGATTTACAAAACGAATATCCGAAATTAAAAGAGCTTGGTGTTGAAGTATACTCTGTTTCAACAGATACACACTTCACGCATAAAGCATGGCACGATCATTCGCCAGCTATTAGCAAAATTGAATACGTAATGATCGGCGACCCTTCACAAAAATTATCACGCATGTTCGAAGTGCTTGATGAAGAAACAGGTCTTGCGCAACGCGGTACGTTCATTATCGATCCAGACGGTGTTATCCAAGCAGTTGAAATTAACGCTGACGGCATCGGTCGCGACGCAAGCACAATTGTAAACAAAATTAAAGCTGCACAATATGTGCGCAACAACCCTGGCGAAGTATGCCCAGCAAAATGGCAAGAAGGTGGGCAAACATTGAAGCCAAGTCTTGACCTTGTAGGTAAAATTTAAGGAGGCTTACGTCAATGGTATTGGATGCTGAAATTAAAGCACAGCTCGCCCAATATCTACAATTGATGGAAAATGACATTGTGTTAAAAGTGAGCGCGGGAGACGATTCAGTTTCCCGCGATATGCTTGCTTTAGTCGATGAGCTTGCAACGATGTCATCGAAAATCAAAGTAGAAAAAACAACGTTAGAGAGAACGCCAAGCTTTAGCGTCAATCGCGTTGGCGAAGAAACGGGCGTTGTGTTCGCAGGAGTGCCTTTAGGACATGAATTTACTTCCCTCGTGCTTGCGTTGCTTCAAGTGAGTGGACGTCCGCCAAAGGTCGATCAAGCGGTCATTGATCAAATTAAAGGTTTACAAGGAACGTACCGTTTTGAAACATACGTCAGCTTAACGTGCCATAACTGTCCGGACGTCGTTCAAGCATTAAACGTCATGAGCGTACTAAATCCGAATATTTCACATACGATGATTGATGGAGCAGCATTTAAAGAAGAAGTCGAACAAAAAGACATT
Organism: Anoxybacillus sp. FSL W8-0104; assembly: GCF_038004465.1. Classification (NCBI taxonomy): domain Bacteria; kingdom Bacillati; phylum Bacillota; class Bacilli; order Caryophanales; family Anoxybacillaceae; genus Anoxybacillus; species Anoxybacillus sp. FSL W8-0104. The sequence goes on along the minus strand of NZ_JBBOQU010000001.1, from coordinate 2,731,312 downwards.
ATGGCGGTGCCAACTGTCTTTTTAAATGGCGAACCGTTCGCAAGCGGTCGGATGTCGCTTGAAGAAATTCTTGCGAAGTTAGGAAGCACGCCAGATGCTTCAACGTTCGCAAACAAAGACCCGTTCGACGTGCTTGTCATCGGTGGCGGACCTGCCGGTGCAACAGCAGCCATTTATGCTGCGCGTAAAGGCATTCGCACGGGAATTGTCGCTGAACGTTTTGGTGGTCAAATTTTAGATACACTAGGCATTGAAAACTTTATTAGCGTCAAATATACAGAAGGTCCAAAGCTCGCGGCAAGCCTTGAAGAACATGTGAAACATTACAATGTTGACATTATGAACTTGCAGCGTGCGAAACGGTTGGAAAAGAAAGACCTCATTGAAGTTGAACTTGAAAACGGCGCCGTTTTAAAAAGTAAAGCGGTCATTATCGCGACAGGTGCGCGTTGGCGCAATCTCGGCGTCCCTGGCGAAGCGGAGTTCAAAAATAAAGGGGTTGCTTACTGCCCGCATTGCGACGGTCCGTTGTTCGAAGGAAAGCATGTCGCGGTCATTGGCGGTGGTAACTCTGGGGTCGAAGCGGCAATTGACCTGGCGGGAATTGCTAAGCATGTGACCGTTCTTGAGTTTGCGCCAGAATTAAAAGCGGATGCTGTGTTGCAAGATCGTTTGTACAGCTTACCGAACGTAACAGTCATTAAAAATGCGCAAACGAAAGAAATTACAGGTACAGACAAAGTAAACGGTCTCACATATATTGATCGCGCAACAGGCGAAGAGCACCATATTGAACTTCAAGGTGTATTCGTGCAAATCGGGCTTGTACCGAATACAGAATGGTTAGAAGGAACGGTAGAGCGCAATCGCTTCGGTGAAATTATCGTCGATAAACGCGGTGCAACAAACGTTCCTGGTGTCTTCGCTGCTGGCGATTGTACAGATAGCGCATATAAACAGATTATCATTTCCATGGGCTCAGGCGCAACAGCTTCTTTAGGTGCGTTTGACTACTTAATTCGGAATTAACCGGTTTCCCTCCCCTTGACGCTCGTATTGTCGTTTGATACAATATTAGCCAAACGAAATACAGGTGCAACGATGAAAGATGGATAGTAGCTAAGATCGTTCTTTTATAGCGAGCTAGGGAGGGTGGAAGCCTAGCAAAGACGCTTAGCGAAACGGCAGTCTGGAGTTGCTTCACGCAAAAAGTGGATGCGTTACGCATCAACTAGGGTGGAACCGCGGGAGTTACGCTCTCGTCCCTAGGCGAAAGGCCTAAGGACGAGAGCGTTTTTTGTTTACACTTCGTAAGAGGAGGATGAAATATGTCGGTAACGATGGATCAAATTGTGGCACATGCGAAACATCGCGGTTTTGTTTTTCCTGGCTCAGAAATTTACGGCGGGTTAGCGAATACGTGGGATTACGGTCCGCTAGGGACAGAATTAAAAAACAATATTAAGCGCGCATGGTGGAAAAAGTTTGTCCAACAATCGCCGTACAATGTCGGATTAGATGCAGCGATTTTAATGAACCCGCGCACGTGGGAAGCGTCAGGTCATTTAGGGAACTTCAACGATCCGATGATTGACTGTAAACAATGTAAAGCGCGTCACCGGGCAGACAAACTTATCGAAAGCGCCCTTGAAGCGAAAGGCATTGAAATGGTTGTCGATGGGCTTCCATTTGAAAAAATGGAGCAGCTCATTCAAGAGCACGACATCGCTTGTCCGGATTGCGGCAGTCGCGACTTTACGAACATTCGCCAATTTAACTTAATGTTTAAAACGTTCCAAGGTGTGACGGAATCGAGCGCGAACGAAATTTATCTTCGTCCTGAAACGGCACAAGGCATTTTTGTAAACTTTAAAAACGTGCAGCGGACAATGCGCAAAAAATTGCCGTTTGGTATTGCGCAAATCGGAAAAAGTTTTCGGAACGAAATTACACCTGGAAACTTCACATTCCGTACGCGCGAATTTGAGCAAATGGAGCTTGAATTTTTCTGCAAGCCAGGAGAAGAATTGCAATGGTTTGATTATTGGAAACAATATTGCGAACAGTGGCTTTTATCGCTTGGCATGAAGCGTGAAAACATTCGTTTGCGCGATCATTCCGAAGACGAACTATCTCACTACAGCAACGCGACAACAGATATTGAATATAAGTTCCCGTTCGGTTGGGGCGAGCTATGGGGCATTGCATCGCGCACCGATTACGATTTGCGCCGTCATATGGAATATTCAGGAGAAGATTTCCATTACCTCGATCAAGAGACGAATGAGCGTTTCATTCCGTACTGCATTGAACCTTCACTCGGTGCAGACCGCGTGACGCTTGCCTTTATGATTGATGCATATGAAGAAGAACAACTTGCGGACGGCACAACGCGTACCGTCATGCATCTTCATCCGGCATTAGCGCCGTACAAGGCCGCGATATTGCCGTTATCGAAAAAGTTATCAGAAGGTGCACGTGAGATCTTTGAACAATTGTCACAACACTTTATGGTTGATTACGACGAGTCAGGATCAATCGGTAAACGTTATCGCCGCCAAGATGAAATTGGTACACCGTTCTGTATTACGTATGATTTCGACTCAGAACAAGATCAAATGGTAACTGTGCGCGATCGCGACACGATGGAACAAACACGCATTCCAATTGTACAATTAAAAAGCTTCTTGGAAGAAAAAATTCAGTTTTAGACGAAAACAGGCTATCCTATGTAGTAGGGTAGCCTTTGTATTAGAAAGGAGTGAAAAGATGAGCATATTGAAAAACGATTGGGCTCCTTTATTAGAAGAGGAGTTTCAAAAACCGTATTATTTGAAGTTGCGTCAGTTTTTAAAAGAAGAATATCGAACGAAAACGATTTATCCCGATATGCACGATATTTTCAACGCCCTTCATTACACGCCATATGCCGATGTGAAAGTCGTTATTTTAGGACAAGATCCGTATCACGGGCCGAATCAAGCGCACGGATTAAGTTTTTCTGTCAAACCGGGCGTCGCTTTGCCTCCGTCACTATTAAATATTTTTAAAGAGCTACACGATGACCTCGGGTGTTATATTCCAAACAACGGTTATTTATTAAAATGGGCGAAGCAGGGAGTGTTATTGTTAAATACGGTATTAACGGTACGGCAAGGGGAAGCAAACTCGCACAAAGGAAAAGGATGGGAACATTTTACGGATCGCATCATTGAACTTGTGAATGAAAAGACGGAGCCGGTCGTCTTTATTTTATGGGGGCGTCATGCCCAAGCGAAAAAAGCGCTCATTACAAATGAACATCATTATCTTATTGAAGCCCCGCATCCGAGCCCACTTTCAGCCGCGCGAGGCTTTTTCGGCAGCCGCCCGTTTTCGAAAACGAACGCGTTTTTACAACGAACAGGGAGAGAGACGATTGACTGGCAAATCGAAAACATTTGATACTCGAATAAACTGTTATGCATGCAAACATTTTTACGTCACGTGGGACCCGCAGCTGCCGCGCGGTTGTCGTGCGTTCGGTTTTAAAAGCGTCGCGTTGCCGTCTATTGTCGTTAAGCAATCATCTGGCGCGCCTTGCATGAAGTTTGTAAAAAAAGGACATAAGGGGAGAAACGGATGAGTTCGTCGCGCTCTATCGTCGTTTCCGTTGTGGCGATGCTCTTCGCCATTGCTGCAGGAACGATAGGGTTTATGTTTTCTGAGCAATTAACGTTTTTTGATGCTCTTTGGTTGACTGTTGTTACGATTTTAACGGTTGGCTATGGCGATACAGTTCCACAAACGTTTTATGGGAAAATGTTTGCACTGATCATTATTCCCGTCGGTATTAGCATCGTGACATACGCGACAGGGGCGGTTGCTTCGATGATGATGGAAGGGGAATTTTCGAAAACAGTGCGGAGGCGAAAAATGAAAAAGAAAGTTGAAACGATGAGAAATCATATTATCGTATGTGGGTATGGACGAGTGGGAGAACAAGTCGTGCGCGAGCTTGTCAAAAACGGGACACCTGTCGTTGTTATTGAGCGAAACACGGATTGGCTCGAAGAAATGGACGACCCTCTTCCGTGCGTCGAAGGGGATGCGACAGAAGATGACGTATTGATCGCGGCAGGCATTGAACGGGCGGCTGGCTTAATTGCCGCGTTGCCATCTGATGCTGATAACGTCTTTATTGCCTTAACAGCAAAAGGAATAAACCGCGACATTCAAGTTGTCGCGCGTGCCGAACGAACGGAATCGGAAGAAAAATTGCGACGTGCTGGTGCGGACAAGGTGATTAACCCTTCGTTTTTGGGCGGCCGGCGCATGGCGATGACGATGTTAAAGCCTGTGAGTGTCGATTATGTTGATACGATTTTTCATGACCATGCAGAACAATATGCGATTGAAGAAATTACGATTGAACCTCATTCCCCATTTGTCGAGACATCTGTTCGCGATCAAGCGGTGCGTACGCGCTTTGGTGTGACGATTATTGCCATTCAACGTCAAAACGACATTATTGGCAATCCGATGCCAGAGGAGCGATTTTATGTTGGAGATGTCATCATTGTATTCGGTGAGAAACGAGCATTAGATGCGTTTGAACAGGCAGTAAACAAAAAGTAAGCAGCCATATCGGCTGCTTACTGTAATGCATAAATTCTCGCTTCGTGTGGGCGCATATGAAGCGTCGTTCCTTCTTCTTTGACGTCTGTATAGTTGCCGAGCAAGAGGCGGCGACTTGCAGAGCTGATCTCTTCTGGCAATGTATATACGTTGTCGCTGTCGCAATGATTTAAAACGATAAGCCAGCGAACGCCATCGAGCTCGCGTGTATAAGCATAAATATACGGCTCATTTTCTGAAAGATCGCGGAACGTGCCGTACACCATTACCGGATTTTGTTTGCGTAATTGAATAAGCTTTTTATCACGGCTGTTGATTATCCAAAATTAGGCATACTCCTCCCATATATTCGGGCATACTCAAATAAGACAGCTGCCATCTCGGATTTCCATTCGAGAGGAAGTTGCCCAGAGAAAAAACGACGGACAAACGAAAGAAAGGTAAGGGACGAGGTTGTCCGTTTTTCCGTTCGATGATATAGCCATCTCAGTAACACATAAGCGATAAATGCCGCAAAAAGTTGGTTGTATACCGCATGCTCGTTGGTGCCAAATAAGGTCGGAACGTTTAGATATTGCTTGATCCATCGGAAAAACACTTCCACTGTCCAACGTTCTTGATACATCTCGGCAATCTTTTCCGCCGATGCCTCTAAGACGTTCGTGACCACACGGATTTCATGCCCGTTCGCATCCTGAAAGATCACGACGCGATGGCGCTTTTTGGAACGACATTGTTTCGTTCCTAACTGGCAAGTAAAATCCGCCACAATAGAAGAAGAGGAGGAAGAAAGGCGCTTTAGGCTCTTTTTTTGATGGATCTCGACATTGTCTTTCATCCGAATCACAAACGGTTGCTTCTGTTCGACAAACCGATCGAGGCGTTCAATTTTAAAGTACGCTCGATCTTCGACAAGAACCGTTTGTACGTCTGTGAGCCGCTCTCCCACCGGTCCATCGTGGCGCAACCCTACGGTTTCTACGATGTCGCTCGGCATTTGTTGCTCAGGGGAATACGCGACGTGCATTTTCACTCCGGATCGTTCCCCATGATAGGGTGCCCATGTCAGGCGGTTTTTCCCCACGGTGACGGTCGTGGAGTCTACTATACGCAATGCTTTTGGAAAGCGAAGCGAACGGCGGGTTTGGCGATTGCACTTAGAAACAACCAAAGCAAATAAGCGCTTCATCACCTCGTACGGAACTTCTTTCGCTTTCTTAGAAACCGTCGAGTAATGAAACGTCGGCAATCCGTACATTTTCGCCACATCGGCACCATGACGGAAACTTTTCCATTCGTGAAGTGCCGCCAGCAGAAAAAAATCAACCAACGTGCGCACCGTAAACGTCCGCGAAGTGTCATGGTAGCCAACGGCTTCGGTAATCGACTGGAGATCTTCATCAGAAACAATTTTTTGCATCAAATTTGGGAGTGTGGTATGCTTGTGCATAGAGAGCACCTCCTAGGTTTGTTTGTGTTGTTACTTACATTCTACAGGAAAGGTGCTCTTTTTTCTATGTTTTTTATGGATATTATTGGTTAATCAACACGCCTGGCTTTTTATAGTAATAATATACTGAGTTTGGATCAGCTAACGCTTGTTTCACGTTAATTTCTTTATAATTCGGATTCACTTTTAACCAAGGCGTTCCCGTCGTAAATCCTGCATGTTCGCTATCGTCCCACTGCATTGGTGTCCGAGAATTATCGCGGCTTAATAGCTGCAAGCTTTCTAGCACTTCTTTCGGATCGCGACCTTTCGCGACTTCTTCCGCATATTTGTTTTTCATCGCAATGTCGTTATAGTCATCAATTGAGTCAAATTTGACGCCCGTCATGCCGATTTCTTCTCCTTGATAAATGTAAGGCGTTCCAGGCAACGTATGCACGAGCGTAGCGAGCAATTTCGCTGATTCAACACGGAACTGTTTATCGTTTCCGTAGCGCGTCACTTGTCGCGTATGGTCGTGGTTGTTTAAAAATTGTGAGTTCCATCCTTTCCCCCACAACCCTTCATACCAACGTTTTTGAATTTGTTTAAAGCGAATCGGATCCCATGTCGGCATTTCGTCACATACTTCAAAATGGAACAGCGTATGTAGCTCGTTTCGGTCTTCTCCAACATATTTCAACCCTTCTTCTGGCGACACGAAAGCGACTTCACCGACTGTGAAAATATCATAATGCTTTAACACTTTTTCATGCATTTCTTGCAAGTAATCGTGCACGCCTGGGTTGTTTGTTAAATAGCGAATGTCATATGGATTTTCGGCATCAGGAAATCCTTCAGGTTTGGCAAGCAAAGCAATCGCATCTAAACGGAACCCGTCAATGCCTTTATCTAACCAAAAGCGCATCATTTTATAAATTTCTTCACGAACTTCTTTATTTTCCCAATTCAAATCTGGTTGTTCAACTGCAAAGGAATGGAAGTAGTATTGCCCTGTTTTTTCATCGTATTCCCATGCGGACGGTGTAAAGTACGAACGCCAGTTATTTGGCTTGTCACGCCATATGTACCAATCGCGTTTCGGATTGTCTTTTGATGAACGAGACTCAATAAACCAAGGGTGTTGATCGGATGTATGGTTTACGACAAGGTCCATAATTAATTTCATTCCACGTTGATGCACTTCGTGAAGCAGGCGATCAAACGTCTCCATATCCCCTGCTTTATCCATAATGCGATAATAGTCTGAAATGTCGTATCCGTTATCTTTATCTGGTGACTCGTAGCACGGATTGAGCCAAATGACATCGACCCCTAAATCGTGAATGTAATCGAGCTTTTGAATGAGTCCTTCTAAATCGCCGTATCCATCGCCGTTTGAATCAAAAAAGCTTCGCCAATATACTTGGTATACGACAGCTTCTTTCCACCATGTCCGTTTCATTTGTTGTCACTCCTTTGTCCAATTAAAGCGTTTTCAATTTGAAAAGTTGCTATGTATAAGATACCATTGTCTTAAGGGAAAAAGGAAGACGGGAGTGAAAACGTTTTGAACATATTAGTGACACATGTGTTAACAAAAATGGAAGAAGAAATTGCAAAAGCAAAGCATACGTCGTCACCGCAGACGATGCGTGAGCATATGTATGCCGTTCGTGCATTGTGTGACGTTATTTTACAACAGCCGCCAGCGAACACGTCAACGATTGTTGCCACGCAGCCGACAACAAAAGAACGATTAGACATTGACGGCGATGCAAACGGATCATCATTACTTGATTTTTAGGGGGAATGAACATGAAACTATTTACAATTATCGCTTCCATTAGCGCAGCATTATGTGTCGCGCTCGGTGCATTCGGAGCGCATGTGCTCGAAGGGAGAATTCCAGAGCGATATATCGACACGTGGCAAAAGGCGGTTCAATATCAAATGTTCCACACGATCGGTTTGTTTATTGTTGCATTACTTGCGACAAAATGGCCGAACGTGACGCCGGCTGGTTGGTTGATGCTTGTGGGAATCGTTTTATTTTCAGGCAGTTTATATGTACTGAGCTTGACGCAAGTAAAAATACTTGGAGCGATCACGCCGTTTGGTGGCGTATCGTTTATTATCGCTTGGCTACTTTTAGCGTATGTGGCGATGAAACATATGTAAAACGAGGCGTGCTTGACGCCTCGTTTTTAACGTGGAGCATATGTGCTTAATCCACCACCCGATGCAAATGGATATTCATAATTAATTTCTTCATCAAATGTCACATAGTCGAGATAAATCATCGGCAATAAATAGCGCATGCCTGTTTGTGGATCACTTAAAATAAGATGGTCGCGTCCAGCTGCTTCAATGGCGCCGCGGAAAATTTTCGCATTCCATTCACGATTGTTTTCAAACGTCGCATAAACTGTGGCGATTTTACCTTTGTTTAGGCGCAAAATGTTTTCAATGTACGACTCTTCAATCGGGAGCATCCCCGGTAGCGGTTGGCTTGCGGTCGTTGGTGTTTGCATCGCTCCCGTTTGGGGCGTAAACGTTGGTGTAGGCAACCCAAATGGATATGTTGGCATTTGGTACGGATAGTAGTAAGGATATGCATAATAAGGAACTTGTTGTCTTTCTTCACTCATACTAATCCCTCCCTTAAATTAATATACACGTGGACAATCCGAGCGAGTTGGCGCGTAAAAACAATGAGATTTGAAGCGACCGGTATTCCATTGATTAAACCATCGTGCTGGACAAGGACCATCTGGTCGGAAAAACCAAAGCGCATTCGTTGCTGGATGAAATCGCTCACCGCGAATGACACGACGGGCAAGGCGCATGTCTTCTTCGCGGGCACGTTGATAAAAATACCCTTTTTGTACAGCTTCAAATCCCCCAGGACTTTGGAATACCATTTGTCGAATGGTACGCAGTCCAATAAAATCTAGACAGTCTGCGATGACTCGATTAATTCCTACGTTCCCTACCATCAACATGCCGAGTTGACCATCTTCTTCTGCTTCTGCCCGCATGAGACGCGCAAGCAGTTTGACCTCTTCTTCTGTATATGCAACAACAGCCATCCCTTCACCTCGCTTTATGGAAATCGCTATTAACCTATGATGAAACATGCGAAAATGTGAGGAAAGTCGTCATTGTTATATGTATGAGATCCATCATAAAAAAAGACCTCCAAATCGGAGGCCTATACATGTAAAAACGATTGTATTTTTTCCTTTGGCAAGATGTTCCCAACAAAAAACGAGCCAAACTCACCAAATCGTGCGCTTACTTCATCGAAACGCATTTCGTACACAAGCTTTTTAAACTGAAGGACATCGTTTGAAAAGAGAGTGACGCCCCATTCGTAGTCATCAAAGCCGACAGAGCCCGTAATAATTTGTACGACTTTTCCTGCGTATTTTCGTCCTGTCATGCCATGTGCGCGCATTAAATTGCGGCGTTCTTCCATCGGAAGCATGTACCAATTATCATTTCCTTGACGACGCTTGTCCATTGGATAGAAGCATACGTGATTTGTTTTCGGTAAAATCGGATATAAACGGCGGCGCACTTCTGGGTTTTCATACGGATCGCCAGCTTCTGCCGGCAAATAGTTGCTTAGCTCAACGACAGAAACGTATGAATACGCAGGGATGAGATATTCAGCTAACTTTGTTTTGTTGATTGCTGTTTCAATTTCATGAAGTTCTTCCATCGTCGGACGTAAAAGCATAAACATGACGTCCGCTTTTTGCCCCATAATCGTGTAAATGGCGTGACTTCCCTCTTTAGCCGCTTCCGTTGTTTCCCATTTTTCCACTAGCGTTAAAAACTCATGAATTGCTTCTTGGCGCTCTTCGTTTGTGAGCGTCTTCCAAGCCGCCCAATCAACCGTGCGAAAATCATGCAGGCAATACCAACCGTCTAACGTTTGTGCTGCTTCGCTCATATGTCACACTCCTTTTGTATGTACTGTTAAAAATTTTATCATATGTGTTTCGTTTATGACAAACCGCACTATTTCAATCGTTTGTGAATGAGGAAAGCGATGACCATGACTATTCCGCCGACGATCGTGATTGTTGTAAAATGTTGTTCAATAAATGATTTCGCTTGCGCACCTAAGATGAAAATAATAAGACCTTCAGCGAAAAAGCGCGCTCCGCGGCCGATGAACGACCAAAAAAGCAACGTGCGAATGCTTATGTTCGAAATGCCCGAAAAAATCGTAAACACTTTATACGGAATTGGGGTAAATCCTGCGATGACAATCGCCATCGCTCCGTATTGTTGAAAGTATTGTTCTACTTTGTCCATTTTTTCATCAGAAATAAAATAACGTAAAATCGGTCTGCCGAATTTTTTTCCAATGTACCACCCAAGCAGTGCGCCAAAGACGGAGGCGATCGTTGTTAAAAAAGAAAACCATAGCGCCTTTTCCGGCTGAGCGATGCTTAACGGGATTAATAACACATCAGGTGGAATCGGGAAAAAAGAAGATTCAGTAAACGAAACGATGACGAGACCAATGACGCCAAACTCAAGCAACCATTGTTCAAGGTGATGAATCCATTGTGACATACGTAACGCTCCTTTGTATTGTGCATGTTTTTTAACAAATATATCACTTGAAATAAAAAAACAGAATTATTATAAAAAAAAGACTATTTTCGTTTGCGGCGTAATTCATTGCTTTTCGTCTCAATAAGAGTATTCTAATAGATAGACGAATTTTTTTAAACTAAGGAGGAACATTTCGTGAGTGATTTATTTGCAGCCTTAAAACAAAAGGTGGCAGGGAAAAATGTAACGATCGTGTTTCCAGAAGGATTAGATGAACGTATTTTAACAGCTGTCGGACGTCTAGCGACAGAAAATGTATTACAGCCGATTGTCATCGGCGATCAAGAAGCTGTCGTTCAAAAGGCGAAAGAGCTCGGCTTGACGTTGGAAAAAGTAGAAATCGTTGATCCGCGCTCATATGAAGGAATGGATGAAATGGTGGCGGCTTTCATTGAACGCCGAAAAGGGAAAGTCACAGAAGAAGATGCTCGCAACATTTTACTTGATGAAAACTATTTTGGCACAATGCTCGTCTATATGGGAAAAGCGCACGGTCTTGTTAGCGGCGCCGCGCATTCGACGGCAGATACTGTACGTCCCGCGCTACAAATTATTAAGACGAAACCGGGCATTCGTAAAACGTCTGGCGTATTCATCATGGTGCGTGGCGATGAAAAGTACGTGTTTGCAGATTGTGCCATTAACATCGCTCCAGATAGCCAAGATTTAGCAGAAATCGCTGTAGAGAGTGCACAAACAGCGAAAATGTTTGATATTGAGCCGCGTGTAGCGATGCTTAGCTTCTCAACAAAAGGGTCAGCCAAATCGCCAGAGACAGAAAAGGTCATTGAAGCGGTGCGCCTTGCAAAAGAAATGGCGCCAGATTTAACGCTCGATGGCGAGTTTCAATTTGATGCGGCGTTCGTACCTTCAGTTGCGAAAAAGAAAGCGCCTGATTCTGTCATTCAAGGCGATGCCAACGTTTTTATTTTCCCGAGTTTAGAGGCGGGAAATATCGGCTACAAAATTGCCCAACGTCTCGGCAACTTTGAAGCGGTCGGTCCAATTTTACAAGGATTAAATCAACCGGTAAACGACTTATCGCGCGGATGTAATGCCGAAGATGTGTACAAATTATCGCTTATCACAGCAGCGCAGGCGCTAGCGGCGATGGAATAATGAGCGAATTGTTGCGACAACAAACGTGGCGCATTATCGATCATTCGAGTCTCGGCTCATTGTTTGATGCTAAGCAGTCATTTGCATTCGATGATGCGCTTTGCGAATCGGTCGGTAACGGTCATTCACAACCGATTGTTCGCTTATGGGTGCATCATCATACCGTTGTACTCGGTATTCAAGATACGAAATTACCGCATATTGAGAGAGGACTCGCCTACTTACATGAACAAGGGTGGCATACGATCGTTCGCAACTCCGGTGGGTTGGCGGTCGTACTAGATGAAGGGGTTTTAAACGTTTCACTTATTTTTCCTGATACAAAAAAAGGAATTGATATTGATCGAGGATATGAGGCGATGGCGACACTCATTGCGCGTATGTTGCCAGAAGCGTATGTGCAAACAGGGGAAGTTGTCGGTTCGTATTGTCCGGGAAGCTTTGATTTAAGCATTGATGGAAAAAAGTTTGCAGGTATTTCACAGCGGCGCATTCGAGGTGGTGTCGCGGTGCAAGCGTATATATGTGTAAGTGGAAGCGGCGCCGCAAGAGCGGAGTGGATTCGCCAATTTTATGAGCGCTCGCTGGCAGGAAAACAAACGAAGTTCACGTATCCGACGATCGTTCCGCATACGATGGCGTCGCTTAGTGAATTACTCGGCAAAGAAATGACCGTTTCATCACTCATCATCCGCCTATATGAAACGCTTCAATCGTTTGGAAGTACGCTTGCGCCATCATCGCTTACCTCGGAAGAATGGGAGCGATATTACATGTATTTTCAGCGCATGATTGACCGTAATGAGATGATGTTGCCGAAATAAAAAAGCTGTCGCATCGGACAGCTTTTTTATTCAGCAATTTTTTCGAGTTTCTCTAAATTTCCGTTACGATCCATTTTAAAAATAGGCGCTTTAAACTCATCTTCTGAAATCTCGATTTGTCTTGCCCGATTAATGATGCGAGCCATCGTTCCGTAATCTTCGCGCAATTCTTCATTTTCTTTTTGTAGTTTTGTAAATTGTTGTTCTAGTTGTTTATGTTGTTGTTGTAGTTGTTCAAGTTCAAGCTTGAGCTGTTTATTTTCGATTAGTGCCGTTTCTTGCCCGACGTACGATTGCTTTAAGGAATGTAAAAAAGCAATGACATGATCGAGCGTTAAATGATTCGTCTCAACATGTTCATATGCATTTATCTCGACTTGTAACGGTTCCATTCCTAACTCCTCAAGTGAAGGAACAGGTGGTGTATAGAGCGGTCGCTTTCGCAAGGCATGCTTATTTCCGAGTGCTCGTTGTCTTTGTTTCCGAAACTTTTTCGCCATTTGTAATGATTCTTCATATTGTTGGCGGACGACTGCATTCCAGCGAAACCCGCATGCCGCTGACGTACGATTCAACTTATCGCCCACTTCTTCAAACGCATTTAATTGCGTGCTCCCTTCGCGCACATGGCGAAGCACCGTTTCAGCTAGCAATAAATCTTCTTCTTCAGTCCAAGCATCTTGTCGTTTTTTTGTCATGAAGAAAACCCCTTTCGCATTCTTTTACTTTTATAATCACCAAAAAAGGAAAAAGATATACTATTTTTCAAAGGAAATAGGTATGAGTAAAATGTTTGTGGGAGAAAAAAAGACAGGTTCCTGATTTGGTATAATAAGGAACCTGTCAGATATGTAAGCAAAATAGATGAAAAACGGGCTCTCCTCCTGGTAAGGTAGTAAGTGCGAAAAAAAATACAACCAAAGAAAGGAGTGGAGCCCATGCAGGATTATATCACAAACGGCTTGACATTAAAAGAGATCGAACAGTCTTTATTTAGACATATGCAAAAACAATATGGTCATCTCCTTCAACAGGTGTTGGAGGAGATCGACCGCACATTGGCAGAACAGCGGGACAAGAAACGATATGCGCTCAAAGATAAGCGGACGATCCGACTCCAAACGCTATTTGGAGAGGTGGAAGTGAAGCGAAACTACTACTTTGACCGTGAAAAAAAGGTGTATACGTCTTTACTCGATGTCTTTCTCCAGTTCGATGGGGCGCATGGAGTGAGTCCGCTATTAGAGGAGACAGCGATTCATCTCGCCGTGACGGGTTCTTCGTATCGACAGGCTGCGCAGTCGCTTGAAAAGCTGGTGGGGTATGCATGTATGAGTCACGAAACGATTCGCCAGTCCATCATCGAGGCAGAGGTGGAAGGGCACCGTGCGATGGAGAAAAAAGGGCGCGTGTTTTTTATCGAAGCAGACGGGTTGTACGTGAAACGTCAACGAAGCCGCATCAAAGGAAAAGAAGAAAAGATCATCACGATTCACCAAGGATGGGAGAAAAACGGGAAACGCGTATCCTTAGTGAATCGACGGTATATGGTTCATCAAACGAATGAACCGATTTGGGAAGCTGTAGAGAATTTTCTGATGAAGGAATACAGCTATGATCCGTTTGAGGATTGGGTGGTCATCAATGGAGATGGAGCCCCATGGATTACAGCGTGTCGAGAATATTTCGGGGACAGGGGGTACTTTCAGCTTGATCGGTTCCATGTGGCAAGAGAGATTCGTCAATTGTTCCGAGGTCATGCGAGATATCGGGTGATTCGAAAGAAGTTAGCATCATGGGATGAAGAAGGTGTGTTACGAGAACTCACAAGTGCCATCGGTACGTTAGAACATGAGGAGAAGGAAAAGCAACTCGAGGCGCTTGTTCGTCGAATCGAGGAGATGCCAGGATGTTTGCGTGACTATCGCGTATGGTTGAAGGAAAAAGGGATTGACACGACAAACATGAGGGCGATGGGGAGTGCGGAAGGAACGATGCATGTGTTTGCGAAACGAAGTAAAAACGGTCGAAGTTGGAGGGATGCAGGGATTGAAGCGATGTTGCGAGCGATCGTCGCGATAAAAGATACGTTACTCATTCGGACACGCGATGGAGTGATGTATGGCGTGGAAGAACGAGAAGAAACGAAACGAGAAACGATCGTGAAAAAGGCACTGAAGCGCGTGCAAACGCAAATGACAGAAGTGGTACGAGATAACATCCCATACCTTCGCCAATCTTCAGGGACACCGATTTACGAGGCATTGCAAGCATTGAAAGGTTTTTAAAACGAGAGAAAACGCACATACCTACAGGATGAGAGTAAGTAAAAGCGCTTACATATAACGATTTTATAAAACCATATATAACCAAAAAAATCGGTCGAGAAAAAAATCTCCCACAAAGTCTTGACTCAAACAGGAAATAGATGCAGCTTGCATTGTTTGTATATAAGCGTTAGAATACTCGTTAGCGAAAAGGAGTGAGGACGGTATGCAAAATGAATTTCGCGTCTGTGACGATTGCCAAGCAACGAATTTAAAAACGTTGTTGCCAAGGTTAAAAAAGTTGGATCCGAACGCCACGATTGAAATTGGCTGCCAATCATATTGCGGTCCAGGTCGAAAAAAAGTGTTTGCGTTCGTCAACAATCGTCCTGTATCAGCGATGACGGAAGATGAATTAATTGAAAAAATTGCTGCGAAGTTGAAAAAATAAGGTGGCGGTTACCGATCAAGGGGCATTCTATGCGAGAGGAATGCCTTTTTTGTTTGATTTTGGTATATGTCATTGAAGGAAGTCTTTGTTTTTTTCATAGAACGCTCTATAATAAAGCTATGTTATGGACGGAAGAGAGGGAGAGAGATTGTATCCCAACGAAAAGTTAAGCGAAGAGAAAGTGTTTAAAGATCCGGTGCATCGGTATGTGCATGTGCGAGATAAAGTCATTTGGGATTTAATTGGTACAAAAGAATTTCAACGGCTGCGCCGCATTAAACAGCTCGGTACGACGTATTTGACGTTTCATGGCGCGGAGCATAGTCGCTTTAATCATTCGCTTGGCGTTTATGAAATTGTCCGTCGCATCGTTGACGATGTGTTCGCCGGTCGACCGGATTGGGATGAAAACGAGCGCTTGCTTTGTTTATGCGCTGCGCTTTTGCACGATTTAGGACATGGACCGTTTTCACATTCGTTTGAAAAAGTGTTTCATCTTGATCATGAACAATTTACGCGCGCGATTATTTTAGGCGATACGGAAGTAAACGCGGTGCTTCGTCGTGTATCGTTTGATTTTCCGAAAAAAGTGGCGGAAGTGATTGCGAAGACGTATGAAAATAAGCTTGTCGTTAGTCTCATTTCAAGCCAAATTGACGCCGATCGTATGGACTATTTATTGCGCGATGCATACTATACAGGCGTCAGCTACGGGCATTTTGATATGGAACGTATTTTGCGTGTCATGCGCCCACGTGAAGAACAAGTCGTCATTAAACGAAGCGGCATGCATGCGGTAGAAGACTACATTATGAGCCGATATCAAATGTATTGGCAAGTATATTTCCATCCCGTCACGCGTAGCGCCGAAGTCATTTTGACGAAAATTTTGCACCGTGCGAAACATTTATATTTAGCTGGTTATACATTTCAAACACCTCCTGTTCATTTCCAATCTCTTTTTCATGGAAATATGCAACTAGAAGACTACTTGAAACTGGATGAAGCGGTGACATTATATTATTTTCAACAATGGCAAGATGAACGAGATGCGATTTTAAGCGATTTATGCTGTCGATTTATGCATCGTCATTTATTTAAATACGTCGAATTTCAACCGACGAATGAGGAAATGAAAAAGCTAGTGGAATTGACGACGTTGTTTAAAAAAGCAGGCATTGACCCGGATTATTATTTAGTCGTTGATTCTTCATCGGATCTTCCTTACGATTTTTACCGCCCGGGAGAAGAAGAGGAGAGGCTTCCGATTTATTTGTTAATGCCGAATGGGGAGTTGCGTGAATTATCGCGGGAATCAACGATTGTTGATGCGATTTCCGGGAAGCGTCGCACCGATCATAAATTATATTTTCCGCAAGATTTTCTCGATGATTTATCGACGAAACGAAACGTGAAGAAAAAAATTAAACAACTTTTATATGAATAGGAGATGAGGGCGTTGCTTTTCGAGCATGCGAAAATGTTGAAAGCGTTAGCAGCAGTAGGGGAAATTGTCGGTCGAAAAAAACTACAAAAAATGATTTACATTGCGAAAAAGATGAAGTTTCCTTTTTATGAAAAGTTCGATTTTCATTTTTACGGTCCGTATTCGGAAGAATTGACGTTGCGTATGGAAGAGTTATGTAACGTTGGCTTTGTGCAAGAAATGAAAGAAAAAAAAGGCGGTTACTATCAATATCGTTACGTGTTGACGGAAGCGGGCGAGCAGTTTTTGACGCACTATCATTTGGACATGCCTGATTTAGACGTTTGTTTACGCAGTTTAAATGAACAAAGTGCAAGATTTTTAGAGCTAGTTTCGACGATTTTATATTTTGAAGATTTAAGTAAAGATGAAGTGAAAGAAAAAGTATTTACATTAAAAAGCAAGCAGCGATATACGGAAGAAGAAGTGGAAGAAGCGTATCGTTACATCGAGCAGTTGCGTGCACAAGCGTACATAAAAAGCTGACCCCCACAGGTCAGCTTTCGTCGCTTAATCGCTTTCCGCCAATCGCATAATGATTTTTCGACATTTCTTCAATAAAGACGACAATTTTTTCTTTCGGTGCACCTGTCGTTTCCGCAACGGCTTCTGTTACTTTCTCAACGAGCGCTCGTTTCTGTTCTTCTGTGCGTCCTTCAAGCATTTTTACTGTTACATATGGCATCTCCACCGCCCCTTTCCTCTTCATTCGACAATCGTTATTATACCACTCATCGACCGTTATCAGTAGTGCTTTCCCTTGTTTTTCGTGTATAATAATCAAAAAATGAAAAAAGTTTGAAAAGGAGAAGAAACGTGGACCAATTTTTAGCATATCCGCTTCGAGAAATACCGTATGTTGTTTTGGCGCTTGCGATTGCATTTTCAGTCCATGAATTTGCCCATGCCTACGTGGCGTATAAATTTGGCGATCCGACGGCAAAGGAGCAAGGGAGGCTGACGCTGTCGCCGCTCGCCCATTTAGACATTCTCGGAACGTTGCTTATTTTCATTGCCGGATTTGGTTGGGCGCGTCCGGTGCCGGTCAATCGTGGCTATTTCCGTCATCCACGTGTGGCGGGTATTCTCGTTTCTGTCGCTGGCCCGCTCAGCAATTTGTTGCTTGCGGCTATCGGTTTTGCTTTATGGTATGGAATGATTCGCATCGGCATATTTGACTTTATTCCAATATGGTTTCGAGACGGGTTGTATCAGTTTTTTGAAATTTATATCGGATTGAATATTTTACTGTTCGTTTTTAACTTATTGCCGTTTCCTCCGCTTGACGGGTATCGCATCATCGAAGATTTAGCGCCGATGCATATACGTGCCAAAATGACACAATTTGAAAATTATGGAGCGCTCATTTTTTTAATTCTCATTTTCACGCCACTAGATCAATATACGATTCGACCAATTTTCCACGTAGCCATTCCAACGGTTGCTCAATGGCTACAAGACATATTTTCAACGCTCATTTTATGATGAAAGGATGAACGATCGTGGAAGAGAAAAAAAAGCCAATGTTTAACATTATTAAAAAAGAGCCGAAAGTGCACGGAACGTTTGGTACAGGGGTGCTTAGTTTGGCGAACGTTTCTCCTGTCATTATCGATGTTGAAGCAGGCGAAGCGTTTATTGATATGGGAGCGATGCATGCGCGCAGCGTCGTAGAGAAAGGCATTAAGTTCACACCAAATCGTGATGAAGTGCCAAACGGCAAGCCTTATTGGCTCGTCTGGGTAACGATTGATCAGGCGGAAGAAGGGGCGTATTATGCCGGGGTGACGGCATGCGAAATGACGGTCGATCGCGAGGCGCGTCGCGGATATAAATCGCTTCCCGAACATGTGAACCGCATGGACAAATCGTTAAAGCGTCATATTATTGTCGATCATATGGATGCGCGGTCAAAAGAGGTGTTAGCTTCGTTTTTACAACAACATAACCGCGACATGTGGGAACGCTCAAGCGAGGAGTTAAAACGTCAGCTTCAAAATCATGGATAAAATGTGACGGTTTTGTGAACGGAAACCTATGTATACTTGTCGTTGAGTGGGAAAAGGAGTAAACTAAAAGTACAAATGTAACACATGATAAAACTAGGACGCATAAACGCCCAAGCACACGCGCTTGGGCGTTTATGTTTAAAACCAGTCGAACAGTCGCTTAAACCATGAATCTTTTTCCTTTTTCTTCTTTTTCTTTTCCGTTGGATGGTCTTTGCAGTAGTCTGTCGGTTCTGTACCGACGACATAGTAGCTTAATCGTTTTGTCGGACAAGCGGTTGTCGCAAGTTCCCCGCTATGAGGATCGACATATACGCCAATGACGCCTTCTGGCGGTTCGAATGTCGCGACTTTTCTTCCGCGTAAACTATCTTCCATAAAATTGACCCAAATATGTTTGGCGTATTGTTTTTCGTCTGTGCGATCAATCGTTTCATCTCGGTCATATCCCGTCCAGACGGCTGTGACAAGTTGCGGCGTGAAACCGATCATCCAACTATCTGTTTTCGTCGTCCCTGATTTTCCAGCATACGGACGGGTCATGCGCGAAATAATCGATTGTCCCGTCACAGACGCATAATCGTTAAGCGTTGGATCAAACATGCCTGTCATTAAATGTGTCGTGACGAAAGCGAGCGCTGGATCAAGTATTTGTTCATCGTTTGATTGTTGTTCGTATAGCACTTTTCCTTCGAAGTTTGTCACTTTTTTAATAAATACAGGTTCGACCTTTTTTCCTCCGTTGGCGATGATGCTGTAGGCGCGCGCCATATCAATGACTTTAACGGGCGACGTCCCGAGAGCAAGCGACGGCACTTGTTTCAGTTTACTTGTAATGCCGAGTTGTTTCGCAATTGCCACAAGCTTGTCCTGTCCAAGCAACAAATGCGTTTTTACGGCATAGACGTTGTCAGATAAGGCAATCGCTTGGGCGAGTGTAATCGTATCGTTTGCGTAATAGTTGTTAAAGTTGCGCGGTGCATATGTCGAACCGTCTTCAAGTGTAAACGTCGTTGGTTCGCTACGTAACAACGTTGATGGGGTAAACCCATGTTGTAGCGCGACATAATATAAAAACGGCTTGAATGTAGAGCCAGGTTGACGTTCCGCTTGTGTCACGCGATTGAACGGGCTTTTTTCATAGTCGCGTCCTCCGACAAGCGCTTTGACTTCTCCTGTCTTTGGCTCCATCGCAACAAGCGCCACTTGAATGTTAGACTGCGAATGAATCGTTTCTTTTATTTTTGCTTCTGCGATTGCTTGCATGTCGATATCGAGCGTTGTATACACACGCAATCCGCCCATTTCAATCGTTTCTTCATCAAATCCGAGTTTTGTTTTTAACATTTGTTTGACCGCATCTTGAAAATACGGGGCGATCGTTTTTGTTTTCATATGCTCGCCGTTTGAAAAATGAAGCGGTTCATTTGCTGCTTTTTCGGCTTCTTTCTCGGATAAAAATTTTGCCTCGACCATCGAATGTAAGACAATGCGTTGCCGTTTTTTTGCTCGTTCCATATCGACAAGCGGTGAATAGTAGCTCGGGCCTTTCGGAATGCCTGCGAGCATCGCTGCTTCCGCTACGGTTAAATCGCGGGCCGATTTTCCGAAATAAAAGTTGGCGGCTGCCTCAATGCCGTATACACCATGTCCGTAATAAATGGTGTTTAAATATCCTTCTAAAATGTCGTTTTTTTCGTAGTTTGCTTCCAGTTGAATCGTATACAGTGCTTCTTGTATTTTTCGCCACCATGTTTTCTCATAGCTTAAAAATAAGTTGCGTGCATATTGTTGTGTAATGGTGCTTGCTCCTTGCACTTTCGCCATTGCTTTAATATCTGCGATGATTGCTCCAGCAATTCGTTTAACATCGAACCCGTAATGGTCGAAAAATTTTCGGTCCTCTACCGCGATCGTTGCATCAATGGCGTGTTGAGACATATCGGATAGTTTTATCCAATATCTTTTTCCTCCGTAATGATTTTCACCAATTTTCGTTCCGTCTTCTGCATAAAAAATTGTGGATTGCGGAACGGCTAAAGGGGGAGGGCCTTTCCATTTCGCAAATATAATAAGTCCGGCGATCGTGAGTGTGCATAACAAGCTAGCAACAAAAGCGAACAAAAGAAAGAGTCGCATATATTTAAACGTTCGTTTCCATCGTTCGATGGCAATCGTCTCCATAGCCATCACCTCATTTTTTACGTTTACAATTTAGTATAAAAACATTTTTATTTTTTTAAACGTTTTCTAGCAATTTTTACTTGAAATTTTGCTAGATTGCTCTATACTTTTTCATGTTTAGCATTTTATTTTTTGGGCATGATAAGCGGTGCATTATTGACGAAAGGGTGTTCAATATGGAACTTTGGTTTACTGAAAAACAGACGGACAACTTTGGGATTACAGCACGAATTAAACGCACTTTACATACAGAACAAACGGAATTCCAAAAGCTCGATATGGTCGAAACAGAAGAATTCGGGAACATGCTTATTTTAGACGGCATGGTGATGACAACGCAAAAAGATGAGTTCGTCTATCATGAAATGGTGGCGCACGTTCCGTTATTTACGCATCCAAATCCAGAAAACGTTCTTGTTGTTGGTGGCGGAGACGGCGGTGTCATTCGTGAAGTGTTAAAGCATCCGAGCGTGAAAAAAGCGACGCTTGTTGAAATTGACGGCAAAGTGATCGAGTATTCGAAAAAATATTTGCCAGAAATCGCCGGTCAATTGGACGACCCACGCGTTGAAGTGAAAGTAGATGACGGCTTTATGCATATTGCGCAAAGTGAAAATAAATATGACGTCATTATGGTTGACTCGACAGAACCTGTTGGCCCAGCGGTGAATTTATTTACAAAAGGGTTTTATGCAGGCATTGCGAAAGCGTTAAAAGAAGACGGCATTTTTGTCGCGCAAACAGACAATCCATGGTTTAAAGCGGACTTAATTCGCACCGTTCAACGTGATGTGCGCGAAATTTTCCCGATTACGCGTTTATATATCGCAAACATTCCGACGTACCCAAGCGGTATGTGGACGTTCACCCTCGGTTCGAAAAAGTATGATCCGCTTGAAGTAAGCGATGACCGTTTCCATGACATCGAAACGAAATATTACACAAAACAGCTTCATAAAGCATGCTTCGTATTGCCGAAATTTGTTGAAGACTTAGTGAAGTAAGGAGAGAAAACGATGCGATTCGATGAAGCGTATTCTGGCAACGTATTTATTAAGAGCCACCCAAATTTTGAAGAAAGCCAGGCGGTTATTTATGGAATGCCAATGGACTGGACAGTGAGCTATCGCCCAGGTTCTCGCTTCGGTCCAGCGCGCATTCGCGAAGTGTCGATCGGGCTTGAAGAATATAGTCCATATTTAGACCGCGAGCTTGATGAAGTGAAATATTTTGATGCGGGTGATATTCCTTTACCGTTCGGTAACGCTCAGCGCAGTTTAGACATGATTGAACAGTTTGTCGATCGTATATTGGAAGCTGGAAAGTTTCCGCTCGGTCTTGGTGGCGAGCATTTAGTGTCTTGGCCAGTTATGAAAGCGGTATATAAGAAATATCCAGACTTAGCAATTATTCATATGGATGCGCACACAGATTTACGCGAACATTACGAGGGTGAACCGTTGTCGCACTCGACGCCAATTCGTAAAATTGCTGAGCTCATCGGACCGAAAAATGTATATTCTTTCGGTATCCGTTCTGGAATGAAAGAAGAATTTGAGTGGGCAAAAGAAAACGGGATGTATATTGCGAAATTTGACGTACTTGAGCCGTTAAAAGAAGTGCTTCCGACGCTTGCAGGCCGCCCGGTATATGTGACAATCGACATTGACGTATTAGATCCAGCGCATGCGCCGGGAACAGGAACTGTTGATGCAGGAGGCATTACGTCAAAAGAGCTATTAGCTGCCATTCACGCCATCGCTCGTTCAGATGTGCGCGTTGTCGGAGCAGATTTAGTTGAAGTTGCGCCTGTATATGATCACTCTGAACAAACAGCCAACACAGCAAGCAAACTCGTGCGCGAAATGCTTCTCGGTTGGGTGAAATAAAGATCAATCCCTGTCGGTGAGACAGGGATTTTTCAATGGGGAAGGAAAGTATAAAATTTTACGATAAGGAGGCTCACTGTCTAGCTCCAATTCCCACCAGTGTCGTGTGTTTTGTCCTCTTTTTTGGTTGTAACATATTCACTGTAGGAAACAAGGGCAATACTTTTTTATCTTTAGGTAGTTTTGTTTATCGTTTATTATGATGAATAATAAAGTTGACGAGTGAACTCCTTTTTATGTCTTTATTAATCTTAGAGTAATTTTCTACAAACAAAACAAGTACACGATATAAATAGTAACCGATCCAAATACCGAATGTATTCATTAAAATGTCATTAATATCTACAATTCGTTCGGAATATGATGTTAGAATAAATTGAATTAGCTGTAACCCTTCAATGACAAGAGGAACAAGTAAACTCCAAAGGATCTTTTCTTTGGAGTTTACTTTTTTTATAAAAGGAAATATGATCCCAAAAGGAACGGTCATAAAAATATTCAGTATATAATTGATAGGTGAGCGATGTAGGTTAATAAAAGGTACCACATTTATTATTTCATCTATGTTTTGCTTAAAGGAATTGCCAAGAAACAAGGTGATAGGGAATTGTGTATATTTAATTAATAAACATATATAAAGAAAGAAAGATGATAAAAAAAAGAATCGTATACGTTCTTTTCTGAACTTTATCCATATAAACATAACACCCATGGCAAAAAAAATAACAAAAAGCGGTCCTTCGAAATATATTCTCATAAAATACCACCTTAAAAGAAATGGTTTTAATAAAAGGTTTAGAGAGTTTCTATGGTGTAGATAATTTGCCGCTACCGACTATTTTCCACCCATTATTGCTTTTTACTATAACTAAATACTGTAGTTGAGCAATTTTCGTTACAATAATTACCATTTAAAAAGAGACAAACAGGGTACCCCTTATGCCACGTGGAGCTGTTTTTTCACGGTATCAATGGGAATATTTTGTTTCGCTGCACGGTAAATGAACTCCACGAGGCTATGTCCTTTTCTCTTGCGCAGGAGATCGAGCCCATCCGAAAAATCACTGTTCGACTCGAACATGCTGTACATATACGCAAGTTGCACCAAGATCCAATACCGTTTCACCGCCCGACGCCCGCGAACGCGGTATCCATCGAGTTTCAGCTGGTCTTTCGCTTGACGGAAAAAACATTCGATCGACCAACGTGCAGCATAGTAGCGCAAGATCTCTTCATCGCTTAGCTCGCGATCGGTGCTCAAGACGCAATGAAGATGTTTCGGCGTCATCGGCTGATCGGCTTTCCATGCGAGCAGCACCACGGCATCCTTGAGACCGTTCAGAGCGCCTTCGTAGCGATACACCCGATAACGCTCTTTTCCCACCGTGACGAGGCGGGTATCCCGTGGCTCCATAGATTTGGCAAATTCTTTTGCTTGAATGGCCGTCCCTTTTGGATAGAGAATCCGATTCGTCTTCAGCATCGCGATGACGTGGAACCCTTTTTTTAAGCAGGCTCCCACGAGGGTTTTCGATGGATACCAAGAGTCCATGAGCACATAAACGGGTCGACTCACATCCAACGAAGAAAGCATCTCGATCGCGAGTTCCCCTTTGCTTTTCCCCACCGTCTTGTCGTAGAGGCGAAAGGCAAAAGGAAACGCTTGGGTCATCGTATGAACCATGAGCCAAACGAGAGAATGTCCCCAGATCGACTTTTTCTCTGCGTGACAATAGTGCCAATCACACCCTTGAATGGCGTGTGTTGCCCGTGACGAGGGCTTCGTTTTTTGGCAAATCGTATCATCGATCGAAACAAAAATGGGTTGATTCTCTCGTTTCGAGCTGCGTTCGACACGATGAAGCACCCACTGCTGGAGTTTGCGAAGCAGCGTCTCTTCCTCCCATGGGCTTTTCGTGAAAAAATGGCTCAGTGTCGTGCGATGGTTCGGATGAAAACTCCCGTGATGTAGATCGGTCAGTGTTCCCGAAAAGCCCTTTGTAATCATCGCATCCACGATATGAACGAGATGCTTCATCACAGGTTTCGAGAAATAAAGCGCCAACCCTAACGTTATGAAAAACTTGTGGATTCCTTGATGATGTGCTAATCTATTCATGAGACATGAACCTCCTTGTGGATAGTTGTGGCACATCTATTTTAACCAAGGAATCGGGTTCATGTCTCCTTTTTTGTTTGGTTGTAAATTTATGTTAGCGAATTTGCTCATCTACAGTAAATAGTATTTTGAAGAATCAGAATCTAATTTTGATGGAAAAGATTCTTTTATTTTTGACACATTACTTTTATCATTGTTTTTTGATACATAATGATTCACACACCCGTAGCTAGTATCAAACCCTGTTTTTTCTCTGTAAAGACAATAAGTTACTGTTTCTCCTGGCGGGGTGATGCCATCAGCCCAGTTTTCTTTGCTGCCGTTGTAAAAAGCGTGACCATCTATTGTAGCTGTTCCTTTGTTTAAAGTGTGATATATTCCGTTAGCCTTTCCATCAACTATATAAACAGCATTATAAGAGTACGAAGAGGATATTGCCGATACAATGATGGGAGTTAGCATCACAATCGATATGAGTAACATCATAGATATTGTAAAAATTCTTGGTTTCATCATTCGCCCTCCTAAAATTTCTTTCATTTTCCTGCTTCATTATTATAAACTTTTTTTCTATACATGTATATCCGTATATTCCACAATTTTTTCATTTTAAATATTTGTATATGTTTTATCGAAAATGGGCAATTGTCATTTTCTTACATTTGGTAAAAATAAAGGCTCTTTACCGAAAGTTGTACTTGACTATTTCAGGACACCTCTTCCCTATACTTATAAGGAAAAATAAGTAAAAATATTTTTGGACACGAAGGCTCAAAAAATCCCTCTCTTTTCAAGTGTATGTTGTGGTGATGAAACAAAATAAAGTGAAACTTGTCAGTTTTGCACATAGAAAAGTACAGATAAAACGTTTGGGAAAGAGAAAATGCGCAACGAACTTTGGATCATTGGCGAGCTATTGCATGTATGCGCCTCTTTTTCTATACTTATCTACAGTCATAACAACAGCAAGGATGTGGGGAAGGTGAACGGAACGCCTATACAGCTCAAGCACGTAACAGAAATTCGGGACGGGGCACGAAAAGAAATTGTTGTCATTGAGGCAAATGGTTTATACTACTTAAAAGGAGACGCAACGTATGTAACGTTTGAAGAGATGTATGAAGGGGAGACGATCAAAAACGTCGTGAAAATTGCCAATGATGAAGTCGTCGTTCTCCGTTCCGGTGCGATCTCGATGCGCCATACGTTTCGCAAGCAGTCGGAAACGATCGGTACGTACGAAAGCCCGATGGCGCGCTGGGAAATGAAAACAAAAACAGAACAAGTATTGTATCAGTACAACGAGAAAGCGAAAAAAGGGAAGCTGTTTTTTTCTTACATACTTCACTTATCTGGTAAACATGTCGGCCGTCATGCTGTGACGATGTCGTTTAAGGAGGCAAAAAAATGAACATTGTTGAACAAATGAAACAAAAATTGAAGGAAGAAATAAAAGAAGCAGTCATTCGCTCAGGAGTCGCGACGGAAGAAGACGTGACGAACGTCATTTTAGAGACGCCGAAAGATAAAGCGCACGGCGACTATTCAACAAACGTCGCGATGCAACTCGCGCGCGTTGCAAAAAAGGCACCACGTATGATTGCGGAAGACATTGTCCGCCACTTTCATGGTGAAGCGGTATTCGTTGAAAAAGTAGACATTGCTGGACCAGGGTTTATTAATTTTTACATGGACAATCGCTATTTAACAGAACTCGTGCCAACCATTTTACAAGCAGGGGACGCATACGGCGAAACAAACGTCGGCAACGGTCAAAAAGTGCAAGTTGAGTTCGTCTCCGCAAACCCGACAGGTAGTTTGCATTTAGGTCACGCACGTGGAGCAGCGGTTGGTGATTCGTTATGCAACATTTTGAAAAAAGCAGGTTTTGACGTCACGCGAGAATATTACATTAACGATGCCGGCAACCAAATTGCTAACTTAGCCAAGTCGGTCGAAGCGCGTTATTTTCAAGCGCTTGGCATTGATAAAGATATGCCAGAAGACGGCTACTTCGGTGAAGATATTATTGAACTAGGGAAAAAATTAGCAGAAGAACATGGTGACAAGTTTGTCGCGCTAGATGAACAAGAGCGACTTCAACAGTTTCGCGAGTACGGATTAGCTTTTGAAATGGATAAAATTAAAAAAGATTTAGCGGACTTCCGCGTCACGTTTGACGTATGGTATTCGGAAACGTCTCTTTACCATAATGGAAAAATCGAGAAGGCGCTTGAGACATTGCGCGAAAAAGGACATATTTACGAACAAGACGGCGCGACATGGTTCCGTTCGACGACATTCGGTGACGACAAAGACCGCGTGCTCATCAAACAAGATGGCACGTACACATATTTATTGCCGGACATTGCATACCATCAAGATAAACTTGAGCGCGGATTTGAAAAAATTATTAACATTTGGGGAGCCGATCATCACGGTTACATTCCGCGCATGAAGGCGGCGATCGCTGCGCTCGGATACGACCCTGATGTATTAGAAGTTGAAATTATTCAGCTTGTCAGCTTGTATCAAAACGGTGAAAAAGTGCGCATGAGTAAGCGGACAGGAAAGGCGGTTACGTTGCGCGACTTAATGGAGGAAGTCGGACTAGACGCCACGCGCTATTTCTTTGCGATGCGCTCGTCGGATACGCATTTAGATTTTGATATGGACTTAGCGGTGTCGCAATCGAATGAAAACCCTGTGTACTATGCGCAATATGCTCATGCGCGCGTATGCAGCATGCTTCGCCAAGGAGAAGAGCAAGGGTTATCATATGACGGCGACTTATCGTTCACGTATGAATTGGCAGAAAAAGAAATTGACTTGTTGAAAAAGGTAGGAGAGTTTCCGTCCGCGGTTGCGGAGGCGGCGGTGAAACGTTCACCACATCGCATGACGAACTACATTTTCGAGCTCGCTTCCGCGCTGCATAGCTTTTACAATGCGGAAAAAGTGCTTGATGCAACGAATGTTGAAAAAAGCCGCGCTCGCCTAGCGCTTATGAAAGCTGTACAAATTACATTGAAAAATGCGTTAGCGCTTGTTGGTGTACATGCACCGGAAAAAATGTAATGCAAAAGAGGGTGTCCCCAATAGGGCACCCTTTCTCATTACAACAATGGAGACATCAAAGTCGCAACGCCTTCTTTTAGTCGGTCAAGCCAAGGCAGCTTGCGAAAATATTCCGCTGTCAATAATGTAGATGTGTCGATGTCGTGAGCGATCGTTTGTTTCACATATTGAATGAACGGTTTGTCATATATGTAACAATTCATTTCGTAGTTGATGAACAAACTGCGATGATCGAAATTCGCTGTGCCGATATCACATATATCGTCATCGATGACAATTACTTTTGCATGGTAAAACCCGTTATAAAACTGATAAATACGAGCTCCGGCACGAAGAAGCTGACGAAAATAAGGATATGCGGCTTCTTTGACGAGTGGATGATCCGCTTGCATCGGGGCAATAATGGTTAGTTGAACACCTCGTTTCATCGCTTTCAAAAGAGCGTTCATCAATTTTTGGCTCGGAATGAAATATGGGGTACCGATCAAGATTTCCCTTTTCGCTTGTTCGATCAGTTGAATAAACTCATCCTCCAAATATGCTCCATCTGTCGGAAGAAAGCGGTGTTTCACCGTTCCTTTTTGAAGAGATGGAAAATACCGTTCATCATCTCCAAACGATTGCCCAGTCGCTTTTTTCCAATCTTCTTGGAATTGTCGCTGCAAATCATGAACCCCTTCTCCCATAATTTTTAAATGATAGTCGCGCCAATGGCCAAACTTCGGATCTTGACCAATATATTCTTTTCCGATATTAAATCCACCTAAATAGCCGATTTTCCCATCAATGACTGTTATTTTCCGATGGTTTCGTTCGTTTAACTTGTAGAAAAAAAACGGCAATGTTGGACGATTCGCAAAGGCAAATTGCCCGCTTTTTTGTCGGACGGAAGGAGGCAATCCGAAGCTTCCAACCCAATCGACAAGGAGGCGCACTTCCACCCCTTCATTTACTTTTTGTTCAAGTAAAGAAAAAAATCGTTGCCCCATTTTATCATCGCGCACGATATAAAATAAAATGTGAATGTGATGTTTCGCTCGTTCTAGTTGCGCGAAATAGTCTTCAAACAGCTCCTCTCCGGCTGTAAATAGCGTGATGTCGCTTTGTCGTTCGACACCGCTTTTTTTTCGCGATGTCGTTTTTGACACTTTATCGCCCCATTTATAATCGAGCAAAAGAAGAAACAATAAAATAATAGCAACTATGAGCCAGCTCATGCCCCCACTCCTTTCATTGTTGTAGTTTTCCCAAAAAGAAAATAAAAAATGAGAAAAAATATTGACTGAATGCTCATTCATTATATAATGAAAGTAAGTTTGTTCAGAAAATTTATTTTATTTTTACAACAAAGGGGGAAGGGTATTGTGCTTTGGTTGAACTGGATTGCATTTTTACTTGTGACAGCGTACGCCGTTCATTTATTTGTGTATCTCGTGAAAACGCGCATTGCGTATATTAAGTTAGGGAAAAAAGTTGAGTTTGATGGAAAAGTGAAAGAGCGTCTACAAAACATATGGGTGAACGTCTTTGGGCAAAAAAAGCTGTTAAAAGATAAAAAAAGCGGGATCATTCACGTCATATTTTTTTACGGCTTTATTCTCGTTCAGTTTGGTGCCATTGATTTTATCATTAAAGGGCTTGTGCCAGGGGCGCACTTGCCGCTTGGGCCACTTTATCCAGCGTTTACGTTTTTCCAAGAAATTGTCACATTGCTTATTTTAGTGGCGGTGTTATGGGCGTTTTATCGCCGTTACATCGAGAAGCTCGTCCGTTTAAAACGTGATTTGAAAGCAGGGCTTGTGCTCATTTTTATCGGTGGACTTATGCTTTCGGTGTTGTTCGGTAACGGTATGAGCCGCATTTGGCATAACGAAGGGACGTCGTGGAGTGAGCCCGTCGCTTCTGCCATTGCGCTTGCGTTTAGTTGGGTAGGGGAAACAGGAGCAGCGGTATTGTTTTTTGTCGCTTGGTGGGTGCATTTGCTTATTTTATTAACGTTTTTAGTGTACGTGCCACAATCAAAACACGCCCATTTAATCGCTGGGTCAGTTAACGTCTTTTTCAGCCGATTAACGAGACCGAAACTTGAAAAAATCAACTTTGAAGATGAGACACAAGAATCGTTTGGCGTCGGGAAAATTGAAGACTTTAAGCAAACGCAACTTATTGATTTATATGCCTGTGTCGAGTGCGGGCGCTGTACGAACATGTGCCCAGCAACAGGAACAGGGAAAATGTTATCGCCGATGGACCTCATTTTAAAATTGCGCGACCATTTAACAGAAAAAGGGGCAGCGATTACATCAAAAGCTCCTTGGGTGCCAACGTTTGCGTTTGCGAACACAAAAGGAAACCAGCTCGCTTTTATGGCACAAGGAATGCGAGAACAAGCCGCAACGATTGAAATGCCGAACTTAATTGGCGATGTCATTACGGAAGAAGAAATTTGGGCATGTACGACGTGTCGCAACTGTGAAGACCAATGCCCAGTTATGAATGAACATGTCGATAAAATTATTGATTTGCGTCGTTACCTCGTATTAACAGAAGGAAAGTTAAACCCAGATGCACAACGGGCGATGACAAATATCGAACGTCAAGGAAACCCATGGGGACTCAATCGCAAAGAAAAAGAAAACTGGCGCGAATTGCGTGAAGATGTCCGTATTCCGACAGTAAAAGAAATGCAAAAAGCAGGGGAAGAATTCGAATATTTATTCTGGGTTGGTTCGATGGGTTCGTTCGATAATCGAAGCCAAAAAATTGCGTTAGCCTTTGCGCGTCTGTTAAATGAAGCAGGCGTGAAATTTGCGATTTTAGGAAACAAAGAGAAAAACTCGGGCGATACGCCGCGTCGTTTAGGAAACGAATTTTTATTCCAGGAATTAGCGACAGCCAATATTGCCGAATTTGAAAAAGCGGGCGTGAAAAAAATTGTGACGATCGACCCGCATGCGTATAACACATTCAAAAACGAATATCCAGATTTCGGTTTTGAGGCGGAAGTATATCACCATACAGAGTTACTAGCAAAGCTTGTTGAAGAAGGTCGTCTTGTCCCGAAATATGAAGTAAACGAAGTCGTGACATTCCATGATTCATGTTATTTAGGTCGATATAACGACGTATACGATGCACCGCGTCAAATTTTGAAAGCGATTCCGGGCGTGAAACTTGTTGAAATGGCACGCCATCGCGAAACAGGCATGTGTTGTGGCGCTGGTGGTGGGTTGATGTGGATGGAAGAAACAACAGGCACCCGCATTAACGTCGCGCGCACAGAACAGGCACTAGAAGTGAATCCGACAGTTATTAGCTCTGGCTGTCCGTACTGTTTAACAATGTTATCAGATGGTACGAAAGCAAAAGAAGTAGAAGAAAAAGTTGGCACGTATGATGTTGCTGAGTTGTTAGAAAAGGCGGTATTCGGACCTGTTCATTAAAAATTCTAAAAAAAATAAATAGTTTTATTTTTAAGATATTTTAAGTATAATGAAGGAAATAGGAAGGTGTACGGTTTCGTGCGCCTTCTTTGCCCGTCCATCATTGAACGAGCGTTCGCTCAATATTTTTGAAAGGGCTTTCTTATAACGAAAAGGGGGATAAACATGGGGAAAACGGTCATTGTTAGTGGGGTACGTACACCTTTTGGAAAGTTTGGTGGCAGTTTAAGCGCATTGAGCGCAGCGCAGCTTGGAGGTATTGCGATCAAAGAGGCGCTCGTGCGCGCAAATGTTAGTGCAGAAGATATCGATGAAGTCGTATTTGGCACCGTATTGCAGGGTGGACAAGGACAACTTCCATCGCGGCAAGCAGCGAGAGAAGCGGGGATTCCGTGGGAGACAAAAACCGAAACGATTAATAAAGTGTGCGCCTCAGGGATGCGTAGCGTCACGCTCGGTGATCAAATCATTCGTGCTGGAGATGCGGACGTCATCGTTGCAGGTGGAATGGAATCGATGAGCAATGCGCCGTATATATTACCGAAAGCACGTTGGGGATTGCGTATGGGCGACTCGACGGTGAAAGATTTAATGGTCTATGATGGATTGACATGCAGTTTTACAGGTGTGCATATGGGTATTTACGGAAGTGAAACAGCAAAAGAGTTAGGTATTACGCGCGAAGAACAAGACCGCTGGGCGTATCGCAGCCATCAATTAGCGATTGCGGCGATCGAAAGCGGCAAATTTGCTGAAGAAATCGTCCCTGTTTCTATTCCACAACGAAAAGGGGAACCGATCACCGTAGCGGTGGATGAATCACCGCGTAAGGATACATCGCTTGAAAAATTAGCGAAACTGGCGCCCGTATTTGATCCAACAGGCACGATTACAGCAGGCAATGCGCCGGGGGTAAACGATGGAGCAGCTGCGCTCGTATTAATGAGCGAAGAGCGCGCGCAAAAAGAAGGGCTCACGCCACTTGCGACAATTGTAGCCCATACGGCGATTGCCATTGAAGCGAAAGATTTTCCGAAAACACCAGGCATCGTCATCAACGAATTGTTGCGTAAAACAGGCAAAACCGTAAACGACATTGACTTATTTGAAATTAACGAAGCGTTTGCTGCTGTCGCTTTAGCAAGCATGAAAATTGCTGACTTGCCAGAAGAAAAAGTAAACGTCAATGGCGGCGCGATCGCGCTTGGGCACCCGATCGGAGCGAGCGGAGCGCGCATTATGATTACGTTAATTCATGAATTGAAACGTCGCGGAGGCGGCACTGGCATCGCAGCGATTTGCAGCGGTGGCGGTCAAGGCGATGCGATCATGATTGAAGTTCATTAACGGGGGATGGGACGATGAAAAAAGTAATGGTTGTAGGCGCAGGCCAAATGGGATCAGGAATTGCCCAAGTGTGCGCAACGGCAGGGTATGATGTCATTTTAAATGATGTCAACGAAGAGCGTGTACAATGGGGGCTCAACAATATTAAAAAAAGCTTGAATAAGTTCGTTGAAAAAGGAACGTTAAGTGAACAACAGCGTGATGAAGCAATGGGTCGTATTCGTACGTCGACTGATTTGCGTGATGGAAGCGACGTCGATGTCGTCATTGAAGCAGTCGTTGAACATATGGATGTGAAAACAGCACTGTTTGCCCAGCTAGATGAAATTACACCTCCGCATGCCATTTTAGCAACAAATACGTCCTCGCTACCAATTACAGAAATCGCTGCAGCTACGAAACGACCAGAAAAAGTGATTGGCATGCATTTTATGAACCCAGTACCGATTATGAAACTCGTCGAAATTATTCGCGGTCTTGCGACGGCTGACGAAGTGTATGAAGCGATTGAGCAAATGACAAAAACGTTAGGAAAAGTGCCAGTTGAAGTGAACGACTTCCCAGGGTTTGTTTCTAACCGCGTATTAATGCCGATGATTAACGAGGCGATTTATTGTTTATACGAAGGTGTCGCGACGAAAGAAGCGATTGACGAAGTGATGAAGCTCGGAATGAATCATCCGATGGGACCGCTCACTTTAGCGGATTTTATTGGCTTAGATACGTGTTTATACATTATGGAAGTGCTTCATGATGGGCTTGGTGACGATAAATACCGCCCATGTCCGCTTTTACGCAAATATGTGAAAGCGGGTTGGCTCGGACGAAAAACAGGGCGAGGATTTTACACGTACGAATAAAGGAGTTGACACCATGAATTTTCATTTTACAGAAGAACAACAAATGATGCGTCAAATGGTGCGCGAGTTTGCAGCAAATGAAATTGCACCGTTCGTCGAGCACATGGAGCGTGGGGAGTTTCCGCGGCCTATCCTTAAAAAAATGGCGGAGCTTGGGTTAATGGGCATTACCGTTCCTGAACAATACGGTGGAGCGGGGATGGATTTTACATCATATATCATTGCGATACATGAAATTTCAAAAGTGAGCGCAACCGTTGGAGTCATTTTATCTGTCCATGCGTCTGTCGGCACCAATCCGATTTTATATTTTGGAACGGAAGAGCAAAAGCAAAAATATGTACCGAAGCTAGCGAGCGGGGAATATTTAGGGGCGTTTTGCTTAACGGAGCCAGGGGCAGGATCGGATGCGGCAAGCTTAAAAACGACAGCTATTCGCGACGGCGATCATTACGTATTAAACGGCTCGAAAGTATTTATTACAAACGGGGGCGAAGCGGACACGTACATCGTATTTGCCCGTACAAATCCAGAAGAAAAAGGAAGTAAAGGAGTAAGCGCATTTATCGTTGAAAAACATACCCCAGGTCTTGTCATCGGAAAAGACGAGAAAAAAATGGGGCTTCACGGATCGCGCACCGTTCAATTATCGTTTGAAGATATGCGCGTACCAGCAGAAAATTTGCTCGGTCAAGAAGGCGATGGCTTTAAAATCGCGATGGTTAATTTAGATAGCGGTCGCATCGGAATTGCAGCGCAATCGCTCGGCATTGCGGAAGCAGCGCTTGAACATGCGACGAATTATGCGAAAGAACGCATTCAATTCGGTAAGCCAATTGCAGAACAACAAGGCGTTGCTTTTAAACTAGCCGATATGGCCACGAACGTTGAAGCGGCTAAACTGCTCGTTTATCGTGCAGCGTTTTTACGCGCAAACGGTATGCCATGTGGAAAAGAAGCGTCGATGGCGAAGCTTTTTGCATCGAAAACGGCGATGGAAAACGCCATTGAAGCGGTACAAATTTTCGGAGGCAACGGTTATACCGAAGACTATCCGGTTGAACGATTATTCCGCGATGCGAAAGTATGTGAAATTTACGAAGGAACGAGCGAAATTCAGCGGCTCGTCATTAGTAAACATTTGTTTAGGGGGATGGGGAAATGAACTTTCAATTAAGCGAAGAGCATGAAATGATACGAAAAATGGTGCGCGACTTTGCGAAAAACGAAGTTGCACCAACCGCAGCAGAACGCGATGAAGAAGAACGTTTTGATCGCGACATTTTTAATAAAATGGCGGATCTCGGTTTGACGGGCATCCCATGGCCAGAGGAATACGGCGGTATCGGTAGCGACTATTTGGCATACGTCATCGCGGTGGAGGAGCTTTCAAAGGTATGCGCATCGACGGGAGTGACGCTTTCTGCTCACATTTCATTAGCAAGTTGGCCAATTTATAAATTTGGGACAGAACAACAAAAACAAACGTATTTACGAGCACTAGCGACAGGGAAAAAGCTTGGGGCGTACGGTTTATCTGAACCAGGAGCAGGTTCTGACGTGTCAGCGATGAAAACGCGTGCGGTGCGTGATGGTGATCATTACGTATTAAACGGTTCAAAAGTATGGATTACAAACGGTGGAGAAGCGGACATTTATGTCGTTTTTGCGGTGACAGATCCAGAGAAAAAGCACCGCGGCATTAGCGCATTTATTGTTGAGAAAGGAACGCCTGGTTTTTCGATCGGGAAAAAAGAGAAAAAGCTCGGCATTCGTTCATCGCCAACAACGGAGCTCATTTTTGAAGATTGTCGCATTCCGAAAGAAAATTTGCTCGGTGAAGAAGGAGAAGGATTTAAAATTGCGATGATGACGCTTGATGGCGGTCGAAATGGTATCGCAGCGCAGGCGGTTGGCATCGCGCAAGGGGCGTTAGATGCAGCGGTAGAATATGCGAAAGGACGTATTCAATTCGGCAAGCCAATTGCAGAACAACAAGGCATTGCCTTTAAATTAGCTGATATGGCAACTGCCATTGAAGCGGCGCGCTTACTAACATATCAAGCAGCATGGCTTGAATCAAACGGTTTACCGTACGGAAAGGAATCTGCGATGGCGAAATTGTTTGCAGGGGATACAGCAATGAAAGTCACCGTGGAGGCAGTACAAATTTTCGGTGGCTACGGTTATACGAAAGACTATCCGGTTGAACGGTTTATGCGCGATGCGAAAATTACACAAATTTATGAAGGAACGCAAGAAATTCAACGTCTCGTCATTTCAAGAATGTTGACGAAATAGGAGTGATGTGATGAAAAAACGTGAAGTGCCCGCGTCTGTGAAAGACGAACGGCTTGTGAAAAAAAGGCGCAATCAAATGATAAAAGGGGCGATTTCGCTATTTAAGCAAAAGGGGTTTCATCAAACGACGACGCGCGAAATTGCCCGCGCTTCTGGTTTTAGCATCGGAACGTTATACGAATACATTCGCAAAAAAGAAGATGTTCTTTATTTAGTGTGCGATCGGATTTACGATGAAGTGCGCGATCGTATGGAGCAGGCAATCGATACGACAAAAGGGGATTTAGACGGTTTAAAATTAGCGATTAATTACTATTTCCGTGTCGTTGACGAGCTGCAAGACGAAGTGCTCGTCATGTATCAAGAGGCAAAGTCGCTCGGCAAAGAATCGCTTCCGTATGTGCTTAATAAAGAATTGCAAATGGTTGCGATGTTCGAACATATTTTACGACGTTGCGTAGACAATGGGGTATTTTCATTAACGGAGCGAGAAATTCAATTGTTTGCACATAACATTTTCGTTCTCGGTCAAATGTGGGGATTCCGTCGTTGGGCGTTGAAAAAAATGTATACGCTCGATGAATATATTGAATTGCAAACAAAGCTATTGCTTGAAGGCATTATGAAGCGGTAGCGAAAGGGGATGGGAGAAACATGGCTCACATTTACCGTCCGAAACATCACATTCGCTTTGTGACGGCGTCTAGTTTATTTGATGGGCACGATGCAGCCATTAACATTATGCGGCGCATTTTGCAGGCGAGCGGAGCGGAGGTCATTCAGGAAAGCGTTGTATGAAGTCGGTGGACAATATCGCCGCAATATGTAATGTCGGGGGATGTCCCGACATTTTTTTTTGGCGTATGAGTAAAATGTTTGTGGGAGAAAAAAAGACAGGTTCCTGATTTGGTATAATAAGGAACCTGTCAGATATGTAAGCAAAATAGATGAAAAACGGGCTCTCCTCCTGGTAAGGTAGTAAGTGCGAAAAAAAATACAACCAAAGAAAGGAGTGGAGCCCATGCAGGATTATATCACAAACGGCTTGACATTAAAAGAGATCGAACAGTCTTTATTTAGACATATGCAAAAACAATATGGTCATCTCCTTCAACAGGTGTTGGAGGAGATCGACCGCACATTGGCAGAACAGCGGGACAAGAAACGATATGCGCTCAAAGATAAGCGGACGATCCGACTCCAAACGCTATTTGGAGAGGTGGAAGTGAAGCGAAACTACTACTTTGACCGTGAAAAAAAGGTGTATACGTCTTTACTCGATGTCTTTCTCCAGTTCGATGGGGCGCATGGAGTGAGTCCGCTATTAGAGGAGACAGCGATTCATCTCGCCGTGACGGGTTCTTCGTATCGACAGGCTGCGCAGTCGCTTGAAAAGCTGGTGGGGTATGCATGTATGAGTCACGAAACGATTCGCCAGTCCATCATCGAGGCAGAGGTGGAAGGGCACCGTGCGATGGAGAAAAAAGGGCGCGTGTTTTTTATCGAAGCAGACGGGTTGTACGTGAAACGTCAACGAAGCCGCATCAAAGGAAAAGAAGAAAAGATCATCACGATTCACCAAGGATGGGAGAAAAACGGGAAACGCGTATCCTTAGTGAATCGACGGTATATGGTTCATCAAACGAATGAACCGATTTGGGAAGCTGTAGAGAATTTTCTGATGAAGGAATACAGCTATGATCCGTTTGAGGATTGGGTGGTCATCAATGGAGATGGAGCCCCATGGATTACAGCGTGTCGAGAATATTTCGGGGACAGGGGGTACTTTCAGCTTGATCGGTTCCATGTGGCAAGAGAGATTCGTCAATTGTTCCGAGGTCATGCGAGATATCGGGTGATTCGAAAGAAGTTAGCATCATGGGATGAAGAAGGTGTGTTACGAGAACTCACAAGTGCCATCGGTACGTTAGAACATGAGGAGAAGGAAAAGCAACTCGAGGCGCTTGTTCGTCGAATCGAGGAGATGCCAGGATGTTTGCGTGACTATCGCGTATGGTTGAAGGAAAAAGGGATTGACACGACAAACATGAGGGCGATGGGGAGTGCGGAAGGAACGATGCATGTGTTTGCGAAACGAAGTAAAAACGGTCGAAGTTGGAGGGATGCAGGGATTGAAGCGATGTTGCGAGCGATCGTCGCGATAAAAGATACGTTACTCATTCGGACACGCGATGGAGTGATGTATGGCGCGGAAGAACGAGAAGAAACGAAACGAGAAACGATCGTGAAAAAGGCACTGAAGCGCGTGCAAACGCAAATGACAGAAGTGGTACGAGATAACATCCCATACCTTCGCCAATCTTCAGGGACACCGATTTACGAGGCATTGCAAGCATTGAAAGGTTTTTAAAACGAGAGAAAACGCACATACCTACAGGATGAGAGTAAGTAAAAGCGCTTACATATAACGATTTTATAAAACCATATATAACCAAAAAAATCGGTCGAGAAAAAAATCTCCCACAAAGTCTTGACTCAAACTTTTTTGGCAAC
This sequence comes from Anoxybacillus sp. FSL W8-0104, assembly GCF_038004465.1. Taxonomy (NCBI): domain Bacteria; kingdom Bacillati; phylum Bacillota; class Bacilli; order Caryophanales; family Anoxybacillaceae; genus Anoxybacillus; species Anoxybacillus sp. FSL W8-0104. The sequence continues at coordinate 2,692,740 of NZ_JBBOQU010000001.1, read as the reverse complement.
CGTCTAGCATAAAGTAAATGAATTTGTTTATAATGAATGGTATGGATTTTTGTTGTTTTCATACGTTGGAGAAAGGGAGTGCGGAAAGTGAGTTTGGAGCAATACTCTCAAGAACAATTGCGAGAGATGTCTTTCGTCGAACTTGCGTATTTGCTATTGTGTGAGAAAAAACAGACGGTGTCATTTCAAGAGATGATCGAGCAACTCGTCGCGATAAAAGGGTTATCCGAAAGTGAAGTAAGTGCACGACTAGCGCAGTTTTATACAGATTTAAACGTCGACGGCCGGTTTATTTGTGTTGGGGAAACGGCTTGGGGCTTACGCTCGTGGTATCCATATGATCAAACAGAAGACGAAGCGGTGCCTGTAGAACGCGTGAAGAAGAAGAAAAAAGTGGCGGATGACTTTGATGACTTTGATGACATGGTCGATGAGGACGAATTAGTATATGACGATTTAGATGAGGAATTATTGGGCGATGAAGAACTGTTAGACGACGATTTTGCATTAGATGAAGATGAAGAAGTGATTGACGACTTATTAGACGAAGAACTAGATTTAGACGATGAACCGATTGATGAAGAGCTAGATGTCGTCGATGAAGAATTAGAGGATGAAGAATTAGAGTTAGAAGAAGATGAGGAATTATAACCTTGACTTTTTACATCGATATATGTAGAATTCTGTTTGGGCTCTTTTCATAGAGATACGTTCGCTCCCTTACTAATTTGTAAGTGGAGCGTTTTTATTTTTCCCCGAATTCGCACACACTGTAACTATTCCAAATGAGTTGAGGGGGAAGGTTTCATGACCAAATATATTTTCGTAACAGGTGGCGTTGTATCATCGCTTGGGAAAGGAATTACGGCTGCTTCACTTGGTCGCTTACTAAAAAATCGCGGCTTAAAAGTGACCATTCAAAAATTTGATCCGTACATTAACGTTGACCCAGGAACGATGAGTCCGTATCAACATGGAGAAGTGTTTGTCACAGATGACGGGGCGGAAACGGACTTAGATTTAGGTCATTACGAGCGCTTTATTGACATTAATTTAAACAAATACAGCAACGTCACAACAGGAAAAATTTATTCCACCGTATTGAAGAAAGAACGTCGCGGCGATTATTTAGGAGGAACGGTACAAGTCATTCCGCACATTACAAATGAAATTAAAGAGCGCGTCTTTCGCGCAGGTCGCGAAACGAATGCGGACGTCGTTATTACAGAAATCGGAGGGACAGTTGGCGACATTGAATCTCTTCCGTTTTTAGAAGCGATTCGTCAAATAAAAAGCGACGTTGGCCGTGAAAACGTGATGTACATTCATTGTACGCTTGTCCCATATATTAAGGCAGCAGGTGAGATGAAGACAAAACCGACGCAACATAGCGTCAAAGAATTGCGCAGCCTAGGCATTCAACCGAACGTGATCGTCGTGCGCACAGAAATGCCGATGTCCCAAGATATGAAAGATAAAATCGCCCTATTTTGCGACATCGATCCGAAAGCGGTCATTGAAGCGCGTGACGCTGACACGTTATACGCTGTTCCGCTTATGCTTCAAGAACAAAAGTTAGACCAAATCGTTTGCGAACATTTAAAACTAAACTGCAACGAAGCGGATATGACAGAATGGATCGCGCTCGTTGAAAAAGTGCGCAACTTATCCAACAAAACGACGATTGCGCTTGTTGGAAAATATGTTGAACTACAAGATGCGTACATTTCTGTCGTCGAAGCGTTACGTCATGCGGGATATGCGTTTGATACGGATGTCGATATTCGTTGGATTAACTCCGAACATGTTGATCGGGACAACGTGGCGCAATTGCTGCAAGGAGTAAACGGTATTCTCGTTCCAGGCGGATTTGGCGATCGCGGCATCGAAGGAAAAATTGAAGCGATTCGCTACGCTCGCGAACAGCGCATTCCGTTCCTTGGCATTTGTTTAGGTATGCAGCTAGCATCCGTTGAGTTTGCCCGCCATGTCGTCGGCTTAAAAGGTGCACATTCAGCGGAAATCGATCCAAGCACACCGCATCCAATTATCGATTTATTGCCGGAACAAAAAGACATTGAAGATTTAGGTGGAACGCTTCGCCTCGGCTTATATCCGTGCAAGCTTGTAGAAGGAACGAAAGCGTATGATGCGTATCAAGATGAAGTCATTTATGAGCGCCATCGTCATCGTTATGAATTTAATAACGAATATCGTACGATGATGGAAGAGAACGGCTTTATGTTTTCAGGTACAAGCCCAGATGGCCGTCTTGTAGAAATTATTGAGTTAAAAGATCATCCGTGGTTTGTTGCGGCGCAGTTCCATCCAGAATTTACATCTCGTCCGACGCGTCCACAGCCGCTTTTCCGCGAATTTATTCGCGCATCGTTAGAAAAATAAAGGAGGATGTCCGATATGGGCATCCTCTTACTCGTATTCTGCGACAATTTCTTGCGTCATGAGCGCTAAACTATGATAAGCGAATAAAGCGGCAATCGCAGAAGGAAAGCCAACGCGTGTACCATCTTCTGTTGGAACGAGCGGCTGTTTTAAACATAAATCAATATGCACATCGACGTAATCAACAAGTGTTTGTGTCGTTTCTTCTATGATGGATGACATACCGATTGTCCATATGTTTTGTTCTTGAAGTTGTTTAGCGATGCGAATGGCTTCTTCATTTGTACAAAAGCGCGAAACGATAAGCACGCGATCAGCGGTTGTTACTTCGTTTATATCTAGCCGTTTTACGTTTGGTAGCTTTTCAGCTCCATAAAGCGCCTCCGCAACAACTGCTTCCATTTCATCGATGCCGTAAATAAAAATCGTTCCGCTACTAATGACTGCCTGTGCAAGTAAGCGGGCAGCATCTTCAAACTGCTCTTCTTCTTGCGCGCTTATTCGTTGAAACACCCCAGCAAGCTGTGTCGATAATATTTTTAACATGGTGAATCCCCTTCCCATGCGACGTTGTCTATGGTGTTCATTATATTAAAAAATAAAAAAATGATCAAAATCCGAACATGAAGCAGGATAAATGGTAAAAATTTCGAAGTAATGATACGATAATAAAGATAGGAGCTTTACATGTCAACTACCCCCACTTAGCTAACGCTTGAAGCGGGGGCTTGCAACTCCCCAGAAGTGCAAACGGATTTCGTCCTCCTTCCTTGACTTGGGGTTGCATCAGGGGCAGGTTGACGACTACCCAACGACGCAGGTCATGCCTGCATCGTTACCGATTCTCTCGGTGTGTCTGTTGGCAGTACTTGGCTTCCACACACAACAGACGGACCTACGCTCGATGTTTTACGGTTACAACGTTTCCTGTAACCAACTCCATACATCGAGTAGCAGTTATTGGAGTGCCTTTATTGAACGGTTTTCTCCACGCCTTTATTATATCATACACAAAAGAAAGGGGGAACGCGCATTCCTCTCCCACTTACTCCCTTTGGTCGTTGAAGTGGGAGTCTCCTGCGCGAAATAGGATGAAAATAGAGAAAATAGAGGTGTTGATATGGCGGGGAAGGTTTTAATTGTGGACGACCAATTTGGCATTCGTATTTTATTAAACGAAGTATTTCAAAAAGAAGGGTACGAAACGTATCAGGCAGCTAATGGTGTTCAGGCGCTTGATTTGTTTGCGAAACATTCCCCCGACTTAGTGTTGTTAGATATGAAAATCCCGGGCATGGATGGGGTTGAAATTTTAAAGAAGATGAAAGGGATGAATGAAAACGTCAAAGTCATCGTGATGACAGCCTACGGCGAACTAGATATGATTCATGAAACGAAAAAGCTCGGTGCGCTGACACATTTTGCGAAACCTTTTGACATAGATGATATGCGTGATGCAGTGAAAAAATATATTCGTTAACCATTGACAGCTTTTTGAACTTTTTTCACAAAGTTTCGTTCGTTTCGGTGAATAATGTTGATGTGTGGAAACAAAGTTTGTTATTCTTATAATGTACATACTATTCGAGGTCGTCTTGTATAAAATTGTCGTATTTTGGTCATTGTACATGTGAAAGGCGCTTTCGGATAGTGAACAATGGCTAATTTAAGGAGGATTTAACGATGCCTTTAGTTTCAATGACGGAAATGCTTAAACAAGCATTGGCAGGCAAGTATGCGGTCGGTCAATTCAACATTAACAACTTAGAATGGACACAAGCGATTTTAGCGGCAGCCGAGGAAGAAAAGTCTCCTGTCATTCTTGGTGTGTCTGAAGGAGCAGCTCGCTATATGGGCGGCTTTAAAACGGTTGTAAACATGGTCAAAGGATTAATGGAAGACATGAACATTACTGTTCCTGTTGCGATTCACCTTGACCACGGTTCTAGCTTTGAAAAATGTAAGGCGGCGATTGATGCTGGATTTACATCTGTTATGATCGACGCATCACATCATCCGTTTGAAGAAAACGTTGAAATTACATCAAAAGTGGTGGAGTACGCTCATGCGCGCGGCGTCTCTGTTGAAGCTGAGCTCGGAACAGTCGGCGGACAAGAAGATGACGTCGTTGCAGAAGGAATCATTTATGCAAATCCAGATGAGTGCGAGGAGCTTGTGAAGCGTACAGGCATCGACTGTCTAGCACCAGCGCTCGGTTCTGTACATGGTCCATATAAAGGAGAGCCAAAACTAGGATTTAAAGAGATGGAAGAAATTCGTGATCGTACAGGTGTACCGCTCGTATTACATGGTGGAACAGGTATCCCGACAGAACAAATTCAACGCGCTATTTCGCTCGGTACATCAAAAATTAACGTCAATACAGAAAACCAAATGGCGTTTACAAAAGTGGTGCGCGAAGTGTTAGCGAAAGACGAAAAAGTGTACGATCCGCGCAAAATTCTTGGCCCTGGCCGCGATGCGATTAAAGAAACAGTCATTGGCAAAATGCGCGAATTCGGTTCTTCCGGCAAAGCGTTGTAATACAAGCCGCACCGTTTCAGCGTTTGCTGAAGCGGGCGGTTTTGTTTCATTCCATTTTGAAAGCGTTTAGGAGGTTGGAAATCATGAAATTTTTTATTGATACAGCGAACATTGATGAAATTCGCCATGCTCACGAACTTGGCATTTTAGCGGGGGTAACGACCAATCCGAGCCTCGTTGCCAAAGAAAACGTATCATTCCACGATCGTCTTCGTGAAATTACTTCTCTCGTTTCAGGCTCCGTTAGCGCTGAGGTGATTGCAACAGATGCAGAAGGAATGATTGCAGAAGGAGAAGAGTTAGCGAAAATTGCTCCAAACATTACAATTAAAGTGCCGATGACGCCAGAAGGATTAAAGGCGGTCAAAGTATTTAGCGAAAAAGGAATTAAAACAAACGTGACGCTTATTTTTAGCGCCAACCAAGCGTTATTAGCGGCGCGTGCTGGTGCAACGTACGTCTCTCCATTTTTAGGACGCCTCGATGATATCGGTCATAACGGCTTAGACTTAATCGAAACGATCGCAAACATTTTTGCGATTCACGATATTGAAACGGAAATTATCGCCGCATCTATCCGTCATCCACAACATGTGACAGAAGCGGCATTAAAAGGGGCGCACATCGCGACAGTTCCTTACAACGTGTTGATGCAACTGTTTAAGCATCCACTAACAGATCAAGGCATCGAAAAGTTTTTAGCAGACTGGAATAAAGCGAACCAAAAATGATGATCGAACCGTTTTCCGTCGCGTTTTAGTATTTGCTTTGCGAGAAGGGAGACAAATATGGAAAAGTTAAAAATCGTTGGCGGTGACTTTCTTCGAGGCTCCGTGCGCATTAGCGGGGCGAAAAATAGCGCCGTCGCGCTCATTCCAGCCGCTATTTTAGCAAACTCACCTGTAGTCATTGAAGGATTGCCGAACATTTCAGACGTTCATGTGCTCGGACAATTAATCGAAGAAATTGGCGGTGCTTTTCATTTCGATGAAAACGAAGTCGTCATCGATCCGTCACATATCGTTTCTATGCCTTTGCCGAACGGAAAAGTAAAAAAATTACGTGCTTCCTATTACTTGATGGGTGCGATGCTTGGACGGTTTAAAAAAGCGGTCATCGGTCTTCCCGGTGGTTGCCATTTAGGGCCGCGTCCAATTGACCAACACATCAAGGGCTTTGAAGCGCTTGGGGCGAAAGTGACAAACGAACAAGGTGCCATTTATTTACGAGCGGAAGAGCTTCGCGGGGCACGCATTTATTTGGACGTCGTTAGCGTTGGGGCGACAATTAACATTATGTTAGCTGCCGTCTTGGCGAAAGGGAGAACGATTATTGAAAATGCGGCAAAAGAGCCAGAAATTATTGACGTTGCGACACTATTGACAAACATGGGTGCGCGCATTAAAGGGGCAGGAACAGACGTCATTCGTATTGACGGCGTGGAACAGTTGCACGGTTGCCGCCATTCCATTATTCCGGATCGCATTGAAGCAGGAACGTATATGATTATCGGTGCGGCTATGGGGAAAGAAATGATTATTGACAACGTCATTCCGCAACATTTAGAGGCTGTCATTGCAAAAATGCGTGAAATGGGCGTTGTTGTCGAAACGAGCGATGACCAAATTTTTGTTGCGACGAAAGAACATCTTCGTGCTGTCGATATTAAAACGCTCGTTTATCCCGGTTTTCCGACCGATTTACAACAGCCATTCACTTCACTATTAACGAAAGCGTCTGGGACGAGCATTGTGACAGATACAATTTATAGCGCCCGATTTAAACATATCGATGAGTTGCGGCGCATGAATGCGAACGTAAAAGTCGAAGGGCGTTCAGCGATCATTACAGGTCCATCCCGACTGCAAGGGGCAAAAGTGCGTGCGACCGATTTGCGCGCAGGAGCAGCGCTTGTCGTTGCCGGATTAATGGCCGAAGGGATTACAGAAATTACAGGGTTGGAGCATATTGATCGCGGCTATAGCAACTTAGTTGACAAACTGGCCAATCTTGGAGCGACGATTTGGCGCGAACAAATGACCGAGCAAGAAATCGAACAACTAAAGAACACATAATGCAACAAAGGGGAGAGGGAGAAACGATGGAAAGAAGTTTATCGATGGAGCTTGTCCGTGTAACAGAAGCCGCAGCACTAGCTGCAGCGCGCTGGATGGGGCGCGGCAAAAAAGATGAAGCGGATGAGGCGGCCACGTCTGCGATGCGTGATGTATTCGATACAGTCCCGATGAAAGGAACGGTTGTCATCGGTGAGGGGGAAATGGATGAAGCACCGATGTTATACATTGGGGAAAAGCTTGGCAACGGTTACGGCCCGCGCGTCGATGTCGCAGTCGACCCGCTTGAGGGAACAAACATTGTCGCCTCTGGTGGCTGGAATGCGTTAGCGGTCGTCGCTGTGGCGGATCATGGTAACTTGCTTCATGCGCCAGATATGTACATGGATAAAATTGCTGTCGGACCGGAAGCGGTCGGCATGATTGACATTAACGCTCCGATCATTGATAATTTAGAGGCAGTTGCCAAAGCAAAAAATAAAGATGTGGAAGACGTTGTAGCGATCGTTTTAAACCGTCCGCGCCACGAACGCATCATTGCCGAGTTGCGTGAAGCGGGGGCGCGCATTAAGCTTATTAATGACGGCGACGTTGCGGCGGCGATCAATACAGCGTTCGATCATACAGGGGTAGACATTTTGTTCGGTTCAGGCGGTGCACCAGAAGGGGTATTAGCCGCTGTTGCGCTCAAATGTCTCGGTGGAGAAATACAAGGAAAACTATTGCCGCAAAACGATGCGGAGTTGGAACGATGCAAAAAAATGGGGCTAGATGTGAACCGTGTATTGCGTATGGAGGACCTTGTGAAAGGAGACGACGCTATTTTTGCGGCGACGGGTGTGACTGACGGCGAATTGTTACGTGGGGTACAATTTAAAGGGGCATATGGCGAAACACACTCCATCGTTATGCGGGCGAAGTCAGGAACCGTTCGTTTCATTGAAGGACGCCATAGCTTGAAGAAAAAGCCGAACCTTGTTATGAAGTGATCGCGAGATGCGCGAACTTTTTGCGCTCTCGCTCTTTTTCTATTGATTGACAATATGAAAAAAGGGTAAAATAGTCGTGTTATGTCCCTTCTCATCATCTTTTCATCTTCGCTTTTTCCATCCAAAGAGAAATTCATCAAAATAAATAAAAGAGTGGTGTAAGTATGGAGTTAGGAGATTTAACGATTGCAAAGCTAGAAAATATGACCATTAAAGAGCTATATGAATTAGCTCGCCAATACAAAATTTCATATTACAGCAAACTAACAAAAAAAGAACTAATTTTTGCGATTTTAAAAGCGCGCGCAGAACAAGACGGCCTCTTTTTTATGGAAGGCGTGCTTGAAATTATTCAATCAGAAGGATTCGGCTTTTTGCGTCCAATTAACTATTCCCCTAGTTCGGAAGATATTTATATTTCCGCATCGCAAATTCGCCGCTTTGATTTGCGCAACGGTGATAAAGTTTCAGGAAAAGTGCGGCCGCCAAAAGAAAACGAACGATATTTCGGCTTATTGCACGTCGAGGCTGTAAACGGTGAAGACCCAGAAATCGCGAAAGAACGCGTCCATTTCCCAGCGCTCACACCGCTTTACCCAAGCCGTCAAATGAAGCTCGAAACGACGCCAGACAAGATATCTACCCGCCTCATCGATTTAATTGCTCCGATTGGATTCGGTCAGCGCGGCTTAATTGTCGCACCGCCAAAAGCAGGAAAAACGATGTTATTAAAAGAAATCGCTAACAGCATCACAACGAATCACCCTGATGTTGAACTGATTGTCTTGCTCATTGATGAACGCCCAGAGGAAGTGACGGACATTGAACGTTCTGTATCAGCCGATGTCGTCAGTTCCACGTTTGATGAAGTGCCAGAAAACCATATTAAAGTGGCGGAGCTTGTGCTTGAACGTGCGATGCGTCTTGTTGAACATAAACGTGACGTTGTCATTTTAATGGACAGTATTACCCGTTTAGCGCGCGCATACAACTTAGTCATTCCTCCAAGCGGACGCACGCTTTCGGGAGGAATTGACCCAGCGGCATTCCACCGTCCGAAGCGGTTTTTCGGGGCGGCGCGGAACATTGAAGAAGGGGGCAGTTTAACGATTTTAGCTACCGCTCTTGTTGATACAGGGTCGCGCATGGATGACGTCATTTACGAGGAATTTAAAGGAACAGGAAACATGGAGCTTCATCTTGATCGCTCATTAGCGGAAAAACGGATTTTCCCTGCCATTGACATTCGTCGTTCAGGTACGCGAAAAGAAGAATTATTAATTCCAAAAGAACATTTAGAAAAATTATGGGCGATTCGTAAGACAATGTCAGATACGCCAGACTTTATTGAGCGTTTTATTCACCGACTAAAGCAAACAAAGACAAACGAAGAGTTTTTTGCGATGTTGGATGAAGAGTGGAAAACAGCCGGAAATTTAAAACGGTTATAAATGGATAGTTGCAAAACAACGGAACGGTTGTTATAATTTTATCATGTGTGTTTTTCATTGCATATAAACTCTGTTTCGAAAAGATTCAGGGCGGAAGGAGATGAAATGAGATGAAAGCAGGAATCCATCCAAACTATAAAAAAGTGATGGTTAAATGTGCGTGTGGAAACGAGTTTGAGAGCGGTTCTGTTAAAGACGAAGTGCGCGTAGAAATTTGCTCAGCGTGCCATCCATTCTACACAGGACGTCAAAAATTCGCTTCTGCTGCAGGACGTGTTGATAAATTTAACAAAAAATACGGCCTTAAGTAATCCGTATGTCATGAAAACAGGCAAGCGAACATTTTTCACTTGCCTGTTTTTTTCGTGAAAGCTTGAAAGAAAGGGGACGCCCTCATGTATGTTATGAAGCAATCCGGCTGGCTTGAAGTCATTTGCGGCAGCATGTTTTCGGGAAAATCAGAGGAGCTCATTCGTCGTGTACGCCGCGCGCAGTTTGCGAAGCAAGAAGTGAAAGTGTTTAAGCCAGCGATTGATAATCGATATAGTGAAGAAGCAGTCGTTTCCCATAACGGGACGTCTGTTATTGCCATTCCGGTGTCATGTGCATTAGACATTCGCAAGCATATTACTGCGCATACGGACGTTGTGGCAATTGATGAAGTGCAATTTTTTGATGAACGTGTCGTTGACGTCGTGCAACAGCTTGCTGATGAAGGATATCGCGTCATTGTAGCTGGATTGGATCAAGACTTTCGTGGTGAGCCGTTCGGTCCTGTTCCAACGTTAATGTCCATCGCCGAATCGGTAACAAAACTACAAGCTGTTTGTACTGTCTGTGGCTCTCCCGCATCGCGCACGCAGCGGCTCATTGACGGACGTCCTGCATCTTATTATGATCCTGTCATTTTAATCGGTGCGAGCGAATCGTACGAACCACGTTGCCGCCATCATCATGAAGTGCCTGACCACCCAGCGAAAAATAAAACAAGTACAGAAACGGCGACTCGTCCATAAGGGCGAGTTTTTTCGTATGATCGTTTATGATATAATGAAAAGTCGAGGTGAGAAAAATGTTCGATCGTTTACAAGCGGTAGAAGCCCGTTATGAAAAATTAAATGAACTATTAATGGATCCAGATGTGTTAAATGATCCGAAAAAGTTGCGTGATTACTCAAAAGAGCAATCCGATTTAGCTGAGACTGTCCAAACGTATCGTGAATATAAAACGGTGCGTGAGCAGCTTGCGGATGCGAAAGCGATGCTTGAAGAAAAGCTCGATCCAGATATGCGCGAAATGGTGAAAGAAGAAATTAGTGAACTAGAAGAGCGTGAAGAGCAGCTTGTTGAAAAGCTAAAAGTATTGTTGCTTCCGAAAGATCCGAACGATGATAAAAACGTTATTATGGAAATTCGCGGAGCGGCAGGTGGAGAGGAAGCAGCGCTTTTTGCAGGCGATTTATACCGCATGTACACGCGCTATGCCGAGTCGCAAGGATGGAAAACAGAAGTCATTGAAGCACATCCGACAGGACTTGGCGGTTATAAAGAAATTATTTTTATGATTCAAGGAAAAGGAGCGTACTCGAAGCTGAAGTTCGAAAACGGTGCCCATCGCGTCCAGCGCGTACCAGAGACGGAGTCAGGCGGACGTATCCATACGTCGACAGCGACGGTAGCGTGCTTGCCGGAGATGGAAGAAATCGAAATTGAAATTAACGAAAAAGACATTCGTGTCGATACGTTTGCTTCGAGTGGGCCGGGGGGACAGAGCGTCAACACGACGATGTCAGCGGTTCGTTTAACGCACATTCCAACAGGAATTGTCGTCTCGTGCCAAGACGAAAAGTCGCAAATTAAAAATAAAGAAAAAGCGATGAAAGTATTGCGTGCGCGCATTTACGATAAATACCAACAAGAAGCGCGTGCAGAATACGACCAAACGCGCAAACAAGCCGTTGGAACAGGAGATCGCTCCGAGCGCATTCGCACATACAACTTCCCGCAAAACCGCGTGACCGATCATCGCATCGGCTTGACGATTCAAAAGCTTGATCAAGTGTTAGAAGGAAAGCTAGACGAAATTATTGATGCGCTCATTTTAGACGATCAATCGAAAAAATTGGAGCAAGCGAACAATGAGCAGTAAAATATATGAAGTCCTTCAATGGGCTTCTTCTTTTTTCCGAGAGCACGGCAAAGAAGCAACGGCTGCAGAATGGTTGTTGCGCCACCACTTACAAATGACGCGCGCGCAACTATTTGCTTCGTTGCGTGAACCAATCGATGAAACGAGCAAGCGAACATTTATCGCCGATGTAAAAAAACATGCACTTGAACATATTCCGATTCAATATTTAATCGGGTATGAACAGTTTTACGGTCGAACGTTTATCGTGAATGAACACGTACTCATTCCGCGTCCAGAAACGGAAGAGCTCGTCGCCCACGTACTTGCACGTACGACCGAGCAGCCCCTTCGCCTAGTTGACGTCGGAACAGGGAGCGGGGCGATTGCCATTACGTTGGCGTTAGAGCGGCCAACATGGCAAGTGTATGGCATTGATATTGCCGTCCGCTCGCTCGAAGTGGCTAAACAAAATGCCGAAAAGCTTGGCGCTCACGTGCATTGGCTCGAAGGGGACTTACTTAAGCCGATCATTGAAAAAGGGATAACGGTTGATATCGTCGTTTCCAATCCGCCATACATTCCATCGCACGAAATTTCGACGCTATCGCCCGTCGTACAAAAAGAACCGCTCCGTGCACTTGTCGGTGGCGAAGATGGTTTGTTGTTTTATCGTCGCTTGATGGAACAACTGCCACATGTAGTTACCTCGCAAGCACTTATTGCATTTGAAATCGGTCACGGTCAAGGTCGAGCTGTTCAAGCGATGTTGCAACATGCATTTCCTTCTGCGCGTGTGGATGTGATGTGTGATATAAACGGCAAGGAGCGCATCGTCATCGCCGATCTCGCTTCCGAGTAACATCGGAAGCTTTTTTATATTTTTTCATTTTCATAGTTTATGAAACTCCTTTTCTGGTTACAATGCATAACAAGAAAGGGGAGGTAAACGATGAACAAATACGTTATGATGGTATATATAACAATGGTGATGATTGGTGCGATTGTGACGATATATGGACAACAAACAGAAGCGCAAGGAGATGTCGTCATTCCAAATGAAGCGGTGCGGCTACGCATTTTAGCAAATAGCGATGCACCAGCTGATCAAGCGTTAAAACGTGCCGTTCGCGATGCGGTAAACGATCAAATTACAACATGGGTGAGCGATTTAACGTCATTTGAAGAAGCAAAACGAGTAATTGCCGAACATATACCGGAAATTGAACAAACCGTTGCTCGCGTTCTTCAAGAAAAAAAGAGCGATCAGTCGTACAAAGTGACGTTTGGGCGTGTATCGTTTCCGACAAAAATATATGGATCGTACATATATCCAGCAGGTGAGTACGATGCGGTCTTAATTACGCTCGGCAAAGGTGAAGGGGCGAATTGGTGGTGCGTTTTATTTCCACCGCTCTGTTTTCTCGACTTTTCCACAGGTGAAGCCGTTCGTCCTGCGGAAAAACGAGTCGAACAAAAGACACAAGTTGAACAAATGGAGGAACAGCCGCTCGTTGTTGAAGATGAACAGCAAGTAGAAGTGAAATTTTTCGTTGCAGAAGTATGGGAAAAACTTATGCAATAAACATATCCACAAATTTATCAACAAAAACGGGTTAATTATCCACAATTTGTGAACAAATGTTGTGTGTTTTTTGCGAATGTTTTATACTCATTGAAGAATTTGTTGTAAAATGCTTATGAGCGGTCGATAAAAAATAAGCAACTTGGAATATTTATGAGGTGAAAACGTTGAAGACGCGCATATTTTTTGTGGATAAAAATGTGGATGAGTTAAACAGTTGTCCACAAGTGAAACAGGCCGCAGCGTATTTACAACGAGGCGAGCTTGTTGCGTTTCCGACAGAAACGGTGTATGGTCTTGGAGCGAACGCCATGTCCACAGCAGCTGTGGAAAACATTTTTGTAGCGAAAGGGAGACCGAGCGATAATCCACTTATTGTTCACATTGCGACAACGGAGCAGTTGCATGATATTGCTTGCGACATTCCTCCTGTTGCATACACATTGATAGAGCATTTTTGGCCGGGTCCGCTCACGCTCGTTTTGTCGAAAAAAGATGCTGTTTCTCCGCGCGTTACTGCCGGTTTGAACACGGTAGCCGTGCGCATGCCGAACCATCCGATCGCGCTTGCCCTTATCCAAGCGAGCGGTTTGCCTATTGCTGCACCGAGTGCGAATCGTTCAGGAAGGCCGAGTCCGACGACGGCGAAACATGTGCTCGACGACTTAGATGGACGGATTGCAGCTGTTGTCGATGGGGGAGCGACAGGTGTTGGAGTTGAGTCAACGGTTATAGACTGCACGTCAGCCATCCCGACCATTTTAAGGCCGGGCGGTGTGACAAAAGAAGAAATTGAACGGGTGATCGGAGCTGTGGATATCGACCGCGCACTTGTGGAAAAAGAGGCTGTGCCGAAATCTCCAGGGATGAAATATACACATTACGCCCCGAAAGCTCCACTCGTCGTTGTGTACGGCTCACCGTCATTTTTACAACAAGTTGTGAATGAAAAACGAGCGAGTGGATTTACTGTAGGAGTGTTGACGACGGAGGAGCGGCGCGATACGTATGAAGCTGATGTCGTTATTGCGTGCGGACGACGAAGCGATTTACGAACGGTGGCAAAACAGCTTTATGACGCGTTACGAGCGTTTGATGAAACACATGTACATTTCATTTATAGCGAGGCGTTTCCGAACGAAGGCATCGGGGTCGCTATTATGAATCGATTGTTAAAGGCAGCTGGCTATCAACAAATGATGGAAAAATGATGTCTAAACTCCTTAGGGTGTGCATATGTTAACGTGAGGGCACGTCCTAAGGAGGCATTCGTATGGTTGGAGAGATCGTGACATTAGCGATGATGGCATTTGCATTAGGGATGGATGCATTTTCTGTCAGCCTTGGCATGGGGCTGCTTCGGCTTCGTTTAAAGCAAATCGTCTATGTTGGATTAACGGTCGGCTGTTTTCATGTGATTATGCCTTTAATTGGCATGGGGATCGGGCGGCTGCTATCCGTTCAGCTTGGACATATGGCGACATACATTGGTGGAGGGCTATTGTTTTTTCTCGGTATACAAATGGTCATTGCGTCCTTTCGTCATGAACAAGAACATTGGCTGAGACCGGTCGGTATCGGTTTGTTTGTATTTGCATTTAGCGTTAGCCTCGACAGTTTTTCCGTCGGGTTAAGTTTAGGGATTTATGGAGTAGAAATGGCATTAGCGGTCATAGCGTTCGGATTGACGAGCATGATGTTAACGTGGATGGGGTTGCTTCTTGGGCGCCGCTTTCAACGTTGGCTAGGTACATATAGCGAGGTGTTAGGCGGAGCCATTTTGCTTTTGTTTGCTTGTAAACTATTATTTCCGTTATGAGCTGGGATTTTCCAGTTCTTTTTTCTTTCGTTTAGTCTATATTTTGTCCTGCTGCTTACTTTATAATAATAGTAAACATGAGGGAAATGATGAGAGGTGTACGTTGTGAGCCAAACGAACGTTTTATTTGTATGCACAGGAAATACGTGCCGCAGTCCGATGGCAGAAGCGCTGCTTAAGCATAAGCAGCTACCGCATGTGCAAGTGAGGTCAGCGGGCGTTTTTGCGTTTGAGGGGAGCGATGCGTCACAACATGCGAAAGCGGTGCTTGCTGAAAAGGGGATTCATATTCAGCACCAATCGTCGTTATTGACGAAAGAGCATGTTGACTGGGCGACGTACATATTAACGATGACCGAAAGTCACAAGCAACATGTGTTGTCTCGTTTTCCGGAAGCAGAAGGAAAAACGTTTACGTTGTACGAATTTCTTGGTGACAGCAAAGACGTTATCGATCCATTTGGGGGCTCGATTGACGTGTATCGTCAAACGCGCGATGAGCTCGAACAAGCGATCGAAAAGCTACATGAAAAGCTATAAAGCAAGGGGGCTGTATGATGGGGGGAAAATACACATTTAGCTTACAAAAAAAGCTAGTTATTTTTACAACGGTATTAGCAATCATTACGTATTCAACAAGCGCCTTTTATATTTATGTGCTCTATGACTACGTCAAACAATGGCTTCCCTTTGGGGAAAATACGTTTACCATTTTAACGCTATTGTTCGGTATTTTTTGGTCTGGTGTATTGGCATATTATGCGGCGCGGTTCATTACGAAACCGCTTTCTCAACTTGAACAAGCCGTGTTAAAAGATTCAGCAATTAGCGAAAAGCAATGAATCGTCGCTCGATGTTGTACGTCGTTTAGAAGATCATGCGAAAGAAGTCGGTCAAATCATTTCCCTCGTCGGAGATATTGCCGGACAAACAAATTCATTAAATAGTGAAAAGACCGTCTCGAATCGTTAAAATGAAAAGAGACGGTTTTTTCTTTACACAAACAAGGAGGGGTTTAAACGTGAAAGTAGCAATCGCATCAGACCATGGTGGCATTCGCATTCGCGAGGAAATTAAAAAACTAATGGATGAAATGGGGATTGAATATACAGATTTTGGATGTGAATGTGAAACGTCGGTCGATTATCCAGACTATGCGTTGCCGGTAGCGGAGAAAGTGGCGAATGGCGAATTTGACCGCGGAATATTAATTTGCGGAACAGGTATTGGCATGAGTATTGCGGCAAATAAAGTGAAAGGCATTCGTTGTGCGCTCGTTCATGACGTATTTAGCGCAAAAGCGACGCGCGAACATAACGACAGCAATATATTAGCGATGGGCGAACGCGTCATTGGACCGGGATTGGCGCGCGAAATTGCCAAAGTATGGCTGACAACCCCATTTGAAGGAGGTCGTCACGAAAAACGTATTCAAAAAATTTCCGCTTATGAAAACGAGCAATAAAGGTGGGAGTATCGTGACGGACATGGAACAATGGCGTAGTCAATGGCAAAAGGCGCTTGCTGAGTTTCGTGCACAAGTGCCGCTAACGAATCATGACGTTGTCGTCATTGGTTGCAGCACAAGTGAAGTCATTGGAGAAAAAATCGGAACAGCCGGAACGATGGATGTGGCGGCGATGTTGTTTCAAGAATTAAAACGATGGCATGAGGAAACGGGGGTTCAGCTTGCATTTCAATGTTGTGAACATTTAAACCGCGCACTAGTTGTTGAGCGACAAACAGCTGTGACAAAGCAGTTGGAAATTGTGAGCGTCATTCCTGTTCGCAACGCGGGTGGCGCAATGGCGGCATACGCATATACGCAACTTCATGATCCTGTTGTCGTTGAACATATTCGAGCAGATGCGGGCATTGATATCGGTGCTACATTAATTGGTATGCATTTAAAACACGTGGCGGTTCCTGTCCGTACATCGATTAAGCAAATCGGACATGCGGTCGTTACATTTGCAAAAACGAGACCGAAGCTCATCGGAGGAGAACGCGCCGTCTATTCAGAAGAAAAGGCGAACAAATCATGTTCGATCGGTTAAATTTGTTCACTTTTTCATTTGAAAATGTGTTAAGATAAAAAAGAATATTCACAATTTAGGGGAGGATTGTCAATGAGTCGCTTGTCACAGCAAGATCCGAAAGTATTTCAAGCCATTCAAGATGAATTAAAACGACAACAAACAAAAATTGAACTGATTGCATCAGAAAACTTCGTTAGTGAAGCGGTGATGGAAGCGCAAGGGTCCGTGTTAACGAACAAATATGCAGAAGGATATCCGGGACGCCGATATTACGGCGGTTGTGAACATGTTGACGTCGTAGAAGAGCTTGCGCGCGAACGTGCAAAACAATTGTTTGGAGCTGAGCATGCAAATGTTCAGCCGCATTCAGGAGCACAAGCGAACATGGCTGTCTATTTTACAGTTTTACAACACGGGGATACAGTGCTTGGCATGAATTTGTCGCACGGAGGGCATTTAACGCACGGAAGCCCGGTGAACTTTAGCGGTGTACAGTACAATTTCGTTGAATATGGCGTCGATCCAGAAACGCATCGCATTAACTATGATGACGTTCGCGAAAAAGCATTAAAACATAAACCGAAATTGATCGTTGCTGGGGCAAGCGCATATCCTCGCACGATTGACTTTGCGAAGTTTCGTGAAATTGCGGATGAAGTGGGCGCATATCTCATGGTTGACATGGCGCATATCGCGGGGCTTGTGGCGGCAGGTTTGCACCCGAACCCTGTTCCTTACGCCCATTTTGTGACGACAACGACGCATAAAACGTTACGCGGTCCGCGCGGAGGAATGATTTTGTGCCAAGAGCAGTTTGCGAAACAAATTGATAAAGCGATTTTCCCAGGCATTCAAGGGGGTCCGCTTATGCACGTCATCGCCGCGAAAGCAGTCGCGCTCGGCGAGGCGTTACAAGATGACTTTAAAACATATGCCCAAAATATCGTGAACAATGCTAACCGTCTAGCCGAAGCTTTAACGGCTGAAGGGTTTACGCTCGTCTCTGGCGGAACGGACAACCATTTATTGCTCGTTGACCTCCGTTCCATCGGATTAACAGGAAAAGTCGCTGAAAAAGTGCTCGATGAGATCGGTATTACAGTCAATAAAAACACGATTCCATATGACCCAGAAAGCCCGTTTGTCACAAGTGGCATTCGCATCGGTACAGCAGCGGTGACAAGCCGCGGATTTGGGCTTGAGGAAATGGATGAAATTGCGCGCATCATCTCGCTTGCGCTCAAACATAAAGACGATGAGCAAAAATTAGAAGAGGCGCGCCAACGTGTTGCCGCATTAACTGAAAAATTTCCACTGTACGTATAAGGTGTCCATCGGGGCACCTTTTTCTTTAAATCGTAAGTTGAATCCTCGTTTGTTTTTATGTAAAATTTACGAGAATGCATATGAAAAAAAAGGGGCGACTGACATGAGTAAAGTGTACGTATTTGATCATCCGTTAATTCAACATAAGCTTACATACATTCGCGACAAACATACAGGAACAAAAGAGTTTCGCGAGCTTGTCGAAGAAGTGGCGACGCTTATGGCGTTTGAAATTACACGCGATTTGCCGCTTCAAGAAGTTGAAATTGAGACGCCTGTCAGCAAAGCGAGAGCGAAAGTGATCGCAGGGAAAAAATTAGGTATCATCCCGATTTTACGTGCAGGAATCGGAATGGTAGACGGCATTTTAAAGCTCATTCCAGCTGCTAAAGTAGGTCATATCGGATTGTATCGCGATCCAGAGACGTTAAAGCCGGTTGAATATTACGTGAAGCTTCCGACAGACGTCGAAGAGCGCGACTTTATTGTTGTCGATCCGATGCTTGCGACAGGGGGATCAGCTGTTGAGGCGATTCATGCGCTCAAAAAACGCGGGGCGAAAAACATTAAATTTATGTGTTTAATCGCCGCACCAGAAGGAGTCGAAGCGGTACAACAAGCGCATCCAGATGTCGATATTTACATTGCTGCATTAGACGAAAAATTAAACGATCACGGCTATATCGTACCAGGTCTTGGCGATGCTGGCGACCGTCTATTCGGAACGAAGTAAGGTGGGCATCATGAACAAACGAAAAGTGATGACGATTTTTGGGACGAGACCGGAAGCGATTAAAATGGCTCCGCTCGTGCTAGAGTTGCAAAAATATGAAGATATTGAGTCGATTGTAACTGTGACAGCACAACATCGCCAAATGCTTGATCAAGTGCTCGATATTTTCGGTATTCAACCACATTACGATTTAAACATTATGAAAGAGCGTCAAACGCTTGTCGATATTACGACAAGAGCGCTCGCTGGCCTAGACGACGTCATGAAAAAAGTAAAGCCCGACATCGTGCTCGTCCACGGCGACACGACAACGACATTTGTCGCGAGTCTAGCGGCATTTTACAACCAAATTGCTGTTGGGCACGTGGAAGCAGGACTTCGAACATGGAATAAGTACTCTCCGTTTCCAGAAGAAATGAATCGCCAATTAACGGGCGTATTAGCTGATTTGCACTTTGCTCCGACCGCGAAAGCAGCTGAAAACTTGCGCGCAGAAAATAAGCCAGAACAATCCATTTTCATTACAGGGAATACAGCGATTGATGCATTAAAAACAACGGTGCGCGACACGTATACCCACCCGATTTTAGAAAAGGTAGCGGGAGGCCGTATGATTTTACTGACGGCGCATCGTCGTGAAAACCTTGGTGAACCGATGCGCAATATGTTCCGGGCGATTAAACGGCTCGTAGACGATTACCGCGACGTTCAAGTTGTTTATCCCGTTCATTTAAATCCGGTCGTTCGCGAATTGGCGAATGATATATTAGGAGACGATGAACGCATTCATTTAATCGAGCCGTTAGATGTCGTGGATTTCCATAACTTCGCAGCCCGTGCATATATGATTTTAACCGATTCAGGCGGCGTTCAAGAAGAA
Source organism: Anoxybacillus sp. FSL W8-0104 (assembly GCF_038004465.1). Lineage (NCBI taxonomy): Bacteria > Bacillati > Bacillota > Bacilli > Caryophanales > Anoxybacillaceae > Anoxybacillus > Anoxybacillus sp. FSL W8-0104. Next base: position 2,672,768 of record NZ_JBBOQU010000001.1, on the reverse strand, counting down.
GCCCCTTCGCTTGGTGTGCCTGTCCTTGTGCTACGCGATACAACGGAACGCCCAGAAGGCATTGAGGCAGGAACGCTCAAGCTAGCTGGAACGGATGAACAAACGATTTATGCGCTAGCAAGTGAATTATTAACAGACGAAAGAGCATACGAGCAAATGGCGAAAGCGTCAAACCCGTACGGTGATGGGTGGGCATCAAAGCGGATTGTTGAAGCGATTCGTTATTATTTCGGGCAAAGCGCTGTTCCGCCGACGCCATTTCAACACGAAAAAGGGATGTGATGACGCATCCCTTTTTTCTACCAAAAATTTTCCCTACTTTTGTGACCGAACGCATTGACATCACGTTTTCACTATTGTATGCTTACAAAGGGACAAAGATAACCTTTTTAAAAATACAGTAAATTCTGAAAATTAAAAGTGAGGCTTTCGTATGCGACCACATGAGCGCCATCCGTTTCGAGCGATCGGTTTGATGACGGCCATCTCTTCCCAGCTTGTCGGTTCCGTTTTAGTTGGGATTTTTGGCGGGCGTTTTGTCGACGAACGTTTTGGCACCGAACCGCTTTTTTTAATTGTCGGTTTGCTTCTCGGTTTGGCGGCTGGTATTTACGCGATGATTCGCCTCATTCGCTCATTTTTTTCAGGGGAGGAAAAATGAACGAGTTACAGCAACATTGGCGACGTCACAAATCATACATACTATATTTGCTGGCGGTTTATGTGCTTGGGTGGGCATTCACCCCCTATTCGCAAGCGTTTTCAAGTTTGTTTCTCGGAACGGTCATCAGCTTATATAACGGCTGGACGATGGTGCGAAAGGTCGAGCGTTTTGGACAAGCGGTTGCGTCTGGACAAAAAGCACGCTCGCTCGGCATGATGTCGCGCATGGCTGCGGCTGCGCTCGCTGTTTTTATTGCTTTTCGCTGGCCAGAGCAGTTTTCTATTGGGTGGATCGTATTGGGATTAATGACATCTTATATTGTCATTATAATAGATTTCTTTTTCCAAAAAACAAAAGGGGAAGAGAGGTGAGTACAGATGCATCACGAAGCTCCTTTATACACGTTGTTTGGCTTAACATTTAACTTAGCCAACGTATTAATGATTACGGTTACATCCGTCATTGTGTTTGTCATTGCCGTATTAGCAACACGCAACTTAGCGATGAAGCCAACGGGAATGCAAAACTTCCTTGAGTGGGTCATGGATTTTGTCAAAGGAATTATTAAAAGCAACATGGATTGGAAAACGGGCGGACGCTTTCATATGCTTGGCATGACGCTCATTATGTACATTTTTGTAGCGAACATGCTCGGTCTTCCGTTTTCGGTCGTCATTGACAATAAGCTATGGTGGAAATCACCAACCGCTGATCCGGTTGTGACGTTAACGTTGGCAACGATGGTTGTGGCGTTATCGCACTATTACGGCATTAAGCTTAACGGCTTTAAAGAATATGCGAAAGGGTTCGTTAGCCCGATGCCAATTTTGTTCCCGCTAAAAATCATTGAAGAGTTTGCGAACACATTAACGCTTGGTCTTCGTTTATACGGAAACATTTTCGCGGGTGAAATTTTGTTGGCGCTCTTAGCGGGAAGTTTAGCGACAGGAGTCGGCGGAACGATTGCGGCGATTATTCCAACGCTCGCATGGCAAGGCTTCAGTATTTTCGTCGGCGCCATCCAAGCGTTTATTTTCACAATGTTAACAATGGTTTATATGGCACACAAAGTGAGTCATGACCATTAATTTTCATACACATTCATTTCAACATAAAAAAATTGAAGGAGGACTTTTCAAATGGGTGTATTAGCAGCTGCAATTGCAATTGGTTTAGCGGCACTTGGTGCTGGTATTGGTAACGGTTTAATCGTATCTCGTACAGTGGAAGGAATTGCACGTCAACCAGAGGCGCGCGGTATGTTACAAACAACAATGTTCATCGGGGTAGCGTTAGTTGAGGCGATTCCGATCATCGCGGTTGTTATCGCGTTCATGGTTCAAGGTCGCTAGAACTGAGCGCTCGTTCGAGACGAGCTATAACTGCATACGGAAACGAAACTCGTTCAACAATGGCGAAGATCATTCCATGAGAACCTTCGCCATTCCTTTATGTTCGTACGCACACGTTCCGATCATTCGGGCGATTTTTGAAGGGAGTGAAACGCGCGGTGGTAAACATGTTTGTATTAGGTGCTGGGTTCAACGGCGGTGATATCGCATTCCAATTACTCATGTTCCTCTTGCTCATGTTCTTGCTACGTAAATATGCATTTGTGCCGTTAATGGGCGTCATGAAACAACGTGAAGAGCATATTGCGAACGAAATCGAGCAAGCGGAAAAACATCATCAAGAAGCGAAAAAGCTTGCAGAAGAGCAACGTGAATTAATGAAAAAATCGCGCCAAGAAGCGCAAGCGCTTATCGAAGAAGCACGCAAGCTTGGTGAAGAGCAAAAAGAACAAATCATTCAAGCAGCGCGTGCTGAAGCAGAGCGCTTAAAAGAAGCAGCGAAAAAAGAAATCGCACAAGAAAAAGAGCAAGCGATGGCGGCATTGCGTCAACAAGTTGCTTCCTTATCCGTACTTATTGCATCGAAAGTAATTGAAAAAGAATTGAGCGAACAAGATCAAGCGAAGCTGATTAGCGAGTACATTCAAGAGGTAGGAGAAAGCCGATGAACAAACAAGTCGTAGCGAAACGATATGCGTCGGCACTTTTTGAAATTGCGAAAGAACAGCAGCTTCTTGATCAGCTCGAACAAGAACTTCGCGTCGTCAAACAAGTGTTTGCACAACATGAAGCGCTTCTTTCTGTGCTCAATCATCCAAAAATTGCGCTAGCAAAAAAGAAAGCGCTCATTGAAGAAGCGTTTGCGAACATTTCGACGGTATTAAAACATACATTAATGTTGCTTTTAGATCGCCATCGCATCGACATCGTCAGCGATTTGGCAGATGCGTTTATTGCACTAGCAAATGAAGCGCGCGGTGTAGCTGAGGCGATCGGCTATTCCGCTCGTCCGTTAACAGAAGATGAAACGAATGCGCTAGCAGAAGTGTTTGCGAAAAAAGTCGGCGTCGACACGCTTCGCATCACAAACATCATCGATAAAGATGTGATCGGTGGCGTAAAAGTGCGCATTGGCAACCGTATTTTCGACGGAAGCGTCAGCGGAAAATTAGCAAGATTACAGCGACAGTTAACTCGCTAACATTTATAGATAGGGGTGAAATGCATGAGCATCAAAGCGGAAGAAATTAGCGCGCTGATAAAAAAGCAAATCGAAAACTATCAGTCTGAAATCGAAGTGAGCGATGTCGGCACAGTCATTCAAGTCGGTGACGGAATCGCTCGTGCTCATGGCCTCGACAACGTCATGTCAGGAGAGCTTGTTGAGTTTGCCAACGGCGTCATGGGATTGGCGCTAAACTTAGAAGAAAACAACGTCGGTATCGTTATTTTAGGACCGTACACAGGCATTAAAGAAGGCGACGAAGTACGCCGTACAGGTCGAATTATGGAAGTGCCAGTCGGTGAAGCGTTAATCGGTCGTGTCGTAAACCCATTAGGACAACCAGTTGACGGGCTTGGTCCAATCGAAACGACAGCAACTCGCCCGATTGAAAGCCCAGCGCCTGGCGTCATGGATCGTAAATCTGTTCATGAGCCATTACAAACGGGAATTAAAGCGATTGACGCGCTTGTGCCAATCGGTCGCGGTCAGCGTGAGTTAATTATCGGAGACCGTCAAACAGGTAAAACGTCCGTTGCGGTAGATACAATCATCAACCAAAAAGGGAAAAACATGATTTGTATTTATGTGGCGATCGGACAAAAAGAATCAACCGTTCGTAACGTCGTTGAAACGTTGCGTAAATACGGGGCATTAGATTACACAATCGTCGTTACAGCGTCTGCGTCACAACCAGCTCCGCTTTTATTCTTAGCGCCATATGCGGGCGTAACGATGGGCGAATACTTCATGTACAAAGGACAACACGTTCTCGTTGTATATGATGATTTATCAAAACAAGCAGCAGCTTATCGTGAGCTTTCGTTATTATTACGCCGTCCGCCAGGTCGTGAAGCGTATCCGGGTGACGTATTCTACTTGCATTCTCGCTTGCTTGAGCGCGCAGCAAAATTAAGCGATGCAAAAGGTGCAGGTTCGTTAACAGCGTTGCCTTTCGTTGAGACGCAAGCGGGCGACATTTCAGCATACATTCCAACGAACGTCATTTCTATTACAGACGGACAAATTTTCTTGCAGTCTGATTTGTTCTTCTCTGGTGTGCGTCCAGCGATTAACGCCGGTCTTTCCGTATCGCGCGTCGGTGGGGCAGCACAAATTAAAGCGATGAAAAAAGTATCAGGTACGTTGCGTCTGGACTTAGCGGCATATCGTGAGTTAGAGGCGTTCGCACAATTCGGTTCCGACCTTGATAAAGCGACACAAGCAAAACTTGCTCGCGGTGCGCGCACAGTTGAAGTGTTAAAACAAGGTTTACATGAGCCGCTGCCAGTGGAAAAGCAAGTAGCGATCATTTACGCGTTAACGCGCGGCTTCTTAGATGACATTCCATTAGAAGACATTCGCCGCTTTGAGAAAGAGTTCCATGCATGGTTAGATAAGGACGAAAACGGTCAAAAGCTAATGGAGCATATTCGCACAACAGGCGATCTTCCAAACGAAGAAGACTTCAATAAAGCAATTGAAGCGTTCAAAAAGACGTTTGTTGTATCCGAGTAACAAAAGTAGAGTGGAGAGCGGAACAGCATGGCTGTTCCGTCCCTTTCAACAATTGAGCGAAAAAGGTGGTGAAACCTTTGGGAGCATCGTTACGCGATATTAAAGCGCGCATTAATACGACAAAAAAGACGAGCCAAATTACGAAAGCGATGGAAATGGTCTCGGCCTCAAAGTTAAACCGTGCTGAACATAATGCGAGATCGTTCACGCCGTACATGGAAAAAATTCAAGAAGTCGTCGTGAGCGTTGCACTTGGCAGCAATGACGCTTCTCATCCGATGCTTGTAAAGCGCCCGGTAAAAAAGACGGGATATTTAGTCATTACATCTGACCGCGGTTTAGCTGGCGCCTACAACAGCAACGTGCTTCGTGCCGTTTTTCAAACGATTCAAGAGCGTCACCGTTCAACAGAGGAATATGCGATCATCGCAATCGGCCGCGTCGGTTTAAATTTCTTTAAACGCCGCAACATCCCGGTAGCTTTACATATTACCGCTTTGCCAGACCAACCGGTGTTTGCGGATATTAAAGAAATTGCGAACAAAACAGTAAACATGTTTGCAGATGGCACGTTTGATGAGTTGTATATGTTTTACAACCATTTCGTCAGTGCCATCCAACAAGATGTCACAGAGAAAAAGCTATTGCCATTAACGGATTTAGCTTCCGATAAAAAGTTAACGACATACGAATTTGAGCCGTCACAAGAAGAAATTTTAGAAGTGTTGTTGCCACAATATGCAGAAAGCTTAATTTACGGTGCATTGCTCGATGCAAAGGCGAGCGAGCATGCAGCGCGGATGACAGCGATGAAAAACGCAACAGACAACGCAAAAGAATTGATTCGGACGCTTACACTTTCTTACAACCGTGCCCGTCAAGCAGCGATTACGCAAGAAATTACAGAGATTGTGGCCGGAGCGAACGCATTGCAATAACGTTGATTAGCAGTTAGGAGGGAAAACGATGGCAAAAGGACGCGTTATTCAAGTTATGGGTCCTGTTGTAGACGTCAAGTTCGAAGACGGACACTTACCTGCGATTTACAACGCCCTAAAAATTAAACATAAAGCGCGTAACGAAAAAGAAGTCGATATCGACTTAACGTTAGAAGTAGCCCTTCACCTTGGGGACGATACAGTACGCACAATTGCGATGTCAACGACAGACGGATTAGTGCGTGGCATGGAAGTTATCGATACAGGAGCACCAATTTCTGTTCCTGTCGGTGAAGTGACGCTCGGACGTGTATTTAACGTACTAGGGGAGCCGATTGACTTAGGAGAAGAAATCCCAGCAGACGCTCGCCGCGATGCAATCCACCGTCCGGCACCAAAATTCGAACAGCTTTCAACACAAGTTGAAATTTTAGAAACAGGGATTAAAGTCGTTGACTTGCTTGCACCTTATATTAAAGGTGGAAAAATCGGTTTGTTCGGTGGTGCAGGGGTAGGAAAAACGGTTTTAATTCAAGAGTTAATTAACAACATCGCGCAAGAGCACGGTGGTATTTCCGTATTCGCCGGCGTTGGTGAGCGCACGCGCGAAGGAAACGACTTGTACCATGAAATGAAAGACTCTGGCGTTATTAACAAAACAGCGATGGTATTCGGTCAAATGAACGAGCCGCCTGGAGCACGTATGCGCGTCGCATTAACAGGATTGACGATGGCGGAATATTTCCGTGATGAGCAAGGACAAGACGTATTGTTCTTCATCGATAACATTTTCCGCTTCACGCAAGCAGGTTCAGAAGTTTCCGCCCTATTAGGACGCATGCCTTCAGCGGTAGGTTACCAACCAACGCTTGCGACAGAAATGGGTCAATTACAAGAACGTATTACATCAACAGCAGTTGGTTCGGTTACATCGATCCAAGCGATTTACGTACCAGCGGACGACTACACAGACCCAGCGCCAGCGACAACGTTCGCACACTTAGATGCAACGACAAACTTAGAGCGTAAATTATCTGAGATGGGTATTTACCCAGCGGTAGACCCGCTTGCATCAACATCTCGTGCGCTTTCTCCTGAGATTGTTGGAGAAGAGCATTACCAAGTTGCTCGTAAAGTACAACAAACGTTGCAACGCTATAAAGAATTGCAAGACATTATTGCGATTCTCGGTATGGATGAGCTTTCAGAAGAAGATAAACTTGTCGTTCATCGCGCTCGTCGCATTCAGTTCTTCTTGTCGCAAAACTTTCACGTTGCTGAACAGTTTACAGGACAACCAGGTTCATACGTTCCTGTAAAAGAGACAGTTCGTGGCTTTAAAGAAATTTTGGAAGGAAAATATGACCATCTTCCAGAAGATGCGTTCCGCTTAGTCGGCCGTATTGAAGAAGTAATTGAAAAAGCGAGAAAAATGGGCGTAGAAGTTTAATAAGGGACCGAGGAGGATTTTCCATGAAGACGATTAAAGTCAGTGTCGTAACTCCGGACGGCCCAGTATATGAAGCGGATGTGGAAATGGTGAGCGCTAAAGCGCAAAGCGGCGAACTCGGCGTGTTGCCAGGGCACATTCCGATGGTCGCACCGCTAGAGATTGGCGCAGTTCGTTTGAAAAAAGGAAACGCAACTGAGCTTGTCGCGGTGAGCGGTGGCTTTTTAGAAGTTCGCCCTGATCGCGTCACGATTTTGGCGCAAGCAGCGGAACGAGCAGAAGATATTGATGTGGCGCGTGCAAAAGCGGCGAAAGAGCGGGCTGAACGCCGTCTGCAAGCAAAACAAGAAGATATTGATCATAAGCGGGCTGAGCTAGCTTTACGTCGCGCGCTCAACCGTTTAAATGTCGCGAATCGCAACTTTTAACCCTAAGAGCATCGTCTCTTAGGGTTTTTTGTTATTAGAAAGAGGGGGGTGTTTTTCTTGTTTTTGGAACAAGTTTTATCGACACATATGTGAAGAAGTGATATAATGTTATCGGTTACAGTCTTAATAGTGTGACGTTTTCGAAAAATGTGTATAAAGTCACAAAGGGGTGGGGCATCGTTGAACGTTTATGTAAACAGTTATGTAGTCGTCTTTGTGTTTCTTTGTTTAGGTATTTTACTTCCGATCGTTGCGCTCACAGCAGGACGTTTTCTTCGTCCACATGCGCCAAATGCAGCGAAGCAAACGACATACGAAAGCGGATTGGATCCATTCCACGATTCGCGCGTGCAATTTAACGTGAGATATTACATCTTTGCGTTGCTGTTCGTCATTTTTGATGTAGAAACTGTATTCTTATATCCGTGGGCGGTGGCATTTGAAAAGCTCGGTGCATTTGCCATCATCGAAATGCTTATTTTCGTCGTCATGTTGTTGATTGGGCTTGTGTATGCTTGGAAGAAGAAGGTGTTAAAATGGATGTAAAATTGTTGAACGTATCAGATCAGGAAATGGAAGAAATGCGCCGCAATGTGTTTTTAACGACATTAGAACAGTTAAAAGCATGGGCGCGCAGCAACTCGTTATGGCCACTCACGTTTGGTCTTGCCTGTTGTGCGATTGAAATGATGGGAGTCGGTTCTTCACATTACGATTTAGATCGCTTTGGATCTTTTTTCCGTACGTCACCTCGTCAATCTGATGTCATGATCGTTTCAGGTACAGTCACGAAAAAAATGGCGCCAATTGTTCGCCGCTTGTACGATCAAATGCCTGAACCGAAATGGGTCATTGCGATGGGATCATGCGCAACTGCAGGTGGTCCGTACGTGAAGTCGTATTGCGTCGTCAAAGGTGTCGATCAAATCGTCCCTGTTGATGTATATATTCCGGGCTGTCCGCCAAACCCAGCTGCCCTTATTTATGGCATTAATAAGTTAAAAGAGAAGATTCGCTATGAAGCAAAAACAGGAAAGAGGGTGCTGTAAATGAGCGATGAAAAAGATTTACAGCAACTAAAAAGAGAAGCGGCCGAACGGGCGAAACAATTAGCAAAAGAGAGATTGGCAGCAAAACAAGCAGCCGAACAAACTGAGCCGACGCTCGAACAGGAAGATGATGTTGCGCTTGCGAAGAAAAAAGCAGCAGCAGCGAAAGCGAAAGCCGCAGCATTGGCGAAACAAAAAGCAGCAGAGACAGGGGACTTAAGCGAAGAAGAATTAGCGAAGAAAAAAGCGGCAGCAGCAGCGAAAGCGAAAGCTGCAGCAGCAGCAAAAGCAAAAAATGCAGATGTCGCTGAACAAAAAGAGGAAACACCGTCGCCAAATCAGCCATATCTCGACAAATACGTCAAAGTGATTGAACAACATCTCGGAAAAGACGTGTTAGAAAACGCTTACATCAATCGTTTGTCGAAAGACGTACCGACACTCGTTGTGAAAAAAGATACATATTTTAAAGTGGCTGAGTTTTTAAAATATAATGAGCAGCTAAGTTTTGATTATTTATCGGAGTTGCACGGAACGGATTTTCAAACACATATGGAAGTGTACGTGCACTTGTATTCTTATAAAAATCGCCAGTCCGTTGCGTTGAAAGTAAAAATAGATCGCGACAATCCGGTCATTGACTCGCTTGTTCCGCTTTGGCCAGGGGCAAATTGGCCAGAGTGCGAAGCGTACGATTTACTTGGCATTCGTTTTGAAGGCCATCCAAACCTCATTCGCATTTTCTTAGGGGAAAATTGGGTCGGCTATCCGCTCCGGAAAGATTACGAACCGTACGATATGGAGGGTTAGAGCGTGCTGAGAACAGAGGAGATGCTTTTAAACGTCGGACCGCAACATCCGAGCACGCATGGCGTGTTTCGCCTCGTGCTGAAAATTGATGGGGAAATAATTAAAGAAGCGACTCCCGTCATCGGTTATCTTCATCGCGGGACAGAAAAAATTGCGGAAAATTTGCAGTATACACAAATCATTCCGTACACAGATCGCATGGACTATTTATCGGCGATGACGAACAATTACGTTATTTGTCACGCAGTAGAAACGATGATGGGTATTGAAGTGCCAGAGCGCGCAGAATATTTACGTGTTTTAGCGATGGAGCTTGGCCGCATTGCGAGCCATCTCGTTTGGTGGGGTACGTATTTGCTTGATATTGGTGCAGTCAGCCCGTTTTTATATGCGTTTCGTGAGCGGGAAATGATTATTAATTTATTAAACGAACTATCAGGCGCGCGCCTAACGTTTAACTACATGCGTGTCGGCGGCGTGAAATGGGATGCGCCAGATGGATGGATCGACAAAGTGAAACAGTTCGTTCCATATATGCGCAAGCAACTAGAAGGCTATCATGAGCTCGTTACAGGAAATGAAATTTTCCGCAATCGCGTCATCGGAGTCGGAAAGTATACGAAAGAAGAAGCGTTAGCATATTCATTAAGTGGGGTCAATTTGCGTTGTACAGGTGTAAAATGGGATTTACGAAAAGATGAGCCGTATTCTATTTACGACCGATTTGATTTTGACGTGCCTGTTCGTACGGAAGGTGATTGCTTCGCCCGTTATGAATGCCGTCTTGCTGAAATTGAGCAATCGCTCCGCATTATTGAACAGGCGTGTGAACAGTTTCCGGATGGCGGTGAAATTATGGCGAAAGTGCCGAAAATTATTAAAGCGCCACCGGGCGAGGCGTATGTGCGCATCGAGTCGCCGCGCGGAGAAATTGGGTGCTACATTGCGAGCGACGGGAAAAAAGAGCCGTACCGCTTAAAATTCCGTCGACCGTCATTTTACAATTTACAAATCCTTCCGAAACTATTAAAAGGGGAAAATATCGCAAATTTAATTGCGATACTTGGCGCGATTGATATCGTGCTTGGGGAGGTCGATGGATGATGATGGAACAACTTTTGCAGTCGACGCCAAGCTGGACGAATGTCGCCATTTTCTTTGCGATTGGCGTTGGACTATTGCTCGTTGTATTAGGATTTGTCACGTATGGCATTTTAGCGGAACGAAAAGTGATGGGATTTATGCAAGGCCGTATCGGTCCGAACCAAGTTGGAGGACGCTGGGGGTTGCTGCAAACGGTGGCTGACGTGTTAAAGCTATTGTTAAAAGAAGATACGATTCCAAAAGCAGCCGATCGCCCGTTGTTTATTTTAGCACCGGTCATCGCGTTTGCCCCTGCGTTTATGGTGCTTGCCGCACTGCCGTTTACCGATGCGTTGCAATTTGCTGACATTGGCGTAGGGCTATTGTATTACATCGCTGTTTCCGGATTAACGACAATCGGGGTCGTGACAGGTGCGTGGGCATCGAACAACAAATATGCGCTACTTGGAGGCATGCGCGCAGCTGCGCAAATGATTTCATACGAAGTGCCTCTCGTCATGTCTGTCATCGGTGTCATTTTGTTGGCGGGAAGTTTAAACTTAAACGACATTGTCGAGGCGCAAAAAGATGTTTGGTTTATTATCGCGCAGCCGATCGGATTTCTCGTTTTCCTCATCGCCGCTGTGGCAGAGTTAAACCGGACGCCATTTGACTTGCCGGAAGCAGAATCGGAGCTTGTTGCAGGATTCCATGTTGAATATTCTGGCTTCCGTTGGGCGTTTTTCATGCTTGCAGAGTACGTATACTTTTTTGCGATGGCAGCTTTAACAACTGTTCTTTTCTTAGGGGGATGGCATCCGCTTCCGTTTCTCGATTTTATTCCAGGAGCGGTTTGGTTTGCGTTAAAGTTTAGTTTAGTCGTCTTTTTATTCATTTGGTTCCGCATTACGTTTCCGCGTGTGCGTGCCGATCAATTGATGGAGTTTGGCTGGAAAGTGTTATTGCCAGTTGCGCTCGTCAACATTTTTGTGACAGCTCTTGTGAAACAACTATTTTTTTAAATAAAAAGGTGGGTGGGCAGAAATGCTCGGTTTAATGAAAGGATTAGCGTATACGCTGAAAAACTTAACAAAAGAAAAAGTGACGTACGATTATCCGAATGAACCGCTTCCGCTTCCGGATCGCTTTCGCGGCATTCAAAAGTTTTATCCGGAAAAATGTATCGTTTGCAACCAGTGCGCAAACATTTGCCCGACCGACTGTATTCAATTGACGGGCAAAAAGCATCCGGACCCGACGAAAAAAGGAAAAATTATTGATACGTACGACATTAACTTTGAAATTTGCATTTTATGCGATTTATGTACCGAAGTGTGTCCAACAGAGGCGATTGTCATGACGAACAACTTTGAATTAGCGGAATATAGCCGCGATGAGTTATTTAAAGATTTAACGTGGCTTGATGAAAACGATACGAACGTGCGGAAGGTGAATAAGCCATGAGTGGACAATATATTGCGTTTTTCGTTCTTGCGCTCATTGCGCTTGGCGGCGGCATTTTTATGTTAAATTTAAACAAAGTCGTCCATATGGTCGTCGCCCTTGTATTTACGTTCGTCAGTCTCGCCGGCATTTACGTACTTTTATCAGCTGAATTTGTCGCAGCTGTTCAAGTGCTTATTTACTCTGGCGCCATTACAATCATTATGTTATTTGGCATTATGTTGACGCGCCACCAAGATGACGGACAATCGACAGGAAGCCCGCTTCGTAAAGCGCTCGCGTTGCTCGGTACGGTAGCATTCGGTGCGGTTATGTACATCGGCATTCGCACGCTTGATTTCGGTACGGAAGCGGTTGGACTTCATGACAAAAATACGGAACAAATCGGAATTGCGATGTATTCGAAATATGTCATTCCGTTTGAACTGACATCTGTATTATTGCTCGTTGCTCTCGTTGGCGCGGTCATTTTAGCGAAAAAAGATGATAAGGAGGCGGGAGAATGAGCGTACCGTTATCCGCCTATCTCGTATTTGCGCTTCTGTTATTTTGCATCGGGTTGTATGGGGCGCTAACAAAACGCAATACAGTAATCGTGCTCATTTGCATTGAACTTATGTTAAATGCTGTAAACGTCAATTTAGTCGCATTTAGCAAGTACGGCGTAAACCCAGGCATTACAGGGCAAGTGTTTTCGCTCTTTACGATTACTGTTGCAGCGGCAGAAGCAGCGGTTGGATTAGCCATTTTAATTGCGCTATACCGCAATCGCAAAACGATTCATATTGATGAAGTCGATTCGATGAAACGATAAAGGATGGGAAACAAAGGGGTTATATATAAATGCACCTGAAAAAGGGGATGATTGAACGATGATGGAAAACGCATGGCTCATACCGCTTTTTCCGTTCGTATCGTTTGTTGTGCTGCTTGTCGTTGGCAAGCAGTTAAAAGAACGAAGCGCGTATGTCGGGATGTTGTTGACGTTTCTTTCGCTCGTTTTGGCTCTCGGAACGTTGTATGAGCGATGGACGGCATCAACATATAAACAAGCATACACATGGCTAACAATCGGGGATGTGGATATAACGGTCGGCTTTGAAGTGAACGCATTAAATGCATTAATGCTCGTTGTTGTGTCGCTTGTTAGTTTTCTCGTACATACGTATGCGAAAGGATATATGCACGGTGATGAGCGCTTTCCGGTATTTTACGCATATTTAGGCTTGTTTACATTTGCGATGCTCGGGCTCGTCGTATCACCAAACTTACTGCAAACGTATATCTTTTGGGAGCTTGTCGGTCTCGGCTCGTTCTTATTGATCGGATTTTATTTTTACAAAGAAGAAGCAAAAGCTGCAGCGAAAAAAGCGTTTATTATGACGCGCATCGGGGATGTCGGCTTGCTGATCGGCATGATTTTATTATTCCTTGAAGTAGGCAGCTTTGAATATGAAGCCATTTTTGCCGCGTTACAAAACGGAAATATATCGACTACAATCATCACGTTAAGCGCCATTCTTATTTTTATTGGCGCTGTCGGAAAATCAGGTCAATTTCCGCTTCATACGTGGCTTCCGGATGCGATGGAAGGTCCAACGCCTGTATCAGCGTTAATTCACGCTGCAACGATGGTCGCGGCTGGGGTATATTTAGTGGCGACATTGTTCCCGCTTTATGAAGCGAGTGAAACAGCGATGACGACCGTCGCTTACGTTGGAGGATTTACCGCTATTTTTGCGGCATCGATCGGTCTTGTGCAAACGGACATTAAACGCGTGCTTGCATATTCCACCGTCAGCCAGCTTGGCTATATGATGTTAGCGCTCGGTTCCGCAGGTTATGTTGCAGGTGTCTTTCATTTAATGACGCACGCCTTTTTTAAAGCGCTCCTCTTTTTAGCTGCAGGTAGCGTCATTCATGCGGTGCATACGCAAAACATTGAACAAATGGGCGGATTATGGAAAAAAATGAAATGGACCGCTCCACTCTTTTTAATCGGAACGTTAGCGATTAGCGGGTTTCCGTTGTTCTCAGGCTTTTTCAGCAAAGATGAAATTTTAATTGCCACGTGGACGCACGGACATGTCGGTCTATTTGTTGTTGCTGTTATTGCGGCCTTTTTCACAGCGTTTTATATGTTCCGCTTATTTTTCCTTGTATTTGCAGGGGAAGCGCGAACGAACGTCCACGACGTTCACGAATCACCAATGGTTATGGTGCTTCCGATGATTGTGCTCGGCGTGCTTGCTGTCGTTTCTGGCTACGTCCAAACACCGTGGGGAGCGTTTTTAGGCGAATGGTTGACGGAAGGAACGAACTGGCATGCACATGCGGAAGGACCGAGCTGGATTATGATTGTTGCGACTGTTGTTTCTTTATGTGGCATGGCTTTTGCGTGGCTCATATATGGCAAACGTGCGATTGCGCGCGACTGGCTATCGTCACGTTTCCCAATGACGTACAACGTGCTTATGAATAAATATTACGTCGACGAGTTTTACGGACTGACTGTCACGCGCGCGACCGCATTCATCAGCTTGTTGTTTGAATACATCGATCGTTTCCTCGTCGAAGGAATAGCTCGGTCGCTTGCAGCAGCTACGCGCGGTATCGGACGAATCGGTTCGCGTCTACAAAACGGTCAAGTACAAATGTACGGCACAGTAACGATTGTCGCTTTAGCGATTCTCGTCGTCATTTTTGCGGTGACAGGGGGGTATTTATAATGCAGCCATACTTTTTATCGCTCTTAATTTTCTCCCCGCTTTTAGGCATACTCGTTCTTTCGCTCTTTCCGAAAGAACAAGAAAAAGCGATCAAATGGCTCGGCGTGTTAGCGACGCTGCCATCGTTATGTTTATCGCTGTTTGCGTTTTGGCAATATCGAAACGGCTATGATATAAGCAAGTTATCGGAAAAGCGATCGTGGATTCAATTTGGCGAGTTTCCGTTTTTGAAAGAAACGGATTTTACGGTCGCGTACGAACTGCACGTCGACGGTTTTGCGCTCGTGATGATCGTGTTAACGACAATTTTAGCGACGCTTGCGGCGATTGCTTCTACGTCTATTCAAAAAGAATGGAAAGGATATTTTCAACTATTTTTACTGCTTGAAATCGGTATGCTCGGCGTATTTGCGGCAAGCAACCTCGTTCTCTTTTTCATCTTTTTCGAATTGACGCTCATTCCGATGTTTTTCTTAATCGGAAAATGGGGATATTTCGAAAAAGAAAAAGCAGCGTACAGCTATTTAATCTATAACGGTCTTGGTTCAGCCGTCTTATTGATCGTCATTGCGGTATTGTTTGCACGTACCGGTACATCGAATATAGCAGAGTTGCGTTACATATTAACTAACTCATCGGTACAAACGATTTCGCCAATTTCCGACGATCTTCGTTACGGATTGTTTATCGCCTTGCTTGTTGCATTTGGGGTAAAATTGCCGATCGTGCCGCTCCATCGTTGGATGTTGCGCGTGCACGTACAAGCGCCGCCGTCTGTCGTCATGCTGCACGCAGGGGTTTTGTTGAAAATTGGTGCTTTTGGTCTCGTTCGTATCGCCCTCGGATTATTTCCTGGGCAATTCCAGCAATTTTCGACATGGCTCATCGTTTTAGGAGTTGTAAATTTATTGTATGGTGCGTTTTTAGCACTTAGACAAACCGATTTTAAAATGGTACTTGCTTACTCGAGTGTGTCACATATGGGGATTGTATTGATCGGTCTTGGTTCGCTAAACGAGGCAGGAATACAAGGAGCTATTTTCCAAGCGGTGTCACACGGATTTATCGCGGCGTTCTTATTCTTCTTCGTCGGGGTCATGTACGAAAGAACGCGTACAACAACGCTTGCTCGTTTAGGAGGGTTAGCGAAGACGATGCCGTATGCATCAGGATTTATTCTTGCTGGAGCGATGGCTTCGCTTGGGTTGCCGGGGACGTCAGGATTTATTAGCGAGTTTATGGCGTTCGTTGGTGCATTTCAAGCCGAGCCTTGGCTCGCTGCGATCGGTACGCTCGGTATTATTATGACCGCGGTATATTTGTTGCGAGCTGTACTTCATATGACGTTTGGGCAAACAGCGGTGACGAGCGTTCGCGATTTACGTGGTATCGAATGGGTGCCAGCCATTAGTTTACTGTTACTCATTATCATCATCGGGGTATATCCGAACGTGTTGGCGATGCCGCTGCAGACGACGATTGAAACGATGATGAACGGGTTAGGGGGTTGATGAGATGGATTTTGAAACATTACTTAGTTATCAATGGGGCGTCATGATGCCGGAATTTATTATTCTCGGCGTAGCCGTCGCGCTCTCGCTCATCGACCTATTTATTCCAGAAAATCGCAATCGGCAGCTGCTTGGCTTATTTGCTTTCGTTGGCGTCGCCGTTTCGTTCGTATCGTTGCTTGGGTTATGGACGAGTGATGTTACATCCATTTTAGATGATACGTTTCGCCTCGATTCGTTTGCGAAATCGTTTAAAGCGTTATTGCTCATCGGTAGTGCGCTCGTGTTACTTCTTGCGATTCATTACGAACCGAATGAGCGCATCGCCTACCGTGGCGAATTTTATTACTTATTTTTAACGGCGCTTCTCGGCGCGATGATGATGGCATCAAGCGGCGATCTCATTACATTGTTTGTCGGTCTTGAACTATTGTCGATTTCCTCTTATATTCTCGTCGCCATTCGGAAAAAACATACGTTAGCGAATGAAGCGGCGTTGAAATACGTCATTACAGGAAGTATCGCAACAGCCATTACGTTGTTCGGAATGAGCTACATATTTGGCTTTACCGGGTCGACAAATATAAAAGAAATTGCCGTACAACTTGCGAGTACGTCCGATGAAAATCATCAATACGTTTTATCGCTCGCCTTTTTGCTCACGTTTGTTGGATTATCGTTTAAATTAGCATCCGCTCCGTTTCATATGTGGGCGCCTGATGTATATCAAGGTGCAACGACGCCCGTTGTTTCGTTTTTAAGCGTTGTTTCTAAAACAGCTGGATTTGTCATCGTGTTGCGCGTCATTGTTTCCGTCTTTGCGCAAACGCCAGCCGGAAGTTCCGCTTCCATGTTGATGACGCTTGCGCCATATATCGCTTTTTTAGCAGGAGCAACGATGATTATCGGCAATACGATTGCCCTTCGACAACGAAACGTGAAGCGTATGCTCGCATATTCAAGCGTGGCGCATGCTGGATATGTATTAGTTGCTTTTGCGAGCTTGTCGATGTTTATGTTTGAAGCGATTTGGTTTTACTTATTAGCATATGTATTTATGACGATCGGTGCATTTGCTATTTTGCAAGTCGTTTCTCAACATCATGATGATGAAGATATAAGCATATTTGCCGGTTTGTACCGCCGCTCGCCGCTTATGGCGATTGCGATGACAATCTTTTTACTATCGCTTGCAGGTATCCCAGGGACAGCTGGATTTATCGGGAAAATGAATATTTTCCTCGGGGCGTTTATCGTCGAGCCTGCTCATTATGTGCTCGCGTCGATTATGGTGATCACAACGGTCATCTCTTACGTATATTACTTTGGAATTTTCGTCCAAATGTTTTTCCGACCAGTCGAACATACGCACCGATTAGAGTGGCCACCTGGGGTCATTGCGGTTGTCGTTATTTGTGTCATCGGCACCGTTTTATTAGGGGTGTTTCCAAACATCGCTTACGATTTCCTTGCACCGTTTGAACATTTTAGCGATTTTCTTCAATAAGACGTATAATGGAAGGGGTTTACCCTTCCATTTTCTTTTGTGAAAGGAGGAATAAACGTGGAAGTATTTGGACAAGAGGCGTTAATTAGTTTACTTTCTCATTTATTTTTTATTACGGTGACGTGGTGGACGTTACAAGCGGTTCGACTTGAAGTCATTTTCAAACCAAATCGTATCATTCAAGCGCGCGTCTTTTACATTTTAATTACGATTGCTATTGGCTCATTAGTGAGCAACTTCTTTTTAGATTATTTACGCTGGTCGCGTCAGTTGCCATTTTTACTTTAAACGCGAGCGTTGTCGATTTTTTTCACGTATGTTCCCTTCCGATCTGGCAACAATAAAGCTAAGGAGAGGAAGGGGAAAAAAGATGAGAAAAAGATGGTTGGCACTTGTTATTTTTTGTTTGTTATTAAGTGGTTATCGGATGTATGATGGTGAACGTGTCGAAAGAGAAATAACGAAAATAAACGACATGCTCGGCGTATTTGACGCTCATCATATTTACCTCAAACGATGGAACGTCTACGCCAAAGAGCAAGTGCTCACGACAGACCCTCACAACTGGATCCAACAATACGTGAGAACATGGTCCTCTTTTCGTTGGACGGTTGAACCGCACAAGATGATTGGCAAACGTGAAACCTCCGCTTACGTTGAAACGATTCAACTTATCACGAACGCTCATCATCCAGCTGTCCTTGTTTTATACGAAGCAACCGGTTCAACGTGGAATAAACAACTCGAACGCACGCTCGTCCGACAAACGACAAAATTATTCGAAAAACCTACATTTTTTACTTGTATTACAGGGGAATTCGATGGTAAGATGAAAGGTGTTTTGTTTGACAAGGCGGTTCGCTTGCTTGCTTCATTTCAAGCGCAACCGATCGAATCATTGCGTGAAGAGACATTTGTCTCCCTCTCAGCATATACTGAGCAGTGGAAGACATCACTTTCTGTCGGACAACAACAAATGAATCTTCAACTGGCGTTACGACAAAACGGATTGGGCGCGCGAACGACCGTTGTCATTGGCACCCCAATCATTACATCTGAATATTAATATAGAGACTTTGGACGCGGAGGGGAATGCCTTGGAAAAAATCATCGTCCGCGGCGGGAAGCGGTTGAGTGGCACAGTGAAAGTGGAAGGTGCGAAAAACGCTGTGTTGCCTGTCATCGCCGCAACATTATTAGCGAGTGAAGGAAAGAGCGTCATTTACGATGTACCTGAACTCTCCGATGTATATACGATTAGTGAAGTGTTGCGTCATTTACAAGCGGACGTAACGGTTGGCAACAACAAAATTGTCGTTGATGCATCTGGAGAGCTAACGATTGAAGCACCTTTTGAATATGTACGAAAAATGCGCGCATCTGTATTAGTGATGGGACCGTTGCTTGCGCGTAAAGGCCGCGCGCGCGTGGCGCTACCGGGCGGCTGTGCGATCGGCTCACGACCGATTGACCAACATTTAAAAGGATTTGAAGCGATGGGTGCAACGGTGAAAATCGGCAACGGTTTTATCGACGCAGAAGTGAATGGAAAATTGCGCGGTGCGAAAATTTATTTAGACTTCCCGAGCGTTGGTGCGACGGAAAACATTATGATGGCGGCCGTGTTAGCTGAAGGCACAACGATCATTGAAAACTGTGCGAAAGAACCAGAAATCGTTGACTTGGCAAACTTTTTAAACGCCATGGGTGCGAAAGTGCGCGGGGCTGGAACAGGCACGATTCGCATTGACGGTGTTACTACATTATATGGTGCCGAGCATACAGTTATTCCTGATCGCATTGAAGCCGGAACGTTTATGATTGCCGCTGCCATTACAGGCGGAAACGTCCTTGTACAAGGTGCGGTGCCAGAACATTTAACGTCGTTAATCGCAAAGCTCGAGGAAATGGGTGTCACGATCGTTGAAGAAGATAACGGTTTGCGCGTCATTGCGCCAGACAAATTAAAAGCGGTAGACGTCAAAACGATGCCGCATCCCGGCTTTCCAACAGATATGCAATCACAAATGATGGCGCTATTGATGAAAGCAGAAGGCACAAGCATGGTAACCGAAACGGTATTTGAAAAACGCTTTATGCACGTCGAAGAATTTCGTCGCATGAATGCTGACATGAAAATTGAAGGCCGTTCGGTCATCATTAATGGCCCATGCAACTTGCAAGGGGCGGAAGTAGCCGCAACGGACTTGCGTGCAGCTGCTGCGCTTATTTTAGCCGGGCTAGCGGCGGAAGGATATACGCGCGTAACGGAGCTGAAGCATTTAGATCGCGGTTACGTTCGTTTTCATGAAAAGTTAGCCGCTCTAGGTGCTGACATCGAGCGTGTCCGCGAGGATGTCGATACGGCACAAACACAAATGACAGACGTTGGATGAACATAAAAGCGACCGTTTGCGGAGGCGAATGGTCGTTTTTTGCATATATGCTTGTCCCCTCGCATACAGTTTAGTAATGACAAAGGGGGGATCGGATTGCGACAATGGATCATCGCAACAATAACACTATTTACACTTATTTTACTTATTCCTGCGTTAGTCGTTTTAGCGTTTGGGGAAAAGCAGAGCATACCCCTTTCGGCCGAACCGAAGCACGTTCAAGCGCGCGATGAACCGATCGTGGAAGTGGCGGTATACCGAAGTAAAGAAAAGAAAGTCGAACGGCTTCCGCTTGAACAATATGTCATCGGCGTCGTAGCGGCAGAAATGCCAGCGGAATTTGAAATGGAAGCGCTAAAAGCACAAGCGCTTACCGCAAGGACGTACATTGTTAAACAGCTTATGCATAAACAGACGATTGAACTGCCAGAAGGGGCGAACGTCACCGATACGGTCATGCATCAAGTGTATTATAACGAAGAACAGTTAAAACAACTATGGGGCATGAGTTACGAATGGAAAATGAAAAAAATTAAAGAAGCGGTCGAGGCAACGAGAGGGCAAATTTTAACGTACAACAACGAGCCGATTGAAGCGGCGTTTTTTTCGACAAGCAATGGCTATACGGAAAACTCAGAAGCGTATTGGCAAAACGCGTTTCCGTATTTAACGAGCGTTGAAAGCCCGTGGGATGAACAGTCGCCAAAGTTTTACGAACAAATGACAATATCCGTTCGCGAATTTGAACAACGGCTCGGTGTGAAACTGCCAAAAGACGGATCCGTTGGCAAAGTGCTTGCACGCACGCCGGGAAAACGCGTCGCTCTTGTTGATATTAACGGGAAACAGCTCACTGGCCGTGACGTGCGCGAAAAGCTGCAGTTAAAATCAACTGATTTTACGTGGGAGAGGAAAGGAAATAACATCGTCATTACGACAAAAGGATACGGTCACGGCGTCGGGATGAGTCAATACGGTGCGAACTTTTTAGCGAAACAAGGAAAAACGTATAAAGAGATTGTCACATATTATTATCAAGGGGTACAAATTCACGATCTTTCACTTGTCGCTTCAAAATTTTGAAGCGGCAAATTTTTTTATTTTTACGTGTATAAATGCGCTTCTTTCTGTTCACAATGGTTGCTGAGGTGATGAACATGAAAGAAGAAAACAAAAAAGTTTCAAAGTTGTTCCGTAAACGTTGGGTTGTTCCTTCCGTTTATTTGTTAAGCGCCGCGCTCATTTTAACAGGTGTGCTTTGGTTCCAAAACAAAACAAACGATATCGTCCAGCCGCCTGCCGACGAGCAAACAGAACAAGGAACGGCGGTGAATGAACAAGAATCTGTTCCGGTACAACAAGCGGTTGAACAAATCATTATGCCTGTCCTTGATCCAAACGCTGTTGAAATCGCTAAACCATTTTACGATTTTCAAGCATCAGCCGAAGAACAAGAAGCTGCTCTCGTCTCTTATAATGATGAATATTATCCGAACAAAGGTGTCGACATCGCGATGAAAAACGGCGAAAGCTTTGATGTGACCGCATCGTTAAGCGGAACGGTCATTAAAGCGGAGAAAGATCCGCTCTTCGGCTACATCGTTCATATTCAACACGATCGCGGCGTTGTAACGGTATATCAATCATTAAAAGACGTACAGGTGAAAACAGGCGATACAGTAAAACAAGGACAAGTGATCGCAAAAGCGGGCACAAACGAGTTCAATAAAGAAGCAGGCGTTCACGTTCACTTTGAAATTCGCAAAGATGGGCAAGCGGTGAACCCAGTCGCTTACTTCGATCAACCGCTAAGCGCATTAGAAAACAAAGAACAACAAACAACGGAGCAACAAGCGGAACAACAAGAAACAAATCAAAACAAAACAAATGAACAAGAAGACGATCCGTCAAGCACTGTTCCAGATGCTTCGATCGGAATGGCAAGAACATGAACAGATGGGCAAAATGCTCATCTGTTCGCTTTTTTATGGCATATATTTTCTTCCTTCCTAATACACTATTACAAACTTGAACAACGAGGGTGTTTGAGGTGAGATGAACGATTAATAGATGAGCTTGACGACTTTGTTATGAGCGAGTAAACGCCACTGCGATCAACGCCTTATACGTCTCATTTCACACTTCTCACATCCAACTTAGGGAGGGCGAGCAGTGTGCACGATTACATCAAAGAGCGTACAATCAAGATTGGCAAGTATATCGTGGAGACGAGAAAAACCGTTCGCGTCATCGCGAAAGAGTTCGGTGTGTCTAAAAGCACCGTGCATAAAGACTTAACGGAGAGGCTCCCGGAAATTAACCCCGAATTAGCGAATGAAGTAAAAGAAATTTTAGATTACCATAAATCCATTCGCCATTTGCGTGGAGGAGAAGCAACGAAGAAAAAGTATAAAAAAGAAACCGAGCAAGCGACGTAAATTTCTCGTTCCCCTTGCGAAAAATGTACTCTTTTTCGTTATCGTTGTGGTAGAATATTTTATTAGGAGAAATGGCAAGGAGGAACATATATGTTTTTCGCAAGGGATATCGGCATCGATCTCGGCACGGCGAACGTGTTGATTTATGTAAAAGGGAAAGGCATCGTATTGAACGAACCTTCCGTCGTTGCGATTGATCAACATACAAAGCGGGTGTTAGCGGTAGGGGAAGAAGCGTGGCGCATGGTTGGGCGCACGCCTGGGCATATTGTTGCCATTCGTCCGTTAAAAGACGGAGTCATTGCAGATTTTGAAATTACGGAAGCGATGCTAAAACATTTTTTAAGCAAACTCAATTTAAAAGGATGGTTTGCTAAACCGCGCATTTTAATTTGCTGTCCAACAAACATTACGTCCGTCGAACGAAAAGCGATTAAAGAAGCAGCGGAAAAAAGCGGAGGCAAAAAGGTATATTTAGAAGAAGAGCCGAAAGTGGCAGCGATCGGTGCGGGAATGGACATTTTCCAGCCTTCAGGAAACATGGTGATCGACATCGGTGGGGGCACAACGGACGTTGCCGTATTATCGATGGGTGATATCGTCACATCCGCATCCATTAAAGTAGCGGGCGATAAATTTGACCAAGAAATTTTAAGTTATATTAAACGAGAATATAAACTACTAATCGGTGAGCGAACAGCGGAAGAAATTAAAATCAATATCGCGACTGTTTTCCCGAATGCGCGCGATGAAGCGATGGACATTCGCGGCCGCGATTTAGTAACAGGCTTACCAAGAACGATTACGATTCGCTCCGGTGAAATTGAAAAGGCGCTACGCGAAACGGTATATACGATCGTCCAAACAGCAAAAAGCGTCCTTGAGCGCACACCGCCAGAACTATCAGCCGACATTATTGACCGCGGCGTTTTCTTAACAGGAGGTGGGGCATTGCTTCACGGCATCGACCAACTGCTTGCGCAAGAATTAAAAGTACCGGTCTTTATTGCGGAAAATCCGATGGACTGTGTAGCGATCGGCACAGGATTAATGCTTGATAACATCGACAAAGCTCCATATCGTCAACCCGTATAGGTACCATTGGGAAATGGTACCTATTCGCTTTTTCCCCACATTTCTTTTATAATGAAAGTAGTGTAAAAACGGTGAGGGGGAGTTTTATGTTTCGCGGACTATATACAGCAGTCTCAGGCATGCTTTCACAACAACGCCGCATCGAGATGATGACGAACAATATCGCAAATGCGAATACGCCGGGCTACAAAGCTGATCAAGCATCGTTGCGAGCCTTTCCAGAGATGCTAATGCACCGCATTCAACAAACAACGATTCCGACAGAAAAAAAACTCACATGGCGCGATCGGACGTACATTGGTCCGCTATCGACAGGGGTGTACGTGCAAGAACTTGTGCCGAACTTTGCGCAAGGAGATATACGCGAAACAGGAAACAACACCGACATGGCGATCGTCGATGGGACAGGCACATCGTTTTTTACAGTACAAAATGAAGCCGGCGACGTGCGCTACACACGAAACGGTCACTTTACAATTGATGCCGATGGTTTTTTAACGACGACAGACGGCTTGTACGTGCTCGATGAAACAGGCAACCGTATTCAAGTGGGCGATGAACAGTTTACTGTACTTGAAGACGGAACGATCACAAAAGACGGCGAACAAATTGCTCGCCTTCGCATCGCTTATGCCGAAAATGTGCAAACGCTTACGAAAGAAGGGAACGGTTTATTTCGAGCCGAACAAGAACTTCCGCCTGCTGACACGTATACAATTCGTCAACAATATATGGAACGTTCAAACGTCGATTTGTCTCGTGCGATGACAGATATGCTTTCAGCTTACCGAGCGTTTGAAGCGAACCAAAAAATTTTACAAGCATATGATAAAAGTATGGACAAAGCGGCAAACGAAATCGGCCGCTTAAGGTAGGGGGATGACGATGCTTCGGTCAATGATTACTGCCGCCAACACGATGAACCAACTACAACAACAACTAGACGTCATTAGCCATAATATCGCCAACGTCAATACAACGGGATATAAAAAACGCGATGCCGTATTTGGTGAATTGCTTGCCCAACAGTTTACGAACTTGCCAAAAACGGACGAAGCGCCTCGTCTGACGCCAGCAGGTGTCCGCCTCGGTGTCGGCGCAAAAGTTGCGTCCACCTATATGCAAATGAAACAAGGTTCGATCGTAAAAACAGATCGTCCATTAGACCTTGCTTTAACGAAAGAAGGGCAATTTTTCCGCATCGCCGTCGATGGCGACATTCAATATACGCGCGATGGTGCGTTTTACCTTAGCCCGTCGGTGAACAATCCAAACGAACTTATGGTTGTAACAGCTGATGGTTACGCGGTGCTAAATGAAAACGACGAGCCGATTACTGTCCGCGACGGTTTTAAAGATATTCAAGTCACCCAAAACGGCACGATGCAATTCATTGCGCCAAACGGAGACATCATGCAGACGGTAAACATCGGGGTATCATATATCACCCGTCCGCAACTTATGCAAGCGCTTGGCGATAACCGTTTTGCTTTTCCAAATGGGCTCAATGTGGAAGACGCAACAATCAACTTAGCTGGCAATAATCGCAACGACATTTCATTACAACAATACGCCCTAGAACAATCAAACGTGGAGCTAGCGACAGAAATGAGTGAACTGATGATTACGCAACGGTCATATCAGCTTAACGCTCGTGCGATTACGCTATCGGATCAAATGATGGGGATTATTAACGGCATTCGTTCGTAGAGAGGGAAATCATTATGGAAGAAAAAAAACAAAAACGCTCGCTTCGCCGTCCGCGCCGTCGCCTTATTCCGATTTGGCTTCGTTTAGTGATCGTGTTCGTTCTCGTTCTGTTAAGTGGGATGATCGGAGCGATGGTCGGCTACGGTGTAATTGGCGAAGGAAACGCATGGGATGCGTTAAAGCCAGCGACGTGGCAACATATTGTCGATTTAATCGAAAAACAGTAGTGGACAGACCACTTCAAAACGTGATACATTGAAAAAAAGGCGGAAGGGAGATCCTTCCGTTTTTTTATAAAGGAGGAACAATGCATGCTTGATATTCAACAAATTCAACAAATTATTCCACATCGCTATCCGTTTTTACTCGTTGATCGCATTGTTGAAGTCGAAGAAGGAAGACGCGCCGTCGGCATGAAAAACGTGAGCGCAAACGAACAATTTTTTGTCGGTCATTTTCCTGACTATCCCGTCATGCCTGGCGTATTAATTGTCGAAGCGCTTGCGCAAGTGGGAGCTGTCGCGATGTTAATGAAAGAAGAAAACCGCGGTCGCCTCGCCTTTTTCACAGGCATCGATAACTGCCGATTTAAAAAACAAGTAAAGCCGGGTGATCAATTACGATTAGAAGTCGAAATGATTCGTTTTAAAGGTGCAATTGGCAAAGGAAAAGGCATCGCCACAGTCGATGGTGAGCTCGTATGCGAAACAGAAATCATGTTTGCGCTCGGTGAAAAATAATGCATAATCGTCTCCTTTCTGGGCATGTTATAGGTGATTACATATAAGACAGAAAGGAGACGAACGATGAAAGCAAAATGGCTACTCAAACTACTTAGCGCGCTCATCGCCATCATGGTCGTCACCGGTTGCAATAACGACGATACCGATAACGATATGAACAATCAAGAAGAAATGCAACCAGGCGAAGATACAAATGAAGGCGTCGGCGACGATGAAGACGATGCTGTGCCAGATGAAGAAGACGCCGTTGAAGATGCAGAAGATATGAATGACGCAGACAATACGGACGAATAAACGTAAGAGGATTCCTCTTACGTTTTTTTATTCCCTCCTTTCCTATAATACGTAACAAAGTTATAAAACAACTTTGTCAACATTCTTTTTTTATGGTACATTAACGGTTGACGATTATTATATGGAGGGTTTTTGTATATGTTAAAACAGCTTCCTCATCGCATCAAGATGAACATCACGCTGTCGATTAAAAAAGTGTTTGAACAATATATGGCAACAATCGGCTGGGACGAAACAAAATATGATGCTGCAGCGTTCATGGAACAATGGCGTCATTATTTATACAATGAAGCGACATGGTTTGCGGAATTAGACGATACGATTAAAACAAACCCACACTTTCATGAACAACTTGCCGACCGCATTAACGAAATTATTGACCAGCTCGTCAATGAACCTCCAACGGACGAACAAATTGCCGAAATTAACCGTCTCGTTGAACGGCTCGGCATCGATGATTTCCCTTACGGCTGTAAACTAGAAGCAAAATATCATATCGAACGTCTCCAACATGAATTAAAAAAAAAGAAAAGCTGACGAAACGAGCGAGCATCAAACAACGAAAACTAGCAGAAATTTTATATTATCAAGCGTATGACGAACCGTTGCCAAATCGTGAGTATACGGTACAAGAAATGTACGACATGATCAATGAAGCGAAGCGAGTATTAGGACAAGAAAGTGAAGATGGCGAAATGATTCATTAAACCGGCAGAAAAAGAAACTGCTGGTTTTTATTTGTAATTTTTTTTTCAAAAAAGGGTAGAGAATTATAGATTGTCTATTTATAATGGAATTAGTCGAATGCTTGTCGAAAAATGAGTGTTTAGGAGGAAACTATGGAAGAGACGATTAGCTTACGAGAACTATTTCAAACGTTGCGCAAACGTGCCTGGCTTATTATTGCAATGACCGTCATCGCCACGATGATAAGTGGGATTGTCAGCTATTTTGTGTTGACGCCGATTTATCAAGCATCGACGCAACTATTAGTGAACCAAGCGAAAAGTGAACAGCCAATTTACAATATTAACGAAATTCAAACGAACTTGCAGCTTATTAATACATATAACGTCATTATGAAAAGCCCAGCCATTTTAGATATTGTAAAAGATGAACTCGATTTAAATATGTCGATTGAAGAGCTTAATGAAAAAATTAACGTCACAAGTGAAAAAGACTCGCAAGTCGTGAACGTAACAGTCGAAGATCCCGATCCGCATATGGCGGCTGATATTGCCAATACCGTCGCAAACGTATTTCAACGTGAAATCGTGAAAATTATGAACGTTGATAACGTCAACATTTTAGCAAAGGCAGAAGTAAAAGAACAGCCGGTTCCGGTGAAACCAAAGCCGCTACTCAATATGGCGATCGCTTTCGTCGTTGGCATGATGACAGGTGTTGGTTTAGCATTTTTACTTGAATATTTAGATAATACGATTAAAAACGAACAGGACGTCGAGAAATTGCTTGAGCTACCTGTGCTAGGAGCTGTCACAACAATTGATGAAGAAGGAAAAGAAGCAAAAGCGTTACAAGCGAAAAAGCAAGTACGAGGTGAGACGATTGGTTCTTAAAAAGAAAAAGCAAGTATTTGAGCGGACGATGCGCTCACTCATTACAAAAACAAATCCGAAGTCACCAATTTCTGAACAATATCGGACGATTCGAACAAACATTCAATTTTCTGTCGCTGATCGACCGTTGCGCTCGATTATGGTCACCTCTTCTGCCCCTGCAGAAGGAAAATCAACAACCGTTGCCAATTTAGCGGTCGTTTTTGCGCAACAAGGAAAAAAAGTGCTTCTTATTGATGCCGACTTACGCAAACCGACAGTCCATTATACGTTTCGAAAAGATAACTACATCGGTTTAACGAACGTATTAACGAAACAAGCTACACTTCAAACAGCGGTGAAAGAAACGGATGTGGAAAACTTATTCGTGTTAACGAGCGGTCCGATTCCGCCAAACCCAGCTGAATTGCTCGGCTCAGCCACAATGGAAGAACTATTAGCGGAAGCGTATGATCAGTTTAATGTTGTTCTTTTTGATACACCGCCCGTTTTAGTGGTGACAGATGCGCAAATTTTAGCGAATCAATGTGATGGAACGATTCTTGTTGTCCATAGTGGAAAGACAGAAATTGAAGCTGCACAAAAGGCGAAAGAACTCCTTTTAGCGGCGAAAGGAAAGCTTCTCGGTGTCGTGCTAAACCAAAAGAAACAAAAAGAAAGCAACTATTACTATTACTATGGCAACAAATAGACAATATTCGACAAAAATTGTATATTGCGTAATACGATTTTCCTATGTTAGTATGAATTACATACGAGGAAATTGTCGAAAAATATGAGAAAAATTTCTTTCATGTCGATAGATCAAAGGGGGGATTGTGATGATTGACGTTCATAGTCATATTTTGCCGTCTGTCGATGACGGGGCGAAAACGCTCGCTGATGCAATTGAGATGGCAAAAGCAGCTGTTGCGGAGGGAATTACAACAATCATCGCCACCCCCCATCACCGCAATGGAGCGTTTGAAAACGATAAATCGTCCATTATGGAACACGTTTATGCATTGAATGAAGCGTTGCAATACCATCGCATTCCCCTTTCTGTTTTACCCGGGCAAGAAGTACGCATTTATGGGGAATGGCTAGACGGTTATCGAGACGGTGATATTTTACCTCTCGCAGAAACGAAGTACGTTTTAATCGAGCTACCAAGCAATCACGTTCCGCGTTACACCGAGCAGTTGTTGTTCGATATTCAGCTGCAAGGTCTCGTCCCTATTATCGCCCATCCGGAGCGAAATAGCGAGCTGATCGAGCACCCAACGAAGCTATATGACCTTGTGAAAAAAGGAGCATTGACACAGCTGACTGCGGGAAGTATTGCTGGTAAGTTCGGCAAAAAAATTAAGAATTTTTCCTTGCAAATCATCGAAGCGAACTTAGCTCATTTAATCGCATCGGATGCGCATAATACGACGTCACGGGCATTCTATATGCGTGAAGCGTACGACGTCATTCAAAAACAGTTCGGCTCGCAAGCAGTATACGTTTTCCGTGAAAACGCCGAACTGCTTGTCGCGAACGAGACGTTGTATAAAGATGCACCAGAGCGAATTAAGAAGAAGAAGTTTTTAGGTATTTTCTAAGTTTTATATGTTCCCAATACATCGTGTGGATTAGTTATGCTTTGCTGGTTTCGTACGTTTGTCGATATCAGCTTTCTTTTTTCGATAGACACCGAATGACGGTCGTCTACATGTTTCGGTGATGTCTCCTTACCGTTATCAACGGAGGCACTCGGCTGTGCTGTGGGTGGGGACGATGACGGTCTTGCCACCTTAGACGCTTGTCGTCGATGGTGCGGTGTGAGGGTGGGTTAGATGCCCAATGCTAACCTTGTTTTTTGTTTATGTCTCTTTTTTGCCATGTTATAATGAGAGAAATGGTAAAGGAGGGATACAATTGAGCCAAGAATTAAAAGCTTTGCTTCGCTCTGTGTTAAAAGAAGAACTGCAACCGATTCATGAACAATTAGAGCGTGTTGAACAAACACAACAAGAGTTGCAACGTGGTCAAAAAGTATTAGAAGCGAGTGTTGCTCAAATTCAGCAAGAAGTAGCAGAGCTACAAGTAGGTCAGCGAGCATTAGAAAACACAGTTGCTCAAATTCAACAAGACGTCGCACAATTACAAGCAGGTCAACAAGCGTTACAACAAGACGTCGCACAACTGCAAGCAGGTCAACAAGCATTACAACAAGACGTCGCACAACTGCAAGCAGGCCAACAAGCGTTACAACAAGACGTCGCACAGTTACAAGCAGGCCAACAAGCGTTACAACAAGACGTCGCACAGTTACAAGCAGGCCAACAAGCGTTACAACAGGACGTCGCACAGTTACAAGCAGGTCAGCAGGCATTACAACAAGACGTTGCACAGTTACAAGCAGGCCAACAAGCGTTACAACAAGACGTCGCGCAATTACAAGCGGGTCAACAAGCGTTACAACAAGATGTTGCACAGTTACAAGCAGGTCAACGAGCATTACAACAAGACGTTGCACAATTACAAGCGGGTCAACAAGCGTTACAACAGGATGTTGCACAATTACAAGCAGGTCAACACAAGCTAGAAAATGATATGGTCGATATGAAACAATCACTCGGAAATATGGAACGGACGCAAGAAAAGATTCTTGAAGAGCTACGCATATCAAAAAACAACCAGACACTAGTCATAAATGATTTGACAAACATAAAAAAATCAATGGATGTGACGGTTGCTTATTTGCAGCGTAGATCTGATGTCATATTTGATAAAATGATTGAACATGAAAAAGAAATTTTAAATTTAAAAACACGTCTACCAAACTAACTCCCAATGGGAGCTATTTTTTTGTACATCGACGTATATGTTGTGCATATATAACATGTACGTGGGTGTACAGTTTAGGAAGCGAGGGATCTATGTGAAAAAAGTACGAAAAGCGATCATTCCAGCCGCCGGACTCGGCACGCGCTTTTTACCTGCGACAAAAGCGATGCCGAAAGAAATGCTTCCGATCGTCGACAAGCCAACGATTCAATACATCGTCGAAGAAGCGATTGAATCAGGCATTGAAGATATCATTATCGTCACAGGAAAAGGAAAACGTGCCATTGAAGATCATTTCGACCATGCATTCGAACTTGAACAAGCTTTACTAAAAAACAACAAACACGACTTGCTTGAAAAAGTAAAAGAGCCGTCTAAAGTTGATATTCATTACATTCGCCAAAAAGAACCGAAAGGACTTGGCCACGCCGTTTGGTGCGCCCGCAAATTTATCGGCGATGAACCGTTTGCGGTGCTGTTAGGCGACGACATCGTCCAATCCGATACCCCTTGTTTAAAACAACTGATGAACGAATTTGAACAAACGCATAGCTCGATCATCGGCGTCAAACAAGTCGCAGACGACGAAACGCATCGATACGGCATTATCGATCCACTTGACAAAAAAGGACGACGCTATCAAGTGAAACAATTCGTCGAAAAGCCAGCGCCAGGCACTGCACCATCGAACTTAGCCATCATGGGTCGGTACATACTCACGCCAGAAATTTTCATGTTTCTTGAAAAACAAGAAACCGGCGCCGGCGGTGAAATCCAGCTTACCGATGCGATTCAAAAGCTAAACGAAATCCAACGCGTTTTTGCGTATGAGTTTGAAGGAAAGCGGTATGATGTTGGGGAGAAGCTTGGGTTTATCCAGACGACGATTGAGTTTGCGATGCAAGATGAAGAGTTGAAACAACATCTCATTCCGTTTATGGAGCAGATATTGCAAGAAGCGAAAGTGAAGGAATAAAAGGTTAAAGGGGGATGAAGGGAGTTGGCGAAGTCAAATACTATGCAGGAAGCAGTTGTTTCGAATCAAAGAGTAGAATACGCTTCCTTTCAAAGTTTAGAAGATACATCTAGACTATACGCCATCACAAAAAGAATCATTGATATTGTCGGAGCAATCATTGGGCTTATTGTATCAAGCCCGCTTTTTTTATGCATTGGCATCTTTTATTTATTTGGCGATTCGAAAGGTCCGATTTTCTTCAAGCAAGTTCGCGTCGGCAAACACGGAGAAAGGTTTTACATATACAAATTCCGTTCGATGATCGTCAATGCGGAGGAAAAGCTAAAAGCCGATAAAGAGCTTTATCAAAAATATTTAAGAAACAATTATAAACTAGAGCCGCATGAAGATCCGCGTATCACGAACCTTGGACGTTTTTTGCGTAAGACAAGCTTAGATGAAATTCCTCAGCTCATTAACGTATTAAAAGGGGAAATGAGCCTGGTCGGACCGAGGCCGGTGGTAGAAGAGGAGTTAAAAGAGTACGGAAGCGACGTTGCGAAGTTTTTGTCCGTCAAGCCAGGAATGACTGGCTATTGGCAGGTAAGCGGAAGAAGTGAGGTCGGGTATCCGGAGAGAGTAGACGTGGAATTATTTTATGTATATAATCAATCGTTGTTTTTAGATATAGTGATTCTCGTAAAAACAGTGTTTATGGTGGTTTTACGAAAGGGAGCTTATTAAAACTGCGGGATCGTACGTTGTATTCAAGCTACACCCTCACCTAAAATATGTTAATAACGGGACATGAGCTTAGTTGGCCCACGTCCACCTCTGCCGAGGGAAGTAGCGCAGTATACGGAATACGATAAGCAAAGACTGCTTGTCACACCAGGGTGTACGGGGTTGTGGCAAGTGAGTGGGAGAAATGATTTAGGATTCAACGAGATGGTGGAACTGGATTTAAAATATATTCGTGAACGTTCGATTTTATATGATTTAAAGATTATACTTAAAACGATTAAAATAATGATTAAGCCAAATAGTGCTTATTAAGATTAAATAGAAAATTGGGTTAATTCTTATATAAAACAAGCCTTGATAAAACTCCTCAACCGATTAGTGTATTAAAAGGAGAAATGAGTTTGGTTGGACCGAGACCAGTGGTTGAAGAAGAACTAAAAGAATACGGAAGGGAAGTTTCAAAATTTTTATCAGTCAAGCCAGGAATTACAGGCTATTGGCAGGTAAGCGGGAGAAGCGAGGTCGGGTATCCTGAGAGAGTGGATTTAGAACTTTATTGTATATAATCAATCAATCAATTTTTTTAGATATTAGGATTTTGTTAAAAACTTTGCTTATAGTTTTGAATAAAAAAGGTGCGTATTAGTAATATAATAATGTAGGAGTGTTGAAGTATTAAAAACAAAATTAAACTTTGGTCAAAAGATAGTAAGAATTTCATTGCTGTAATGTTTTCTAGCATAGTCACAATAATAAATGGTGTTTTTCTTTCTTTAATAGTTCCGAAATATCTTGGCGTAACACAATTTGGTTATTTTAAATTGTTTGGATTTTATCTGGGTTTAGTAGGAGTAGCACATCTAGGATTTATTGATGGGATTTTAGTTCGGTACGGGCATTATAACTACGAGAATTTACCAAAAACAAAATTTCGAACGTTTTTCTTTTTCTTGTTATTTACCCAGGTCATTATAGCTGTTATTCTAATTGGGGCATTAATCCTTTTTACCAACAATATAGATAAAAAAATTATTTATATAATGGTTGCTATAAATATAATCTTTGTAAATATAGCAACCTTTTTTTCATTTGTTTGTCAAATTACGAAGAAATTTCGTATATTTGCAGTAAATACAATGTTGCAAAATGTACTTAATATACTATTTATTTGCATATTAATCTTTTTAGGTATCAAAAATTACTTTTATTATATTTTTATTCAGAGCATCATTAATTTATTAATTTCCATTAAATATACAATTCAGTTTAAGGATATCGTTATAGGAAAAAGAGAAAGTATATTCCTAGTGAAAAATGAGATTGTATCTAATTATAAGATAGGATTTTTTGTACTTGTTGGTAACTTTATGGGGTTAATTGTCCTTGGAATAGATAGAATTTTTATTGATCACTTTCTTTCTATTGCTGAATTTTCATATTATTCTTTTGCTGTTTCGTTATTAGGATTAGTCTTTACAATTATTAATTCAATTTCTGTATATTTGTATCCATATATTGCTCGTAATAGAGGTCAGCTCAATGCTCAAAAATATGAGTTGTTTTCTTCGATTTGTATTCTTGTAGCTAGTTATAGTTTATGTACTTTTTTTGTCATTGAATTTATAGTAATAAATTATTTAGGAGATTATACTGAATCTATAATAATCACAGCTATTCTATATCCAATTATAATTTTAAGAAGTACTATTAATATTGTAAGTGTTAACTTTTATAAGGCTTTACAGTTAGTGAAAGATTACAATAGAAATAATATAGTTGCATTTGCTATAACATTATTATCCAATATTATTATTGTTTTTTCAGCACCTAGCTTATTAAATTTTTCAATAGGTACTTTTCTTTCGTTTTACATATGGGCAATTTATACGGATTTTTATTTTTATAGAAAGTTTAATATTAATACTCTTAAACATCATATATTTATTATTTTGACGATAGCTTCATTTTTCTTATGCACTAACTTGTCTTATGTATTGGGAATGTTTTTATATTTGTTAGTCGTTACGGTTTTTGTCATGCTATTTTATAAGAATTTATTGACTACTATTTTAAAAACTGTAGGAATGGGAGTAAAAACACAATGAAAGGAATTATTTTAGCTGGGGGAAGCGGTACTCGCCTCTATCCGCTAACAAAAGCAGTATCTAAACAATTATTACCTATTTATGATAAACCGATGATTTATTATCCATTGTCGGTGTTAATGCTAGCGGGTATCCGCGACATTTTAATTATTTCCACTCCGAATGATACGCCGCGGTTTGCGGAGCTGTTGGGAGACGGGTCGCAGCTGGGAATCTCGTTGTCTTACGCTGTGCAGCCTTCCCCGGATGGTCTTGCGCAGGCGTTTATTATTGGGGAAGAGTTTGTCGGTGATGATAATGTTGCGCTGATTTTAGGAGACAATGTGTTTTATGGACACGGATTGACAAAGTTATTGCAAAACGCCGTGGAACGGAAAACAGGCGCGACGGTGTTTGGGTATTACGTAAATGATCCAGAACGTTTTGGCGTTGTAGAGTTTGATGAAAATGGAAAAGTCATTTCCATTGAAGAAAAACCGAAACATCCGAAGTCTAATTATGCGGTGACAGGGTTGTATTTTTATGACAACCATGTTGTAGAATTCGCAAAAAGTATTAAGCCTTCCGCGCGTGGCGAGCTGGAAATTACCGATGTGAATAAAAAATATTTAGAGCTTGGCGAATTGCATGTGGAGATTTTAGGAAGAGGTTTTTCATGGTTAGATTCTGGCACGCATGAATCTTTGCTTGAAGCTTCACAATTTATTGAGACAATTGAAAAGCGGCAAAGTTTAAAAGTTGCTTGCCTTGAGGAAATTGCCTATTTGAAAGGATACATTGACCGAGAACAGTTATTAAAACTAGCGGAGCCGCTAAAGAAAAATCAGTACGGTCAATATTTAATTGATATTGCCAACCAGAAAAAACGACCGATTTATTTGTAAAGATGAGGTGCTTTAGAATGAAAGTGAGTAAGACGCTGTTACCCGGTGTATTGTTGATTGAGCCAAAAGTGTTTGGTGATCACCGGGGCTTTTTTATGGAAAGTTATAATAAAAAGCTTTTTGCGGAATATGGTCTGGATTTCGATTTTATTCAAGATAATCACTCGTTATCACAACAAGCGGGAACGATCCGCGGGCTTCATTATCAGTTAAATCCGAAAGCGCAAACGAAGCTCGTCCGCGTTACTAGAGGCGCCATTTATGATGTTATCGTTGATATTCGCAAAGGTTCGCCGACGTTTGGCAAATGGCAAGGTTTTATTTTAAGTGCGGAGAATAAGCGGCAATTGCTTGTGCCGAAAGGTTTTGCACATGGGTTTTGTACGTTAGTGGAAAATACGGAAGTACAATATAAAGTTGATGAATATTATTCACCTGAACATGATCGTGGCATTCTTTGGAATGATCTGACGCTAGGAATTGACTGGCCGACAGCGAATCCAATTCTTTCTGATAAAGATACGAAACATCCACTATTAGCAGATGCCGAAATCAACTTTGAGTGGGAGAGACAGTCATGAATCTTTTAGTTACAGGCGGAGCGGGTTTTATCGGTAGCAACTTTGTTCGTTACATGCTTGAGAAATACCCAAATTATAAACTAGTCAATTATGATTTATTAACCTATGCTGGTAATCTTGAAAACTTAAAGGATGTTGAAAATCATCCTAACTATACCTTTGTGAAGGGTGATATCAATAACCGTGAGCTAGTGAATTATCTTGTTAAAACTCATGAAATTGACGTTATTGTGAACTTTGCAGCGGAATCGCATGTCGATCGTAGTATTACAGATCCTGATATTTTTGTAAAAACAAATGTATTGGGAACGCAAGCGTTATTGGACGTGGCGAAAGCCAACAATATCAAGAAATATGTGCAAATTTCAACGGATGAAGTGTACGGTACACTTGGAGAAACGGGATATTTTACAGAAGAAACACCATTAGCACCGAATAGCCCTTATTCGGCAAGTAAAGCTGGTGGAGACCTACTTGTAAGAGCGTATCATGAAACGTATGGGCTAAATGTGAACATTACGAGATGTTCTAATAACTATGGACCATATCACTTCCCTGAAAAACTCATTCCGTTAATGATCACGAATGCGCTGGAGGGGAAAGAACTTCCGATTTACGGTGACGGTCAAAATATTCGTGACTGGTTACATGTTAAAGACCATTGCGCGGCGATTGATTTAGTCATTCATAAAGGTAGACCTGGTGAAGTATACAATATCGGTGGACATAATGAACGGACAAATAATGAAATCGTGCATCTAATCGTTGAAAAACTCGGGGTTTCAAAAGATTTAATTAAATATGTTGCCGATCGTCCAGGGCATGATCGTCGTTATGCGATTGATCCAACGAAAATTATGACAGAGCTTGGCTGGAAGCCACAATATACCTTCGAAAAGGGTATCGTTGAAACAATCCAATGGTATATCGACAACCAAGAATGGTGGAAAAATATTAAATCCGGTGAATATATGAACTACTATCAAAAACAGTATGGTGACAAGCTATGAAAGTTGTTGTAACAGGTGCAAAAGGTCAGCTTGGCACAGATTTAGTCCATTTACTCGCTGATAGAGGATATGAAGTTTATGGTTATGGACGAGAAGAGTTAGATATAACAAACTTTGACCAAGTAAAACAAGTTATTAGCGCAGTTAACCCTGATGTTGTTATTCACGCTGCTGCCTATACAAAAGTCGATTTAGCGGAATCGGAGCCAGATCAAGCTTTTTTAATTAACGCATACGGGACGAGGAATGTCGCAGTAGCATCAGAAGCGGTAGGGGCAAAACTTGTCTATATCAGTACCGATTATGTCTTTGATGGAACAGCGAATGCGCCGTATAACGAATTTGCCCCGACAAACCCGCTTAGCGTATACGGAAAAAGTAAACTAGCTGGTGAGCAGTTTGTCCGCGACTTGCATTCGAAGTTTTTTATCGTCAGAACATCTTGGGTATATGGGAAGCATGGAAATAATTTCGTCAAAACCATGTTAAAGCTGGCTCAAGAACGGGATGAATTAATGGTCGTAAACGACCAAATTGGTTGCCCGACATATACAGTCGATTTAGCCAATTGCATTTTGGAACTGATTCAAACGGAAAAATACGGCGTTTACCATGTTTCCAATTCTGGGCATTGTTCTTGGTATGAGTTCGCTAAAGCAATTTTTGAAGAAGCTGGGATTGAGGTTAAAGTCAATCCTTGCACGACAAAAGAGTTTCCAAGACCAGCACCAAGACCGATGTATTCGGTGTTTGAGCATATGGCATTAAGGTTAAATGGGTTTAGTGAAATGAGGGAATGGAGAGAAGCGTTGAAAGATTTTATAATACAAATTAAACTATAAGGTAGTGATG
This sequence comes from Anoxybacillus sp. FSL W8-0104, assembly GCF_038004465.1. Classification (NCBI taxonomy): domain Bacteria; kingdom Bacillati; phylum Bacillota; class Bacilli; order Caryophanales; family Anoxybacillaceae; genus Anoxybacillus; species Anoxybacillus sp. FSL W8-0104. The sequence goes on along the minus strand of NZ_JBBOQU010000001.1, from coordinate 2,634,839 downwards.
AACATTTGAAACAAGTAACTGATAAAGACGTAGCGATTATTATTTTAAATTGGAATGCATATGATGATACATTTGAGTGTTTAAAATCGCTAGAACATTTAACGTATCCTTACTTTCATGTATTTTTAGTAGACAATGCATCACAAGACGAATCGTTTGAAAAACTACAACAAGATTACAAGAATGGTAAGCTTAATGTACCAATTACATTCATTCAAACTGGAGCGAATTTAGGATTTGCTGGTGGGAATAATGTTGCAATTAAAGAAGCATACAATCAAGGATATCAATATTTTTGGATGTTGAATAATGATACGGTAGTAGACCCGAATGCTTTAACTCCACTAGTGGAAACATTAGAAAAAGATCGACAAGTGGGGATTGTTGGCTCAAAGATTTATTACTACGGTACGAATAAAATTTGGTTTGCGGGTGGAAAAGTAAACACTTGGACTGGAGCATGTGCGCATATAGGTTTTAAAGAGGAAGATAAAGGTCAATATAATCAACTTAAGGAAGTTGATTATATAACAGGTTGTAGTTTGTGCTTCAGAAAGGAAATTCTTGAAACGGTTGGGTACATGGAGGAAGATTACTTTCTCTACTATGAGGAAACTGATTGGAATTTGAAATCCTCTAATAAGGGGTGGAAAATTGTTTATATTCCAAATTCTGCAATTTACCACAAAGTGTCTATTTCATCAGGTGGAGAATCTAATCCGTCTCCCTATGTTGCGTTTTATGATATAAGAAATGGTCATTGGATGGTAAAGCGTACACAAGAGAAATATAAGTGGATAACTTCTTATTTATATAGGTATTATAAAGCCTTGAAAAAGCTAATAAAGATGGTCGTTTGTAATTATGATAGAAAGCTTATAAGAATAAAATTGATAATTAAAGCATTGTACGAATAGATAGGGATGGAAGAGTTAGCTGTTCCAAAGAGGTTATCCCGAAAGTAAAACTGCAATTTTTAAATACTATGGTAAAGTAATTATGTATAATCATGGAAATGATTAGTATTTTTTCGACTTCAATCGATAATGTAAAGGTCACAGCTCTATAAAGTGGTCGAATTTGCTTAAGTTTCTCTGGCAGTTAGTTTGTATCGAAAAAGTCAGTTATTTTTCTCCCGACCTTAGTGTTATTAAGGGGTTAGTTCAATGGAAATAACAATTATGGGATATTTATTAATACCTATAGGAATATTTTTATTATTTCTTAAAAAAGATTACTTGTTATATTTTGTAGTATTTTTTTCAGGTTTTACTGGCTCTAGTGTTATAAATTTTAGTTCTATTACTTTTAGTCTTCAGCCTTCATATTATTTCGGAATGCTTTACCTTATTAAGCATTTAATAGATATTTTTTTAAATACTAAAAGTATTGTAACTATTCACTCCGATAGTAGTATGTAAAGAAGCGCAACACAAATAGGGCATCCCCGTAATAGAAAATGCCCTAAGTGGTAGAAAGAAGACGATCAAGCGTTGTCACCTGTCAACAGAAGACATAACGAATCCCACACGTTTTTTTCGTGTTTCGTCAGTGTGGAAACGATGCTTCTTGTGATACAAAAAGACTGGGCGAATGTTTCTTCGCGAAACGTACCCGAAATGTTCTCTTTGACTTTGACCATGGTATGGGTATTTTGAGAAAATTGGAAAACACGTAGTTTATAAATAATACAACTAACATTGGTGATGGTATGTATTCAGTTATTAATGATCATTTTATATTTTTATTATTATGGTTTTTTGTATTCTTTTATTTCGTTTGCTGGTTTGTTTATATTATGATTAAGAGAAAAATGGTTACTGTCTTATCTACAACTATAATAATGAATATATTTATACCTCTTGTTTTGATGTACCCATTTGCACTTTCTCCTAAAAATATTCCTGCTACAGGTTATACTTGGTATTTAAGATATTTAAATTATATAGATAAAGCATTTATAATATCATTAATAGGTATATTGGGCTTTATCATAGGTTGTCTTGTTGCTAGGAGTAAGCAGGCAGATAACTTTCCTGTTTTAAATAGCGTGTCACAATCTTTTAAATTTTTGAGTAAAACTAGTTCGCTATTAGTATTGTCGTTATTTTTAATTGGATTATTTTTTTTAATGTATAAACTAGGTTATTTTGCTCAAGGTAATACCGCAAGGGCTTACGCTATGGCTAATCCAGCTGTAAGACCTATTGCTAATTTGTTTTTGGCTTTATTGCCGTTATTTGTAAGTTTGAGTTTGTTTGTATTTCATACTAAAAGATCTATATTAGCAATTTTTTTTATTTTGATAGGAATACTTTTAGGACTTACAAGTGGGACTAGAGCTGCTACATTAGGGGGTATTTTGTTATTTATTTATGCTAAATTTAATTTTCAGTCTAAAAAAAGAAGCAATCTCTTGAAAATTGTGTTTTTAGGGTTTGTTCTTTTGTTCTTGGCTATCTATATCGGTGATTTGCGAGAGCATCAGTATAATCCGTTTGTAACAATTGACAAATTGTATAATAAATTATTCTACGGAAACAATTTTTCGGATTTAAGAGATTTTGCCTGGGTGCTCTCTGGTTGGGATGAAAGTTATCTATATGGTAGAACTCAATTAGCGGGATTGCTTTCATTTATCCCTAGCTCAATTTTCTCATTTAGAGAGGAATGGGGATTAGGAGTCTTTACAACTAGAGTTCTTGGCTTTGATCACTCTATTCATCCAGGGTTAAGACCAGGAATATTTGGAGAGCCATATTTTAACTTTGGTTATATTGGTGTAATGTTTTTTGGGTTTTTGTATGGATATATTATATATAAAATTCATCTCTTTGCTCAAAAGTCTCTCGTTTTAGAAGATAAATACCAATCAATGAATAACATCTTATCGTCTTATGTTACAGCGCATTTATCCATAAATTTTATGATAACAGCAGGCTTCTTTAGCGTTTATGTCGTTGGCGGAATAATATTGATTGGGGTTGTATTAACAAGATTTAGACTTTACAGGTATAGCTCTCCCTATTTTTAAACGGCTGGGTTTTTTCAACTTGCTGACAAATTCGACATGCAAATATAAAATTTTTGACTTAACTTTGTCACGCTGTTGGTGTAGAGAATAACCGAATAACAATTTTAGAAGAAAATGGTATTGAAGTTGCTAGGCGAAGTGTTGTCCAGTTATCCTTGGTCTGTCACTTGAAGATGAAACTTAAACCCATAGTACCAATGCTTTTTCGATGCACAAAATCCAATGTCAGCGATGCCTTGAAATCGTTTGACACGGTACATTCTTGCGGCATGGCACAACTCGATTGGCATGCTATCTACGACCGCGTAGGCATGGTGTTGCCCACGTTTCGCCAGTTCATGACGAATCCATTTGATCGCAAAGCGCAGCGCTCGGCAACGGCGATTGTATCGAGAACGTTTGAGAAAACGTCCATCCGTAAACGAGTTCCCAGTCACAAAGCGATGCCATGCACGTTCGGAAGAGAAGCCAAGCAGCTTTCCTAAAAGATGAATAGCAATGATCACCGTATCTTCTTGTTTCACCAAATGACGATTGCGACGTTGAAGATAGCATTGAATTTGTGACAGCTGGGCAGAAACAAAAAAGAAAATGACTGCATATTGTTTTTGAATCTTTGCTTGATCTGTAGTAAAATGAAAGTGCTCTTGCATGGGGATTCTCCTTTCGAATGTTGGATAGCACTTTCATTCTACAGGAGATCCACAAGCAAGGGCTATTTTTATGCTTACTCGATTTTATCTAGCACCACGGGTTTTTATCTATATTTACTTATATAGGGTTGGAGAATAAGTTTGAGATATGGATGTGGTTTGTATTTCTCGAATCATTTAGAGAAGTTGAGAAACATAGTTGAGTAGTATTTTCTAGAGAATATTTGTTTTTAATAGACAGGGAGAAGTGTAGATAATAATGAAAATAACAGTTGACGTAAGAATGATCAATGCATCAGGTATAGGAGTATATATCCAAAATATACTACCTAACATCATTAATAGTTTAGACAATTACCATTTTTATTTGTTGGGTGACTTAAATACACTTCTTAATTATGAATGGACTCAAAAATCTAATGTTTCTATTATTAATTTAAAGTCAAAGATATATTCCTTACCTGAACAACGGCATTTACTATCCAAAATTCCTAAAGATAGTGTGCTATTTTGGTCTCCTCATTATATAATTCCTATTTTCTATAAAGGAAAAATACTTGTAACAGTGCATGATGTATTTCATCTTGCTAAACCTGAATTCGTAGGTGGTTTTCATAAAAAGCTATATGCTAAATTAATGTTTAAAGCTGTTAGTAAAAAGGCGGATGCTATTATTTCAGTATCTGACTTTACAAAAAAAGAATTTCTAAAGTTTGTTAATGGAAATCAAGATAATATTTATACAGTATATAATGGGGTAAATAATTTTTGGAGAGAATTTAGAGATAAAGATACAGATTCAAATGATTTAAAATCTTATATTGTCTATGTAGGCAATGTTAAACCACATAAAAATTTAATCTCTCTAGTAAAAGCTTTTGAAAAAATCAAAAATGAAATTCCTCATAATTTAGTTATTATAGGTAAAAAAGAAGGCTTTATTACTGGTGATCAAGAAGTTATTAAATATGCCGAAAGACTAGGAGATAGGATTAAGTTTACAGGATTTGTTGATAATGAAACATTAAAGCGGTATATTGCAAATGCCCATGCTTTAGTTTTCCCATCTTTATACGAAGGCTTCGGCCTCCCCCCTTTAGAAGCCATGGCTTGCGGCTGTCCTGTGATTGTTTCAAATGCCGCTTCCTTACCTGAAGTTTGCGGGGATGCGGCATTATATGTTGATCCTTATAGCTCAGAGGATATTGCTGAAAAAATCAAGCTACTATTGTCTGATGATAAATTGAGAGAGGAATTACGTAGAAAAGGATTAGAAAGAGCCAAGATGTTTTCATGGGAGAAATGTGCACAGGAAACGCTTAAAGTAATTGAGGAGGTGCTAGCAAAGTGAAAGTCGCAATCATTCACGACTGGCTAGTCACCTATGCAGGCGCTGAGAAAGTATTGGAACAATTACTCAAGATTTATCCTAATGCTGATTTGTTTAGCCTCGTAGACTTTATAGATAAAGATCAGAGAGATTTTATTTTAAATAAACAGGTTACTACTTCTTTTATTCAAAAGTTGCCGTTTGCTAAGAAGAAGTATCGAAGCTATCTGCCTTTTATGCCGTTGGCTATCGAGCAATTGGATGTATCAAAGTACGATATTGTCATTTCTAGTTCTCATGCAGTTGCTAAGGGAGTAATTACGGGCCCTGACCAACTGCATATTTCTTATGTTCATTCGCCAATCCGCTACGCATGGGATTTGCAGCATCAATATTTAAAAGAGGCGAGATTAGACCGAGGAATGAAAGGCTGGATCGCAAAGACGATCTTACACTACATAAGAAATTGGGATTATCGTACGGCAAATGGTGTCGACTATTTTGTATCGAATTCAAAATTTATCGCTCGGAGAATTTGGAAAGTGTATCGAAGGGAAGCGGATGTCATCTATCCACCGGTAGATGTGTCCGCTTTTACTTTCCACGATAAAAAAGAAGATTTTTATCTTACAGCATCTCGAATGGTTCCATACAAGAAGATCGACTTGATTGTTGAAGCTTTCTCACAAATGCCAGATAAAAAATTAGTCGTTATAGGTGACGGACCGGATTTTCATAAAATTAAGGCAAAGGCTGCTTCTAATGTGGAATTGCTTGGATACCAGCCTTTTGAAGTTTTAAGAGACTATATGCAGCGGGCAAAAGCATTTGTATTTGCTGCTGAGGAGGATTTCGGCATTACACCTGTTGAGGCGCAAGCTTGTGGTACGCCGGTAATTGCCTACGGGAAAGGCGGGGCATTAGAAACTGTTCGAGGATACGGACAAGCTGAGAATCCTACAGGCTTATTTTTTGAAGAACAGACCGTGGCATCATTAGTTCAGTCTATTCAGTTGTTTGAGAATATCTCGGGAGATATTCAATATCAAGACTGTCGTGAAAATGCATTGCGTTTTTCACCAGAAAGATTTAGAAAAGAGTTTCAAGACTATGTAAATAACAAACTTCAACATTGTAATTAAAAAATTAGGAGGTTTTCCATGAAACTTGTATTACTTTCCGGCGGTTCCGGCAAACGCCTTTGGCCGTTATCAAATGATGCTCGTTCAAAGCAATTTTTGAAAGTATTGGAAAACAAAAATGGCGAGTTGCAGTCGATGGTACAACGTGTATGGGAACAGTTAGGGAATGTTGGCCTAGCTGATTCCGCTGTGATTGCTACAAGCAAATCCCAAGTCGATATGATTCAAAGCCAATTAGGACAAGATGTACCGATTATTATTGAACCGATGCGGCGCGATACGTTCCCAGCGATCGCTCTCGCATCGGTTTATTTGTATAGCGTCGAAGGAATTCGTTTAGATGAAGTGGTTGCGGTGTTGCCTGTCGATCCATATGTAGAGGATCGCTTTTTCCAACGAGTCAAAGAGCTAGAAAAAACGGTTCTTGAAAGTGATGCAGATTTGGCGTTAATTGGTGTCGAACCGACGTATCCATCGGCGAAGTACGGGTATATTGTTCCGACTTCTACATCTAGTGAAAGTGATTATTTAAGAGTAAGCCATTTTACAGAGAAGCCAAACGAAGAAAAAGCAGCGGAGTTAATCAAGCAAGGTGCGCTTTGGAACTGTGGTGTGTTTGCTTTTCGATTGGATTATATGATTTCGCTATTAGAAGCAAAAGGGCTTCCGATTCAATATGAAGAGTTATTGAAGCAGTATGAGCGGCTTCCGAAAATTAGCTTTGACTATGAAGTGGTCGAAAAGACGAAGCATATTGTTGTGTTGCCGTATGATGGGTATTGGAAAGACCTTGGCACATGGAATACATTGACGGAAGAAATGGCAACGGAGCAAATTGGAAAAGGGATTATTGCTGATTCAGAGAATACGCATTTAATTAATGAATTAGACATTCCAGTAACAGTGTTAGGAGTTTCCAATGCGATTGTGGCGGTAAGTCCGGACGGAATTTTAGTTTCTGATAAAGCCGCAAGCCCGCGAATTAAAGAACTGGTGAACGACTTTGACCAGCGCCCGATGTACGAAGAACGTCGCTGGGGTTGGTATCGGGTACTAGACTACACAAAATTTGAAGATGGACGAGAAGTATTAACAAAACGAATTGGCGTTACGGCAGGAAAAAATTTAAGCTATCAAATGCATCATCATCGCAGTGAAGTATGGACGATTATCAAAGGAGAAGGTGAATTTGCGCTTGACGGTGAAATTCGTTTTGTCAAACCAGGGGATGTACTTGAGATCCCTATTGGCGCAAAACATGGCATTAGAGCGATTACTGATTTAGAATTTATCGAAGTGCAAACTGGAGCACAGTTAATTGAGGAAGACATTGTTCGAATCTATATGACGTGGGAAGAAGTCGAGCAACATTGCTTATTTGTCAGTCACTAATTTTTGGGCTGCTAGAAGAGATAAACTTCTAGCAGCCTCTTTTTTATTTTACTTATTACCACCTACATCCATAGGAGGAGTTAGCATATGACTTGGGAAACGACAGTGCAAAAATGGCTTTCATATCCACATTTAGATGAACAGCTAAAACAGCAATTACTTTCGATGCAAGCGGATAAAAAACTGCTTGAAGATAGTTTCTATAGAAACTTAGAATTTGGCACAGGCGGAATGCGCGGGGAGATTGGACCTGGGACGAATCGGATGAATATATACACGATTCGAAAAGCAGCGGAAGGATTGGCACGTTACATTGTCGAGAAAGGGGAAGAGGCAAAAGCGCGTGGGGTAGTCATTGCTTATGATTCTCGGCATAAATCGCCTGAGTTTGCGTTAGAAGTGGCGAAGACGGTAGGAAAACACGGCATTCGAGCATATTTATTTAAAGAGCTTCGTCCGACGCCAGAGTTGTCGTTTGCGGTTCGTTATTTAGGCGCGTTTGCAGGAGTTGTGATTACGGCGAGTCATAATCCACCCGAATATAATGGGTTTAAGGTGTATGGCGAAGATGGGGGACAAATCCCTCCAACGGTCGCAGATGTACTCATTGAATATGTGAATGCGGTAGAGGATGAATTAGCGGTGGCTGTGGCGAGTGAGCAAGAGCTGCTTGAAGCAGGACTGTTGACGTATATCGGGGAAGAAATTGATGAAGCGTATATTGCACAGCTAAAAACAATTCAATTAAATCCAGAGCTTGTGGCGAGTGTCGCGAAAGATTTAAACATCGTTTTTTCTCCGCTCCATGGAACAGCGAATATGCTTGTCCGAAAAGGATTAGAAGCGTTCGGGTTTAAAAATGTGACCGTTGTGAAAGAACAAGAACAACCAGATCCGAATTTTTCAACGGTCGCTTCACCAAATCCAGAAGAACACGCGGCGTTTGGCTTGGCGATCGAATATGGAGCAAAAATAAACGCCGATCTTTTAATGGCGACGGATCCGGATGCCGATCGACTTGGAGTAGCGGTAAAGAACGACAAAGGAGAGTATGTCGTTTTAACTGGCAATCAGATGGGCGCGTTAATGTTAGAGTATTTATTATCACAAAAACAAGCAAAAGGCATCTTGCCAGCGAATGGTGTCGTTTTGAAGACGATCGTGACATCGGAAATTGGCCGAGCGATTGCGGCGCATTATGGATTGGAAACGATCGATACGTTAACAGGATTTAAATTTATCGGTGAAAAGATCGGTGAGTTTGAGCGAACGAAAGAATACACGTTCCAATTTGGATATGAAGAAAGTTACGGTTATTTAATCGGTGATTTTGTTCGTGATAAAGATGCGGTGCAGTCAGCTATTTTTGCGGCAGAAGTAGCAGCGTATTATAAAGCGCAAGGCAAAACGTTATATGAAGGACTAATGGACATTTTTGAAAAGTATGGCTACTATAAAGAGTCATTGCGTTCGTTAACGTTAAAAGGAAAAGAAGGGGCAGAGCGAATTGTTCACATCATGTCTTCGTTCCGCAAACAACCATTACGTGAAGTCGCTGGTGTAGCGGTTGTTGCAGTGGAAGATTACGCAGTTAGTAAACGATGGGAAAATGGAACAGAGCAATCGCTTTGTTTGCCACGGTCGAACGTGTTGAAATATGAGTTAGCCAACGGTTCATGGTTTTGTGTTCGCCCATCAGGAACAGAGCCGAAAGCGAAATTTTATTTTGGCGTAAAAGGCAAGTCACAACAAGAAAGTGATGCGCTGTTAGCCGAACTTGAACAAGCCGTTATGTCGCTTGTGGAAGATGCTTTATATCAAATGAAGTGATGGGGATCTCTTCCCCATCTATCCCCTTTCATACAACTCAATCGGTAATTGATCGGGATCTTGAAAGAATGTGAACTTTTTCCCCGTTATCGGATCGATACGAATCGGTTCGACCTCAATGTGATTCGCTTGTAAATAAGCGATCGTTTCCTCAATACAATCTACTGCAAATGCTAGATGACGTAAGCCACATGCTTCTGGATAGCTTTGTCTTTTTGGTGGATGTTCGAAAGAAAAAAGTTCTAGTTGTAAATCCCCAATTTGCAAATCTAACTTATATGATCGTTTATCAGCGCGATATTGTTCGTGAATGATTGGTAGTTGTAAAACATGTGTGTAAAAATGTTTGGAGCGTTTATAATTCGAACAGATGATTGCTATGTGATGTAGTTGTGTGAACATTTGTCTTCTCCCCCTTGCACGGTAATGATTTGTATTTTACCACAATTTACGGTAAAAATTTGTGACAATGAGAAGGAACAACGAAAGATGAGATTATGGAAGAAATGATTGGATTGATCGATGAGGCAGGGGGGTTAGTTGATCGAGAACAATATAAACAGGCATTATATGATCGGGAAAGAGAGGGAAGTACTGGAATTGGATTTGGAATTGCGATTCCTCATGGGAAAAGTGATGCAGTTAAACACCCTTGTTTAGCATTCGGTATGAAGCATGGGGGGTAGATTGGGATAGTTTAGATGGGGAGAAAGTGAAACTTATTTTTATGATTGCAGTGCCTGAACAATATGCAGGAAATGAGCATTTGAAAATTTTGCAATTGTTAGCGAGAAAGCTGATGGATGAGACGTTTAGGGAACAGCTATTAACTATACGAAAAGTGGAAGATGTTTTACAATTATTTGAGACGTTTCAATCTTAATGGGTGAAGGAGATGAGTCATGAATATACCTCTTTTTTTCGCACCTGTGTTTCAAGAACGAATTTGGGGTGGAAATCGTCTTCGTGAGCAATTTGGATATGATATTCCTTCAGAGCAAACAGGGGAATGTTGGGCAATTTCTGCGCATCCGAACGGACAGACGACTGTGATAAACGAACCATTTCGAGGTAAGACGTTAGGTGAGTTATGGGACGATCATCCAGAGTTATTTGGTCATTTTCCATCGGATCGGTTCCCGTTATTGACGAAAATTTTAGATGCGAATGCTGATTTATCGGTGCAAGTGCATCCAGACGATGAATATGCTCGTACATATGAACATGGAGAATTAGGAAAAACAGAGTGCTGGTATATCATTGACTGTAAAGAAGGGGCAGAGTTAATATACGGGCATCATGCCAAAACAAAAGAAGAATTACGACAAATGATGGAAGAAGGTCGTTGGCATGACTTGCTTCGGAAAGTGCCAATTCGTCCTGGGGACTTTTTTTACGTCCCAAGTGGTACAGTACACGCGCTCTGTGAAGGAACGCTCGTACTCGAAACACAACAAAGCTCGGATACGACGTATCGGATGTATGATTACGATCGTGTAGACGAACATGGAAACAAACGAGAATTACATTTAGACAAAGCGATCGATGTCATTACCGTTCCACATGTTGATATGTATTGTGAACCACATGTGATCCAAACAACAGGAGCGAAGATTACAACATTTGTTCAAAACGAGTATTTTACCGTACAAAAATGGGATATTGAGCGCGAATGGAGCGTTGAACAAACGGATTATTTTTTATTAGTTAGCGTTCTAGATGGAAAAGGGGAGTTTTGTACAGCACAAGGGACATATTCGTTACAAAAAGGGGACCATTTTCTCATTCCCCATTCGTTCGATCGTTTTACGATACAAGGAAATTTGCAATGTATTGTTTCTTCACCAACATGGGGGAAATAATGTTGATAAAAAGCAAGGTGAAAAAAATGTATTTAGGGGCGATTGAAGCGGGTGGCACGAAATTTGTTTGTGCTGTTGGTGACAGTGGAGGAAATATACATGAACGTGTCCAGTTCCCAACGACTGCACCAGAAGAAACGATGCAAAAGGTTATTGACTTTTTCAAGAGCTATTCACTAGACGCGATTGGGATCGGGACGTTTGGTCCTGTCGATTTAAATCGGAAAAGCCAAACGTATGGCTACATTACAAGTACACCAAAACCCCATTGGACCAATTTTAACTTTGTTGGCACGATTCAAAAATACTTTCACGTCCCTATCGGATTTGATACGGATGTAAATGCAGCAGCGTTAGGGGAATTGTTTTGGGGAAGGGCAAAAGGGAAAAACAGCTGTATTTATATGACAGTAGGAACAGGCATTGGTGTTGGGGCGATCGTCGAGGAACGTCTCGTTCACGGATTACTCCATCCAGAGATGGGACATATTCTCGTTCGACGCCATCCAGATGATACGTTTTCTGGCATTTGCCCGTTTCACGGCGATTGTTTAGAGGGGCTTGCTTCCGGTCCTGCGATCGAAAAGAGATGGGGGAAACGAGGCGCTGACCTTTCTGAACAAGATGAAGTGTGGGAGCTCAAAGCTTTTTATTTAGGGCAAGCGATCGCGCAGTACATTTTAATTTTATCTCCGGAACAGGTGATTGTTGGGGGAGGAGTAACGAAACAATCTACCTTGCTATCTCGTATTCACCACCACGTTTTAAATCATTTAAACGGATATGTACAACACGAGGTGATTTTAAAACATATTCATGATTACATCACACGACCTGGCTTAGGGGATAACGCAGGTATATGCGGAGCTTTAGCACTTGCGAAACAGGCTTTGCTGGAATGATGGCGATACTGTTCCTGGAGGTCTCCTTGAATTTAGTGGTTAGACTGATGAAAGTAAAAGAAGTGTCGTTAGAAACAGAAAAATTCAAGCATATTTTACTTCAAGCATGCCAGCGTGGAGAGCTGTCGACTCATATGACCGCGAAAGAGATGGTGCAAGAGCTTGCCCAACAATTAAAGCAAGTATGCAAAGGAAATGAATCTTAACGAATGTCTATATCTTTCTTTCAGCAATAGCCGAAATCAGTCAAGATGATGGTGTATGGTCTTGGAATTACTTTGTGCGTAAGTCCACTCATGTGTTGGTGTTCGGCTTGCTTGCGGTTGTCGCATGGTGGACGATGGCGGGGTACGGGTGTTTATCATCATTTAACCCTGTTTCGATGAGTGGCATCAGTCGTTTCAACCTAGGCGGGTGCTACCTGTGTCGGATGTGGTCATTGATGTACTCTGTGTAACATTGGCGCTCTGGATCGTGTGGCTGCTGGTGCATAATGTACGCTAATTGTATGAGTAGTCGGTTCGGTAGAGAAGTATTTTTTTGGTTTTAATTATCTAAATATTCTATTAAATTAACGGTATGACAACGGATATCATGGTAAGAGGCGATGTAATAGACTTTTGGTTTTGAATATATAGTAATAAAATTTTCGTGGAATAGTAACTATTCAGCCACATCATAAAGTGAGCTGAATATTTTTTGCTTTTCCTGTCCATGATGTGAATATTGATAGACAAGGAGGTGAATCGCATGTTGACGGTACAACAAGCTGTATTTACAGTTGAAAGCTTAATCAGCAAAGTCCAACAACAAAAGCAGCTCATTACTCACCAACAACAAGTCATTGAGCAACTGTTGAAAGAAAACAAACAGCTACGCAAAGAAAATGAACGACTCAGGGGTTGCATTCAAGAGCTGGAAGCACACACGAAAAAACAGCTCCAATCGCCATCAGCCCCCCATCTTCTGACCGTTTTGCCAACACACGTTCTTCACGCGAGTCATCTGGCAAAAAGCCAGGTGGACAAGAAAGACATCATGGAACGACGCTCCGTCAGGTGGAACATCCATATCATCGTGTCGTCCATCGCGTGAACATGTGTCAAGGATGTGGGGCTTCTTTGCGTGAAGTCAAGCCTTTCAAGATCGATGTCTGTCAGGTGTTCGATCTCCCTCCTGTGACGATCGAGGTCACCCAACATGAGCGTGAAGTGAAATCGTGTCCGCATTGCCAATGTGTCCAACAAGCTCCGTTCCCCCACACGTAACGAATCATGTGCAATATGGTTCGCGGCCCACTGCGCTCGCCGTTTATTTGCACCATATTCAATTGATTCCTTACAAACGTGTAAGTGATATGATCGAAGTGTTATATCAGCACTCGATCAGCACTGTGACTCTCGCCAATATGGTGAAACGAGCGAAGCAAGAAAAAACGTGTGGAATTCGTTGTGTCGTCTGTTAAAAGGCGAAACACTCGATTATATTATTTCTACCAATTAGAGTATTTTCTAAAATAGAGATGCCCTATTTGTGCTGGGGTTCTTTACGTACTACCATCTGGGTGAATAGTTACATTTACTTTGTGCTTTACGGCTTCGTTTTCGCCGTCAACAACCATTATCTCTTGCTTTATAGGTTTTTTGTTATAAATTTATGGAATAAAAAGGATTTTGATGGGGTATATAGAATCAGTTATAAATAGGGGGAATTTCTTTTCGTTTTTTATTGTTGATCGTGTTGCAGTGCAATGGAAGAGGCGAGCTTTTGGGATGACATGAACAGAGCTGGAAAGGAAACCATGGGGGAGATCATGGATGAACGGCAAGGGTTGCAATATCAATTGGGAATGATCCAAAGGACGATAGGAGGAAGGAAGATCGATGAATTTTACAGAGAAAACAGAAGAACACACTCCTTTAATTGAGGTCATTGGGTACCAGTTTGAGCGGGTGCACACGGGTGTGATTAAGTGGTTGCTCGATTCGGAATATCAGGACGTCCCCATGGAAGAAAAGAGGAAGATCATCGAACGAATATACGAAAAAAGTCATCAATCGTCTCCATTTGCTTCGGATCAGGTGGAGGAAATCATCTGTCATCCCGAATATGCGTTTGCTCGGACACGAAGAATTGATCTAGTGGTTGAAATCAAGATGGCTGATGGCAACCGCAAGTATATCGTGATGGAGATGAAGGTGGATACCATTCCAGGGGGGAAGCAACTGCAGGGAACGTATAACGATTTTTGTTGCCGTCACTCCGACCAGAAAGACGATACGTTGTTTTTGTTGCTGCTGTTTGGCACAGCGCAAGTATTTAAGATTCCCGATGTCCCTCCATTTCACGTGTGGAAGCTTTCGGACATCATAGACGTTTTCCAAGGTGTAGAAGTGTCACACCCTATCTATGCCGAATGGATGAGGGTGCTTGAGCGGGAACAAGACCGTGCGCGGCATGTGGAGGAGAGATTGGCTGGCATCGGCGGCAAGGAAAAAGATAAAGGATGGAAAAGGCATGGATATCGAAACCGCTTCTCGTTCTTTTATTATTTGTATGACCAGTTGAGAAAGTACTCCCGACACGGTGCGGAACAATGGAAAATCCATGGAAGTCCCCATAATCCACTAATGAATTTCACGTGGATGCCAACAACGCTGTTCGGAAAGCCTGTCCATGTTTATTTTGAATTCAATTACGAACACTTGTTTTTTAAGCTAGCCGATCAGGAACAAAAGTTGACAAGGGACGAACTGACCTTGTGCAGCGTGCCTGTCACGCCCCGATATATGTCGAGATTTGTAGAAACAGAGGGTCATAGATTGGCTCTCTGCTTTTGTTTAAAAAATTCATTCCCAAGCAGGAATTTGGTTCATTTTGTCGAAAAAGTATGTAAAATTTGTAAAATTTTTGGAGGTGAGGTGAATGTATGGCTAGGTGAATGTATGGCCGTCGATCACGACCGCTTGTTTAAAGAGCTCATCACAACGTTTTTTGTATGAGTGCCTGTCACTTGTCGAAGGTTATTCCGTCAACAAAAAAAGGAGCCGGCCGCAAAGCCATTATTGAGTACACCGACCGCCGCCTTGGCGCCCTTTGTCGCCTCATCACAAAAAATTTATGATGCACTCGGCTGGAAAATGGAATATTCGTTGAAATCATCGAAAGCGAGTGGAAATGGTACAGCTAAAAAGTCAAAAGCCTCCTGTTGCTAAATGAGTGTTAACGGGAGGCTTTTTATTATTGTATCAATAATCCTATGTTAATTATATGTGAAATCTAAGGTTCCTCGATAGTTTGGCGAAACACAGGTTATTGAGAATGGGAAGGGATCCGATATTCATCTAGAATGAATTAGTCACTTACATAAAAACATTCTTAATTATTAATGAGTCTATAGCATTCCGTTTATGAATTAGGGGATTGAAGATACAATCCATCCTCATCAAAAATCATCCATTTTGGTTTTATGAAATCACCTTTTACGTCACTGTAAATGGATTGATATTTTGAGAAAGTGTTTTCTAAGAATGACAACATTTCCTTTTCCTTTTTAGGTAAAAATTTGGATATAAAGGTACAAAGTACAGGAGTATCTGCATGATCGAACATTAACCAATCTGCATAGAATTTATCTTCTCCCACCCTATAGTGAATGTGACGTCTTATGTTCCAGCCACGCTCTAAATATGCTTTTGAATGCTTGATAATGAAAAGTTCACGATAAATGTTATAATACTGACCACCTAGCAATTGTAATGATTTTAAATATGTTTCTAACTTTTTAGAGAAATCATTATCCATATAATAAGGATTAACGAGGTATTCAAATAATTCAACACTAAATTCCCCGATCCAGTCCCTCATGGAATAAAGAAGGATTCCTTTCTCTTTAGCTATTTCAAATGCTTCTCTTTCAATGGTTCGATAAAATAAAATCGGAATGATTCGTGTCCCTGTTTTGTAGTTTTTCATTCTGGCACTTTGCATTTCAATACGGGCTACAAATCCTTCTACATCTTCTAAATAAGTTTGCCTATGGAAGAGCATTTCCATAAATACAAAAGACGGTGTTTTTTTCTTTTCTTCGTTTTCATAATACGATTCATAAAAGCCATATAGATAGGTAAATCCAACGGCATCCCATAAATGTCCATTGAAATCTACCCGATTTTGCTCAGAATCAAATATATGAGTTTGATTCCACGCTGTTATGTTACAACGTTCTAACCATGTAGCAGCCTCTAATGCAAAAAGGCGATTGACCATATGTCTTCTGTACCATGGGTAAAGTTCAGCTTCGGATGAGATATTTTGCATTTTGGCAATGATATAAGAAATCTCATTATAATTTGATATATCTTTTATAATCCCAAGTTGTAATAGATTATCTAACACTTTCTCTTTTGGCTCATTTGCTGGAAAAAAGTTGCGGTTGGTAACCGCTGCTGATATTTTGATGGCTTCCGAAGTTAAAATCCTTCCTTTATTATGAACCAGGCTTTGAAAAATTCGATGTAATCCTTTTCGCTGTTTTTGTAATGCTGTCTGCAATGCATCTGAAATATTATGGTGCTGTAAATAATACAAATACTGTCCTCTTCCGAACGATACTGGTTTAGTGGAAAAAATCACTTCGTTATCTGTTGCCCTTTGAATTATTTTTCGAGCATATGCGGACGAAATATCCATAGTTTCCCGAAGTTTTTGATTTAATTCACTTCCTAATAGAGGTCCGTATTTTTCAAGGATCTTTTTCATAACTTCAAAACCAATCCTAGAATTGTTCATCGAATCACCTTCGTCACAGTAATGTTAATATAAATTATAATATAATACACACGGATTATTAAAGTTTAAATGCTGAAAAAATAATATTCTATTTAAATAAATATTGTCACGGTTAAAAATACAGATTATAATAAAAATTGTAAATAGGTAAATATTTCTTTTTTGATGAAAGGAGGGACGAGCTTATGGCTAAAACGAAAGATGGCAAGAAAATTGTTCCTGTTAAGCCATACGTTAAAAAAGTAAGAGGCAAAAGTGTAAAAGTTCGCGGCCATCGGCGTTCTACTCCAAATTAAAAAGCCCGTTGTTTGGCAGAACAACGGACTTTTCACGAATTGGGGACTTCTATAAATTTTCCCTAAAAAATTACCTTCAAATATTTATGTTGATTATAAAGTATTAGATAGTCAAGTCCCCAATTCCTTCTTTTTTGAAGAAATCTATAAATTTTAGCAAAGAAAGAAGGGATAAAATTGGCTGAAAAAATATTTAATGTTGATTTTGAAGGTTATTGGAGAGAGCCGAATATCAGAGGGATTCCGGAAGAATCAGGAGTTTATTGTGTCTATGAATGTAAACACAATGTTTCAAATAAAACAGTCACCATCCATCGCTTAATTTATATTGGGGAATCAGATAATGTGAATGAACGAATCAAAAACCATGAGAAATGGGATGAGTGGAAACAATACGTAGGTTTAGGTAGAGAGCTATGTTTTTCTTTTGGCTATGTCGAATCAACTTATCGGGAAAGAGTAGAAGCGGCGCTTATCTATGAACATAAACCCCCTGTGAATGTTGAATATAAGTCATGTTTTCCTTTTGACAAAACAACGGTGAAAACAAGTGGAGCTAACTCAAAATTAAAAACGGAATTTACGGTTTTACGTACTTTGTAAGAGGGTCTATTATTTTTGGCCTTCTTCTTTTAGTAATCTAATACTTTCTTAGACTAGAGGTGATGAGCTTTGAAAACTCGTCCTATAAAAATATCAATGACTTCTTTTTTAGATTTTACCTTAATGCCAGATAGTCAAAAGATACGTAAAGTAAAAGAAATAAAATATAACGAATATAGTCCTGGAAAAGATTATTGGAAGAAACTACGCGACAAAATTGTAAACATTCACGCAATGAATAACGACTTTTCACAATTGGATAACTTACTTCATGATATTCCAGTTAATCGTATAAACAATTATTAAAGAAGCTATTAAAGGGTATCGGAGATTTTTGAAACGGTATAAAGATTTTAAGTGGTTTGATGTACAAAGTAAATTATGGGTGTATGATAACTTGGCTATTAGTGTTAACCCGGAACTTGGTTTATTTATAGACGGGGAGCCTTATCTTATTAAACTATACTTTAAAGAGACGACTACTCCGGCGGAGATAAATTTGACGAAAAGCCGGTCAGCAAATATTGCATTTTTGATGTTCGATTGTTTACGTGATGATTGTCCAGAAGGTACGAAAATGGCAGTATTGAATGTTAAAAAAGGAAATTTAATTGTACCAGATTTTAATGTAAATGACCAAAAAATATCTATACAAGGTTCATCCGTGCATTTTTTAGCAATTTGGGAACAAGTTTAAATTAAACAGAAAATTAGAGGGGGCTAAATTATGCAAACTCACCAAACGTTTATTGACAGAATCGGGACGGAATATAATCTTGCTTGAAAGTGGTTGAAAGCCTTAAATATGAATCCCCGAGATGGAAACGAACATAGCGAAGAAGAGGATGGAACTTTTTTAGTTCGAATGTATGCTTACTCTTCTTTTGTAGACGATCGCTTGAACGAAAAAATGTATGAGTAAAATGTTTGTGGGAGGAAGTTAAATCCTCTATGTGGTTCAAGGGGGAATTCCCTTGATAAAAGAAGGAGGATGAGCAAAATAGATGCAAAAAGGACTCTCTTCCTGTATGTTGATAAGTGCAACCAAACCACAACAGGAGGTCAGAGAGTCCTATGCAACAGTTTATCACAGATGGGCAAACATTAAAAGAGATAGAAATGGAATTGTTTTCGATGTTGCAAAAAACCTATGGAGCAATGCTTCAACAGGTACTAGAACGGCTGGATGAAGAGCTAGCCAACCAACGAGATAAAAAACGCTATTACCTAAAAGATAAACGAACGGTACGCATCCAGACGCTCTTTGGGGAGGTGGAGGTTCGGCGCAATTACTATTTGGATCGAGAAAAAGGCGTGTATACGTGCTTATTAGATCCCTTCCCCGGGTTCGATGGCGCAAAGGGAGTGAGTCCATTATTGGAGGAAACCGCCATCGAATTAGCCGTTACCGGCCCTTCGTATCGCCAAGCCGCCGAAGCGTTAGAGAAGATGGTAGGTTATGCGGTGATGAGCCATGAAACGATTCGGCAGCTCGTGTTACAAGCAACGGTGGATAGACATCGTCCGATGGAAATGGAGCGACAGGTGTTGTTCGTGGAGGCGGACGGATTATACGTGAAACGGCAGCGAAGTCGGCGAAGAGGGAAAGAAGAAAAGATTTTGGCAGTGCACCAAGGATGGAAAGCCAACGGGAAACGGGTATTCTTGGTTGGGAAACGGCACTATGTACACGAAACAAACGAGCCGGTGTGGGAAGGATTAGAACAATTTTTGATCGAGGAATACGGCTATGACCCCACGAGGGATTGGGTGGTGATCAATGGCGATGGAGCTGCGTGGATTACGGCTTGTCGGGAATATTTCGGGAAGCGAGCGTTTTTCCAGCTAGATCGGTTCCACGTAGCGCGAGAGATTCGTGAATGCTTAAAAGATCACCCACAGTACCGGACGATTCGGAAAAAACTGGCCTTGTTCGATGAAAATGGGTTATTAACCGAACTGCATAGTGCGGTAGGCACCCTAGGGGATGAGAAGAAAGAAAAGCAATTGGAAGGATTGATTCAACGGATCGAATCGATGCCAGGATGCTTGAGTGATTACCGTCAATGGTTGCGGGAGAAAGGCATAGATACGACCGGAATGCGCCCGATGGGAAGTGCAGAGGGAACGATGCACGTCTTTGCGAAGCGAGTAAAAAATGGACGGGGTTGGTGTGAAGAAGGGATTCGAGCGTTTTTACACGTGATGGTAGCCGTGAAAGACGGGTTAACGATTCAGACATGGAAAGGAGAGGTGTTTGCGCAGGAGGAGAAAAGAGAAACGGAACGAGAAACGATCGTGAAAAAGGCGATGAAGCACGTAGGAACAAAGGTAGCAGAGTTGGTGCGAGGGAATATCCGTTATTTCGATCATTCGTCAGGAACGCCTATTTATCAAGCGTTAAAAGCATTGAAAGGGTTTTAAAAAAGCGAAAAAAGGGCACGAAAACAGGATGAGAGGATTAGAAAACGCTTACAAAAACTAGGTTATTTAAACCAAATATATCCAGAGAATCGAAATATCAAAAAAATCTCCCACAAACTCTTGACTCAATCAGAACTACTGATGAACAGTTTGTATCAAATTTATGTTAAAATGAATATAAGATTTATACAAAAAGGAACGATTAGCATTGTTGAGAGATGTTAGTGATTGGGAACGGATCGGATATGGTAGAAAAAGCACATTGGAGAAAGAGGAATTGATATCTCCAGAGAAAATACATTATCTTATAAAATATCCTCGACAATTTAAAGAAGGAGTTTCTTGGGAGGATATTACAGAATTAATTGCTGCTGAAATTGGAGCTATATTTGGTTTGGAAATGATGGATGTGGAAATTGTAACAAGGAATGGTAGAAGAGGATGTCTTCTGCGAAATTTTGTAAAAGAATATGATGCAAAAATGGCTGAAGAAGGCGGAGTTTTATTATCAGCACTAGTAGATGATTATACGAAGCTCCAAGAATCCTCATTGAAGGGCATGGAACTTATTGATGCTGGATTCAAAATAATGAGGGAGTTTGCATATTGGAAGGCCATAAAATCAGAATTTATAGATATGCAATTGTTTGATATTCTTATTGGCAATCAACCTGAATCCGTGACAAAACATCTTTACAATGGTCGCAAACCGTTGATACGATAAGGGAAAACGACGTTGACGACTCTTCATCAAGTAGGTGAATGTGATGAAAGATTTCCCGATTCGGTTTGTATTGACAGATGAAGCGATTACTCCAAGTGCTGGGCTTGCTCTCGTGGGCTACTTACTGCACCAAACGAAGCTGGATAAACGAGTAAACGCACTTCGGCTCCCAACGGTTCGTCGAGATGTGCACATTTCCCATAGCGACGTCATTCGCTCGATGATCGGCTTGCTTGCCACAGGAAAAACGGATTTTGATCATATCGAAGCGTATCGTCAGGACGATATCTTTTCGACATCAATGGGCATTCGGCACGTACCTTCCTCCCCAACGTTGCGACAGCGTCTCGATCAGCTCGCTTGTCTCCCGATGACCGAAACCATCATTTGGGAGGAATCGATGCGTCTGTTGGTTCGACAACACGCTACCTTGTCCGCTTGTTGGACGAAAGGGAAAACGACATGGCTTCCCCTTGATATAGATGCTTCCCCATTTGATAACTCCGATACGAAAAAAGAAGGAGTGAGTCGAACGTATAAAGGATTTGACGGTTTTACGCCGTTGTTTGCGTACGCAGGGAAGGAAGGGTATATCGTTCATGCCGAGCTGCGTCCAGGGAAACAACATGTACAAGACAACATGCCTTCGTTTTTAACTACCGCCATCCGTCGAGCTCGTCCGCTGACCTCGTCTCGTCTGCTTGTCCGCATGGATGCAGGGAACGATGCGGAAGCGAATGTGCACGTATGTCTAAAGGAAGACGTGGACTTTGTCATCAAGCGAAACTTACGCCGAGAATCGAAAGCGCTTTGGTTCCAGATCGCTTCGCAAAAGGGCAGACGCGTCGATGATGGACAAACAGAAGGAGTACAAACGTATGAGTTATGCCTTCCACAGACAGCAGCAATCGATGGACACACGTATACGTACGTTCAAGTCACCCAAGTGACGGAACGAACGATGGAACGAAATGGACAGCTGATGCTCGTTCCTGATTACGAAGTCGAAAGCTACTGGGTGCGCCTCGAAGGATACGAGCATGTTCGAATGAGTGATGTGCTCGCATTGTATCACGATCATGCGACATGCGAACAGTTTCATAGCGAACTGAAAAGCGACTTAGATTTAGAGCGACTTCCATCAGGGAAGATGAAAACGAATGCGCTCGTGTTAGTCATGGGAGCATTCGTGTACAACCTTCTTCGCCTGATTGGACAAGATCTATTAAGCGATCCGAGACATCCATTACATCATAAAGTGAAACGCCGCCGCATCAAGACGATCATTCAGACGGTGATCACGATGGCAGGTCGACTCGTCCGCCGATCACGACAGATCTGGATGAAACTGACGCGAAGGAGTGGGTACAGTATACTCCTACTGAATGTGTATCAAAAATGGAAAGAGGCAAGATAACAAACAGATGTTCGGGTACTCATATCCATCACTCCCCCCTGTACTTTTTTTGTCTCTTTTTTGGTTTGTATCTCCATAAAAGAGGATTTATCTCGTTTTCAAACATGAAAGTGGTGCAGGGAATCATCAAAAAAAGGGATGTATGGATCATATATCCATAGAACTAACACCAAAATCAAAGTTGATTTCCAACCATCACGGATTCAGGAATCAAGATAGGCACCCATTTAATTGGAAATTACTATTTCTCGAAACAGGAGCAAAGTTCTCCCCCATTTATGATAACGGTGTTTCCTTAGGTTTTCGATTTGATGATGAAAAGCTCATGCAAATGGTTTCGAATCCCCAAGAAATGAACAAATATACCGAGAAAACAAAGGTTAAGGCGGGTATATTTGAAAAGAAAAAAGTCAAAGCTAAAGACTTGTTAACATATATTAGTAAAAACTTTACAGATGAGTTTAATCAAAGTATCCAAAAGTTAGTTGAATTTGATTTAATAAGGTATTCTGATTTTATTCAATCATTAGATATTTTAAGCGAGGCACAAAAAGACTGGTTATTGAATATAGTGCCTTTTCGAAGAAAGAAAATATTGGAGTGGATTGGAAGGGATGATCAATAACATGAAAAAAGTTCATACACTTTTAGTGGTTTGGCAAAATCCTAAAACCCGTTCTTTTTATCATATAGGAACTCTTTCTCATTATGATGGCTATTATGAGTTCACTTACACCTATAATGCCTCTGGTCACGGAAAACTGAAAGATGCATTGAATAACGGGTATATGTTGCATCCAGCTTTCCCAGACCCAACTAAAATATATCGATCAAAGGAGCTGTTTCCGGCGTTTGAACGCCGATTGCCGTCACCAGATCGTGCGGATTTTAAAGCCATTTTGTCCGATTTAGGTCTGGATGAGAATTCCACTAAGATGGACTTGCTTCAACAAACACGTGGGCGGTTAGCCAGCGACACTTATTCTTTTGAGCAACCGCTGCGTCTTGAAGACGATGGAAAGCTGTGTGTCAGCTTTTTTGTTCATGGCATGCGCTATCAAAATCTTCCTCAAAATTGGGCAACATGGCTAGCCATTAACGAAACGTTGAAATTGGTACAAGAACCAACAAACGCTTATGACCCTCATGCTGTTGCTATTTATACTCATGGGGGGAAGAAGCTTGGATATGTTCCAGCCTTTTATAGTAAGGCCATCTTTTCCTTGTTAGAAAATGGAGTGAACCCTTCTGTTCGTGTTGTGTATATGAATGAAAAATCAACACCTCATTGGTGGCTGAAAGTAGCCTTTGAGTGCGAAATTCCTTCTTTCCAAGAGGCAACATTGGATGAATTAGATCCTGTTATGGGATAATACTTGTCGTGCTCCGGATTTTGTCAGAGATTTAACATTAGCGGGGATAGCTTGGTCATTGCCATGGATATTGATAACCTCGGCAACGGCTTAGGTTTATTCCGCCAAAGAAGTGATGGAAACATGTGAAAAAGTCACTGCCGCAAAGCCATCATTGAATCCACCGCCCGCCGCCCGGGCGACCCGGCGCGCCTTGTTGCATCCTCGCAAAAAATTTATGAAGAACTTGCTGGAAAGCAGAACATTCGTCGGAACAAATCATCGAAAGCGCGTGGAAATGGCATAAATACAGAGTCTCCTGTTGAACAAGTTTCAACAGGAGATTACTTTTCTGCCACTGTATGTCGCTTTATGTTGGGGTTATTCGGCAACTGTCGAAGCCCTTCCAATTCCGCTTTCAGTATCTCCAACAGTTTCTTTTACTCTTGTCTTGACGTTCATCTTCTTTTGAACTGTACACCAACATATAGCACTGACACCCCTCGCTATCTCCAGTGGTGATCTCTTTGACATATAAATTTCTCAAACTTGGTAGTATCGGTTGCGACAGTTTATCTTTTCTTTCGGGGCGTCCTTTCCGGATCGCATTTTCCCACACATGATATAATGTCTGCCTAGATTTTAAGTTTTGCTGACTACAAATTCCACCCATAAATCGCTTTTAAATTTACTTTGTTATCAGAATCCAACTCATATTTCGCACCTTGGTAGGGCGGAACAAAAGGATTTTTTATTCAGTTTTTTAGAATAACTTTTAAACCAACACCAAAAGCGATGGTATCCTTTTTTTACCATCGTTGGTCGTTCTTTATCCCATTAGACGTAAATGCTCTCGTCCATCCCTAATCCTTGCAGAATCCTTCGCTGCTCGTACGTGAGCGGTTGACCTAACGCGCGTTGAATTCGTCCATCCGGCAGTTCCAACAGGACGACTCTGACATACCAAAACAATTGAAAAATCGCTTGTCCGGTCGGTCGGGTCAGTTTCCGGCCTCCCGCGCCCTTTAATGGGTGTTCCGGGGTGATGAACTGACGCACCCGGCGCTGGAAGACGCGGTAAATCGCCAAGGCCAACAGAAACAAATAGCCCAATACCGCGACCCGTTCCGGTTTTTTTACGTAAATCTCATCCGTAAAGAACGGGTCTTTCAAGAAAGAGAAGTTCATTTCCACCGAGATTTGGCCTTTATACAACTTCAAGATCTCTTTCGCATCCATCGGTTGACCTTTCCATTCCTCCGGAACTGTCGTGACAAGGACAAACCGGGACGCTTTCCGTCTCGCCTGTTCCCACGCATCTTGGTCGAATTCCACGTTCAAGCGAAGGGCGTACAGCGTTTCCATGTCCGGTTCCGCCCCTTTTTTCGGACGTCCGCGCCGTTTTTTCGGACGCACGATCGCTTCGACCGACGCCTCGACGCGATGGAACCGGAGACGAAGGGACGTCTTTAGAGACGCTAGGGCTTGTTCGGCGTCTTCCCGGCACGAAAACAGACGGCTTTCCCACTGGGTTTGTTTCTGCCGAAGAAGCTCTGCTTCTTGGTTTCGCTCTTTTTCGAGCGTCTTTCCTTTTCGTTGGTCGAGCGCGCTGGATTCAACGACGATCAACCGGACCGAATGACCTTCGTACGTCGATGTCGTTTCCCACACCCGGTAGGTGGCTCCGTTTTTCTCCGCTAAGGAGAACGGATCGCTCCACGGCGTGTCTTGGGCATCAGCTTTAGCCAGCGCGGTTTTGACGATCCGGAGCGAAGAAGGGCCTCTTGTGATCAAAAAGGCGTTGGCGGCCTTCGTTTGCGCCAGTGTGTCTTTCGTCATGGCGGCAGAATCGGCAACATAAATCCATTCATCTTCGATCTTCGCCTGCTTCAGCTGTTTCTGCACACGGGACAACACCTCGGGATTCCACGTCTTATCCGGCAGGTTGCCGTCGTGTACATCGCCATAAAACGGGATGCCATCCTCGTTGCCAATCAGCCCAAATCCGATCTGCTTTTGCCAACGATGATGCCGGTTGTAGCCATGCGTAATCTGCAAGGCATCCGGCGAGGCCGATTCATACGCGCCATAAACGGTCTTGTCCGTCGTATCGGCGTGGAAGACGCGAAGAGAGAGGCCTTCTTTCTTGTAGATCTGCACGAGGCAAGACGAAAGGACTTGATGGATATTCGCCTCATACAGGCGATCCAAATGACGCGCGATGGCATCGTCGTTGAACCAAGACGGCTCCAGCCCTGGCCGAATCAGCTTCGGCAAATCGATGTCATGCGCCCATTGTTCCAAATGAACGAGCGCTTGCCGGCCGCTCAAGATATCCAGAACGATTAGTTTGACGATATCGCTGGCTCGAGTTTGGCATTGCGGATCCACGGGAACGAGACGATCAATCAACTGAGGAAGGTCAAGATCTTTGAACAGGGCGCTTATTATATTCAAATAAGAACTTTCATAAATGGCCCGAATTTGAACGTCCATGATGAGCAAACTCCTTTGCTTTCCTTGTATTCCAAGGTTTTATTCGACAGGAAGATAAAAAAATCCTCCCGATTTTTGTCGAGAGGGTGCGAAATGTGAGGTATAAGGAACATCTTTTTCCGTTTTTGCATAATCGATTAGGTGTTTGGAAAATATAGTTTAGTGAGAGAAATCGGTGCAAATAAGGAAGTGAGATGATGAAATGAGTGGACCGTCACTACGGAAATTGGAAGCGCACCGTTCTATTCATCATGGCGCCTTTGTCGAAGCGAAGCGCCTGACAGAGTTGTTGGAAACATTGTATGCCGATGGGCGTTGTGGGCATGCCGCTGAAGTGGCGGATGCCCTTAGGTTTGGTGCCTGTCACCACCCGAGGACAGATGTCTCGTTAAGAAGAAAATGCGCATATTTCTTACTTCAAACATCGTCAGCGGATCATCGGTGTTGGTCAAAGCAGCTAAAATCTCTGTATGGCCGATAAAAGGAACATTGGCAGCTTTCAGCGACTCTTTATTGATCGGTGTGGTTGCTAAAGCTGATAAGCTTCCATTTAATTCCAAACGAACAGCCGTTTCAATATATTCATAGGCTGCCTTGCCACATTGTGTTTGGACTTTTCCCATTTCAAGGGTGTCCACATTTACATTGTTCAGTGAAATAACATCAATCGTTCCGTGTTCATACTTCCCTTCGATCTTCTGTGTCGAAGGAAGCGAAGATCGACGGAGATGGGAAACATTGACCAATCGATTGCACGAACATTGAAATGGGCAAGAAAATTAGTGATTGATATATTGCTGAAAAGAGAAAATGCCATTGCGTTTGACCCACCTTAATAAAGAGAAATGTTTAAGCAGCAATTTGCTAAATCAGGCTGCTGTTTTTTGTGGTATGAGTAAAATGTTTGTGGGAGAAAAAAAGACAGGTTCCTGATTTGGTATAATAAGGAACCTGTCAGATATGTAAGCAAAATAGATGAAAAACGGGCTCTCCTCCTGGTAAGGTAGTAAGTGCGAAAAAAAATACAACCAAAGAAAGGAGTGGAGCCCATGCAGGATTATATCACAAACGGCTTGACATTAAAAGAGATCGAACAGTCTTTATTTAGACATATGCAAAAACAATATGGTCATCTCCTTCAACAGGTGTTGGAGGAGATCGACCGCACATTGGCAGAACAGCGGGACAAGAAACGATATGCGCTCAAAGATAAGCGGACGATCCGACTCCAAACGCTATTTGGAGAGGTGGAAGTGAAGCGAAACTACTACTTTGACCGTGAAAAAAAGGTGTATACGTCTTTACTCGATGTCTTTCTCCAGTTCGATGGGGCGCATGGAGTGAGTCCGCTATTAGAGGAGACAGCGATTCATCTCGCCGTGACGGGTTCTTCGTATCGACAGGCTGCGCAGTCGCTTGAAAAGCTGGTGGGGTATGCATGTATGAGTCACGAAACGATTCGCCAGTCCATCATCGAGGCAGAGGTGGAAGGGCACCGTGCGATGGAGAAAAAAGGGCGCGTGTTTTTTATCGAAGCAGACGGGTTGTACGTGAAACGTCAACGAAGCCGCATCAAAGGAAAAGAAGAAAAGATCATCACGATTCACCAAGGATGGGAGAAAAACGGGAAACGCGTATCCTTAGTGAATCGACGGTATATGGTTCATCAAACGAATGAACCGATTTGGGAAGCTGTAGAGAATTTTCTGATGAAGGAATACAGCTATGATCCGTTTGAGGATTGGGTGGTCATCAATGGAGATGGAGCCCCATGGATTACAGCGTGTCGAGAATATTTCGGGGACAGGGGGTACTTTCAGCTTGATCGGTTCCATGTGGCAAGAGAGATTCGTCAATTGTTCCGAGGTCATGCGAGATATCGGGTGATTCGAAAGAAGTTAGCATCATGGGATGAAGAAGGTGTGTTACGAGAACTCACAAGTGCCATCGGTACGTTAGAACATGAGGAGAAGGAAAAGCAACTCGAGGCGCTTGTTCGTCGAATCGAGGAGATACCAGGATGTTTACGTGACTATCGCGTATGGTTGAAGGAAAAAGGGATTGACACGACAAACATGAGGGCGATGGGGAGTGCGGAAGGAACGATGCATGTGTTTGCGAAACGAAGTAAAAACGGTCGAAGTTGGAGGGATGCAGGGATTGAAGCGATGTTGCGAGCGATCGTCGCGATAAAAGATACGTTACTCATTCGGACACGCGATGGAGTGATGTATGGCGTGGAAGAACGAGAAGAAACGAAACGAGAAACGATCGTGAAAAAGGCACTGAAGCGCGTGCAAACGCAAATGACAGAAGTGGTACGAGATAACATCCCATACCTTCGCCAATCTTCAGGGACACCGATTTACGAGGCATTGCAAGCATTGAAAGGTTTTTAAAACGAGAGAAAACGCACATACCTACAGGATGAGAGTAAGTAAAAGCGCTTACATATAACGATTTTATAAAACCATATATAACCAAAAAAATCGGTCGAGAAAAAAATCTCCCACAAAGTCTTGACTCAAACTTTTTTGTGATAATATTCTAAATAAAGAAG
This sequence comes from Anoxybacillus sp. FSL W8-0104, assembly GCF_038004465.1. Classification (NCBI taxonomy): domain Bacteria; kingdom Bacillati; phylum Bacillota; class Bacilli; order Caryophanales; family Anoxybacillaceae; genus Anoxybacillus; species Anoxybacillus sp. FSL W8-0104. The sequence continues at coordinate 2,606,031 of NZ_JBBOQU010000001.1, read as the reverse complement.
GGAGGAGTGTAGAATGAGAGAAGAAGAGTTTCGAAGATTCTTAATGAACGACAGCAATATAAAAAGCAAAGTGAAAGCAGTTCATTCAAGAGTAGCAAAGGCTTTAAGGGTCGAACGAGAGCTGAACGTCAATTTAGATGATATTGTGAAAAATGATGAAGCCATGTATCATTTGTTGCTGCAAATTCAAGAAAGGCTTAATGATAAGCTATATCATAATGCTTATCAAAATGCGGTGCGAAAATATTATTTGTTTGTGAACGGAAAGGAGTTTCCGAGATTAAGGCGATATTAACAAGATGCAGTCAGAGTTTGCGGGTAACTATTCAGCCCGTACATAGAAAAAATTTACGAGAGCCGGTTTGTTCGTACCTTCCTTGTCTATACGAATTACCATCATAGACATGGGAGGTGAACACAATGGCAAATGTTGCTTTTGGCTTCCAAGAAGCGGTCTTCACACTCGAAAGCATGGTGGCAAACATCGAACGTCAAGCCCAGACCATCGAAAAACTCATCAACGAAAATAAACAGTTAAGACAAGAAAACCAGCAATGGAAAGCACGTATTGCAGAATTAGAAGCCCGTACGAAAAAAACAGTACGAATAGTCATTTTCCGCCGTCCTCTGACCGGTTTGGGGCGAAATCTCCTTCTAGGTTTGGTGCCTGTCACCACCCGAATTGTTTGAAGGAACGCGGTATTATTCGCATGAAGAAGGTTGGAGCGTATCGGATGAGCTGTTTGCAAACTGTCTTTGCTTGCCATCGGGTTCAAGTATGACGATTGAGGAACAACAACGAGTTATTGATGTAATTACAAGCCTCTTGCTTAAATAGGTGGGCGGCTGATTTTTTTATTGCATCGAGGGATGAAAGTGCAGACAAAAGCCGTACAAATAGAAATCGAGCAATTTAAACGCATTTTAATTGAAGCGTACGAACGAGGGCAGTCGAATGAAGTGACAGCCAAAGAGATGGTTCAAGAATTGGCATAGAAGTTATGTGTAGATGGTGAAAAATAAGTTATTATTAGATTTTATAGGAATTTAATACTGTCACGTTTTTTAATTGTGTGTCTTTTCATCCGTTTGCTAACAATTAAAACAAACGTGAAAAATCTTTTTCTAAACGATTGCAGGATATTTTATTTTTAGATCGAATAGTCTTAATATTCTGTATATTTTTTATGGGATGATAAGGGGATGGTTAGTTTGAATAGGCCATTGAAAATAATCATTCTAGCTATTACACAAACATACGAGCGTTACTGTGTTGCAGGGATGACTGAACGTGGACAATGGATCAGACCATTGCCCCCTGATCATCGTTTTTGGGCAAGCTACAAATATGATGATGGTACGTTCATTAAGCCGGGAGACATATGGGAGGTCACCGACTATGTCAAATATAATGATCCTACTTCACCGGGGCATACGGAAGATATTCGAGTACTGAGCTATGAATCCTTATACAAATGCGGGGAATTAAACAATACTGAACTATGTGCATTTGTTAAGCAGCATCTCGAAAGTGAGCAAACACTACATGATACGCTAAATGCTAACGGACGATCGTTATGTTTAATCAAAGTGGATGATATTTGGAAAATAGAAGGAGCGAACCGTATTTGCTTTACAATGAATGCCAAAGAATATCGGAACAATACTTATAAAGAAGGTTATCCGGTAACAGATTTAAAATGGCGTTCCGTTTTTCGCTCTCATCGCTCGATATCCTTTAAAGGGTTTCAAAATTTATATTTGTGTATCGGATTGGCACGAACAGAACCGAATAAGAATATTACACGTGAATATCCGATGGTTATTAGTATTATCACAAATCCCTTTGTGGATTATCCGCCGCAATACCCATAATGGAAGTGGATATTTACGCTTGCTTAATGGTATACTTAATGTAAAAAGAAGGGGGAATGGTGAATGAGGGAACTAAAGGGAAAGTTATACACCTCAAATATCGAAGGATTAAAGTATGCGCCCCCTCATGCAGAAATATGGCAAATTACACGTGCTGGTCATAATATCACAGGTGCTATTGTTGTCCGTAGTTTGTCACCTTCCCCTCAGTTGTTTGAGCGTTACCTAAGGGAGTGGAAAGGGACACAAACGAATGAGTGGTGGCCTTTATATGAAAATGCCTTTCTTTCTGAACTAAGAGAAGAAGAAAAGCTAAAGTCGCTCCGAGATATTTATAAAAAATTGCTTCTAGGGAAAGATATTGTACTCCTTTGTTTTTGCCCGGATCATCGTTATTGTCATCGCCGTTTAGTGGGGGAGTTTTTTAAGCCGTATGGAGTTGAAGCGGTGGAGTTAAATCCTATGAAAACAGAGCAATTAAGTTTGTTTTAGGTGAGTGAAAAAATGAAAGCGAAAATTTGCACAATTGGGTTTGCGAAGAAACCGTTGCGAACGTTTGTGGAACTTTTAAAACAAGCAAATGTTCAAGTAGTTATTGACACACGTTTGCATAATACGTCGCAATTATCGGGATACGCTAAAAAAGACGATTTAGCATTTATTTTAGAAATATTAGGTATTGGTTATATTCATGATCCCCTTCTTGCCCCCACGGAGGAAATTCTCAAAGCGTATAAAAACAAGGAGATGGCTTGGGGAGATTATGAGGAGAAATATGTAGAGTTATTAAAAATGAGAAAAGTAGAGCAGTCCCATCAAGATCTCATCGCAAAGAAAACGGTTTGTCTACTATGTAGTGAACACGCCCCACATTACTGTCATCGTCGTTTATTAGCAGAGTACTTGCGAAAATTTTATTCGGATATAGAAATTGTTCATTTAATGTAGAGAATGAAATTAGTTATAAAAGGATGTACAAACTTTCTCTTCCCCTTCGTCGAGCTATATGATATCCTTCACATGAAAATAACTTCATGATAAGAGGAAGATGTAGATGAAATCGGAACGAAAAAGGGTAAAACGTATATGGATCGGAGCAATTGTTTTATTTCTTGCGTTGGTAGGGGCGTATGCATTTTCTGTTTACTATAAACTACAACAAACGATCAGCGAAATACACGAACCTATTCAACGTGAACATTCAGAGGAACGCCCAGAGGAGCTATCATTTACAAAGCAACAACCGATCTCGATTTTGCTTATTGGGGTAGATGAACGAAAAAATGATCGCGGTCGGGCAGATTCGTTAATTGTGATGACAGTAAACCCGAAAAAGCAGTCGATAGAAATGGTAAGCATTCCGCGAGATACACGCACATTGATTGTCGGTAAAGGGAAAGAGGACAAAATTAACCACTCGTATGCTTTTGGCGGGGTGGAAATGACGCTTGCGACAGTTGAACAATTTTTAGACATTCCAATTGATTATTACATTAAAGTGAACATGGAAAGCTTTAAAGATATCGTAGATGCCGTTGGTGGTGTTACAGTAAATAATGCTTTTGCATTTGAATATGAAGGAGAGTCGTTCCCTAAAGGAGAAATTACTCTAAATGGAGAAAAGGCATTAAAATACGCTCGTATGCGCTATGAAGACCCACGTGGCGATTTTGGCAGACAAGATCGCCAAAAACAAGTGATTGAGGCCATTATTAAAAAAGGAGCTAGCTTCTCTTCTCTTACAAACTATGGTGACATACTTGAAGCGATAGGAAAAAATATAAAAACAAATTTGACATTTGACGACATGAAACAAATTCAAGCGAACTATAAAGAAGCACGACGTCATATCGAGCAGCTACACATACAAGGAAAAGGTCAAAAAATAAACGGGATCTACTATTTGATTGTACCAGAGGAAGAACGTATAGCCATTTCGCAACGGTTAAAGGAGCATTTGGAGATACAGAAAAGGGGCTGACCGAAAAGACCGCTAAAAAGCGGACTTTTGAGTCAGCCCTAAAAAATGCATTTATTTGAATTTGATTGTTGCTAGTCTTCCGTTTACTTCCTCTATATCAAAATATTCCGGATCAAAGTCGTCTCCGTACCATTCATCATACCACTCGAGAAACTCTTCCCGTTCTTGTTTTCTTGTATCGTTTTGCATCATATCAATTACATCTTGGTAGCCCCAAACGCCACCGACATCTTCTGGTGGGCATGCTCGTTTTCCTTTAATGCAAATGGGATGTGGCAATGGTTCCGTTCGTTTTTCAATTTTTTCTAATGTAATAACATGATCCCAATTGTCCCCAAAGTCATACGTATATAAAACTTTGTCTTTTTCTTGACTTAAATATGTTTTTATCCGCACTTTTTGAGAATTGAGCATATCTTTCCAAGGGTGTGAAAAATCATCCAGAGGATGTGGTACATCGATGATCGCGTCGCCCGTTTCAAATTGATATAAGTGATAGTTTTTCCAACCCATTGCTTCTTGAATGATCAGATGAAGTTGATCGAATGTAATATTGCTTGGAATAAGTACACGTCGCCAAATGGGAGGACGAATACCACGCAAGGCGATTTTTAATTGGTAAACGGTTTGTTTTTTCTGCAACACTTTCTCCTCCTTTCTTTTACTATAATGATAGACGAGTTTCTATGTTTTTATAAGAGAAATCTTTCATTTTTTTCGATAGCCGTATCGTGCAAAAATGCTCACGTTTGTGTAAACTGAAAAAAAACGTGCACGGAGGTTGGCTATGAACATTGTCGTTGTCGGAACAGGATATGTGGGCTTAGTGACAGGTGTGGCGCTTGCGCATATCGGACATCGGGTGACATGCGTTGATGTCGATAAAGAAAAAGTTGAGCGGATGCGACAAGGGATCTCACCGATTTATGAGCCGGGCATTGAGCCGTTAATGAAAGAAAATATGGAAGCGAATCGGTTGTTTTTTACGACAGATGGTGCGAGTGCATATCAGGAAGCGGATGTGATTTATATCGCGGTCGGCACGCCTGAAAATGAAGATGGCTTTGCGGATTTAACATATTTAAAGCAAGCGGTGAGAGACATTGCTTCGGCGGTGACGAAAGACGTGATCGTCGTCACGAAAAGTACGGTGCCAGTTGGGACAAATCATGAAATACAACGTATGTTTAAGCAGCTCGTTCCACATGTGCATATCGATGTCGTATCAAATCCAGAATTTTTGCGTGAAGGGTCTGCGATTCATGATACGTTTCATGGCGACCGCATTGTGATCGGTGCGGATGATGAACGGGCAGCAGCGGTCGTTGCCGATATTCATCGGCCATTTGGCATTCCGATTTTTCACACGGATATTCGCAGTGCAGAAATGATTAAATATGCTTCAAACGCCTTTTTGGCGACGAAAATTAGTTTTATTAACGAAATTGCGAACATATGTGAAAAAGTTGGGGCAGATGTTGAACAAGTAGCAGCGGGAATGGGAATGGATCAACGCATCGGTTCATCGTTTTTACGCGCAGGTATCGGTTACGGCGGGTCTTGTTTTCCGAAAGATACGAAAGCGTTAGCGAAAATTGCGGCAAATATTGATCACGATTTCGAATTGTTGAAGGCAGTGATTGAAGTAAACAATAAGCAACAACGCAAGCTAATTGAAAAAGCGAAAAAAAGATTTGGGCATCTCGCAGGGAAAAAAATCGCTCTTCTCGGTTTATCGTTTAAGCCAAATACAGACGATATGCGGGAAGCTGCATCGCTTGTCGTTGCGCGCGAGCTGCTTGCGGAACAGGCAACTGTTGTTGCTTATGATCCGATCGCGATGGGGAAAGCGGCACATGTGTTGCCGAAGGAAGTCATATATGCAAGCAGTGTGGAGGAGGCGTTACAAGATGCTGATGCGGCAATGATTTTAACGGAATGGGATGAATTTCGCCAGCTGGACTTATCTGTATACGTTAACGAAATGAAAACGCCGATTATTTTTGATGGGCGCAATTGTTATGCGCTTCACGATGTAGCGCGCTACCCAATTGAATATTACTCGATCGGACGAAAACCGATAACGAATATAAAATAACTCCATCTTTCCTATATATGTCAACAACCCAATGACTAAAGTCATGGGCTTGTAAGCCCCATGTTGACCAGACCAAGGCTTGAAACAGAGCCTACGTTATAGATGTCATGACACGTTCGGGTGCTTCTCCAGCCCGTTCCTCTGTCGTGCAAGGTTAAACAAGCGTGGTGGGTAGCGCTAGTGTCTTGCACATAACAAGCATCTATAACATGGTCGAGGAGAATATGACCTGCTTTATGCAGAGGAAAGGGGAGAACCCTATGGTTTTTGTGTTAGACACAAACAAACGTCCGCTTGCTCCTTGTCACGAAGCAGTTGCGAGAAAGCTGTTGAAACAAGGAAAAGCAGCGATCTACAAACGCTATCCATTTACGATTATTTTAAAAGAAATTGTCGATAATTTTCGACCGAAAACACCGTATCGGCTCAAAATCGATCACGGAAGCAAACACACAGGACTTGCGATTTTGCGAGGACAAGAAGTGGTATGGTTAGGGCAACTTGACCATCGCACAGACATCAAGGAAAGAATGGATAAAAGGCGTGCTTTCCGTCGAGCAAGACGAAATCGAAAAACTCGATACAGAAAACCACGTTTTCTTAATCGTAGGAGAAAAGACGGGTGGTTGCCGCCATCACTAGAGAGTCGCGTGCAAAATATCCAAACATGGGTTAACCGCCTAAAGAAATTATGCCCCATTGGGTATATATCATACGAAAATGCCAAATTCGACACGCAACTCATGCGAAATCCTGAAATCAATGGTGTAGAGTATCAACAAGGCACGCTACAAGGATATGAAGTACGGGAGTATTTGCTTGAAAAGTTTGGGCGGAAGTGTTGTTATTGCGGAAAAGAAAATGTTCCACTTGAAGTGGAGCATATCATTCCAAAATCGAGAGGTGGAACAGACCGAGTGGATAACCTATGTCTTGCCTGTCATGACTGTAATCAGCGCAAAGGAAGTAAGACAGCAGAAGAATTCGGGTATCCGCACATTCAAAAGCAAGTCAAAGAATCATTAAAAGATGCAAGTGCTGTCAACTCGACAAGGTGGAAAGTGTATGAAGTGTTAAAACAAAGCGGATGCGAAGTAGAGTGTGGAACAGGTGCACGAACGAAAATGAATCGTATTCGTTTAGACTTGCCGAAAACACATTATTTTGACGCTTGTTGTGTAGGCGAAAGCACACCAAATCACTTATATTTCAAAACAAAAGAAGTGTTATTCATTAGAGCAAAGGGGCGTGGTAGTCGTTCACGCACAAACCTAGATAGATATGGCTTCCCAAGAGGTTATCTTGCAAGACAAAAGTTCTTCTTTGGCTTCCAAACAGGGGACATGGTTAAGGCTGTTATCCCAAGAGGGAAATATCAAGGCGTTTGGTTTGGCGAAGTATCATGCAGAAAGACTGGAAGTTTCGATATTAAAGGTAAGGACGGAAAGCGTATCGCACAAGGAATAAATTATAGATATGTCCAAGTCATTCAGCGATTCGACGGATACACATATCGAAGGGAGGGAATGAACATTGCGTAAGGTGCAATTCCTCCCCGTGCCTAAAGGCAGGGGCTTCCTTGCGTAAGTTTCGTGATAAAATTGAAGTGTATGACAAGGAAAGGAGATATTGTATGATTTTAGTCGTTGGTGGTGCGGGATATATCGGCAGCCATGTGGTAAAGAAATTAGTTGAAACGAAGCCGATCGTCGTGCTCGATAATTTATCGACAGGGCATCGTCATCTCGTGGACAAACGAGCGGTATTCGTTCATGGCGATTTAGGCGATCGGACGACGCTTGTACGCATTTTTGAAAAATATCCAATCGATGCGGTGATGCATTTTGCGGCGAATAGTTTAGTAGGCGAGTCGGTCGTTGAGCCGATGAAATATTATAAAAACAATGTCGCAGCGACGCTGACATTATTGGAAACGATGATGGAATATGGTGTCAAACGTTTTATTTTTTCATCGACAGCGGCTGTATACGGCATTCCAAACGTTGATCTTATTACGGAAGATTGCCCGACAAACCCAATTAATCCGTACGGTCGCTCGAAATTAATGATCGAGCATATGCTTTCAGACTTTGCCTCGGCGTACGATTTACGCTACGTCGTGTTGCGCTATTTCAACGCGGCAGGTGCGCATGAAAGCGGTGAAATCGGGGAAGATCATCATCCGGAAACGCATTTAATTCCGCTTATTTTGCAACATTTGCTCGGATTGCGTGATAAAATTTCGGTGTTTGGCACAGATTACGATACGCCAGATGGCACATGTATTCGCGATTACATTCATGTGACCGATTTAGCGGAGGCGCACATTCTCGCGCTGCACGCCCTTCTTTCGGACGAGAAAAAGACAGCGACATACAATCTTGGCAACGGGCTCGGATATTCGGTTAAAGAAGTGATCGATATGTGCGAGCGTGTGACGGGGAAACAGGCGACGATCGAATATACGGAGCGCCGCCCGGGAGATCCGGCTCGACTCGTCGCCTCGTCTGAAAAAATTGCTCGTGAACTTGGCTGGAAAGCGACGCGCTCGCTCGAAGACATTATCGCAAGTGCATGGCTTTGGCATAGAAAACAAAAATAAACAGCCGGTCGCGTCGGCTGTTTATTTTTTTCGTTCTTCTAGTTTTTTGGCCATTTGTTCAAGCAGTTTTTCCCATAATGTTTGTTGCTTCGTTCCTTTTTTCTTTGCCATATTTCACCTCATGAAAGCGTAAATAGTTCACGTAATTGTTCGTTGGACAGTTCGGTAATCCACGTTTCACTTTGGATGAGCTGTTCATTGAGCGACTGCTTTTTCTCAAGCATATCATCAATTTTTTCTTCAATTGTGCCGGTTGTAATGAATTTATGCACATGAACAAATTTCGTTTGCCCGATGCGATATGCTCGGTCTGTCGCTTGGTTTTCAACGGCCGGATTCCACCAGCGGTCAAAATGAATGACGTGGTTGGCGGCTGTTAAGTTTAGCCCTGTTCCGCCCGCTTTGAGCGATAAAATGAATATATGAAACTGTCCGTTTTGAAATTGTTCAATCATTTCATCGCGCGTTTGTTTTGGCGTGCTGCCGTTTAAAAAGACGACCGTTTCTTTTAGATGAGAAGCAAGAATATGTTGAATCATCTCGCCCATTTGAATGTACTGGGTAAAGATTAAGCAACTTTCCCCGTTTTCGCGAATTTGCCCGACAAGTTCAAGCAGCTTTTCTACTTTATGCGATCGCTCGACGATTTGCTTCGGATGTTTTTCTTTTAAGTATAGTGCTGGATGGTTGCATAGTTGTTTTAAGCTGTTTAACATTTGTAAAATGATGCCGCGTCGCGCAAACCCATCGACTTGTTCGAGTTTTTCAAGCGACTGTTGCACAATTTGTTCATATAAGGATGCTTGCTCGACGGTGAGCGGGCAATATTCTTTTTGTTCGAGTTTATCCGGCAAGTCGAGCGCAATACGTTCGTCTGTTTTTGTTCGCCGCAATAAAAATGGACGAATAAGCTTTTGTAAACGTTCGGTCGCTTGCTTATCGCCATTTTTCTCAATTGGAGTCGCAAATTGGCGCTGAAACTCGGTTTGCGATCCTAAATAGCCCGGATTTAAGAAATGGAAAATGCTCCAAAGTTCGTTTAGTCGATTTTCAATCGGTGTGCCGGTGAGCGCAATTTTATGACGCCCTTTTAGTTTACGAATGGCACGCGCTTGTTTCGTTTGGGCATTTTTAATGTTTTGTGCTTCATCTAAACAAATGACATCCCAATCGATGCTTGCGAGGTCGTCGAAATCTAAATGAGCCAAACTGTATGATGTAATGACAAGATCACAGCTTTTTGCTTTTTCGATAAACGTATCTCCATGTCCACGAGTGGATCCGTGATGAACGTAGACGGTTAAAGACGGAACGAATTGCTGACATTCTTTTTGCCAATTGCCGATGACGCTCGTTGGACAAATAAGTAAAGCAGGGCCGTTTCGTTTCTCGTTTTCTTTCACATAGGCGAGATAGGCTAGCATTTGTATCGTTTTCCCAAGACCCATATCGTCTGCTAAACAGCCACCAAAACCGAGCTGGCGTAAAAAGATGAGCCAGTCGACGCCTCGCTGTTGGTATGGACGTAACGTGCCATGGAACGTGCTCGGAATGGTGACGTTTGGGATATGGTCAATGTTTTTCATTTTTCGTACGAGTGTGGCAAACGAGCGATTTAGTTCAATGTCAATCGCTTCATCGTCTTCATGTTGTTCGTTTGTTTTTTCCGCGAGCGTTTGCATCAGCACGTCACGAAGCGATAAACCTTCTTGTTTCGCTCGTTTCATTAGCTTTTGTACGTGTTGAATGACGGCAGGGTCAAGTTGCACCCATTGATCGCGAATGCGCACGAGGCGGCGCTTTTGTTCGACGAGTTCCGCGAATTGCTGCTCCGTTAGTTCGATGCCGTTTGTAGCGATGCGCCAGTCGAAATCGACGAGTGCATCAAGCCCGAATACAGATGTCGCCGATGATTTCACTCGTGCTTTTACACGAAGGCGCGCTTGTTTGACGACTTCCCACCATTCTGGAACAATAACGCGCACACCCGCTTCGGTGAGTTCGATTGTCGCTTCCACTAAAAAGCGCAACGCTTCTTCTTCGTTTAGTTGCGTGCGCAGCGCCCCATTTTCGCTTAGCCATGGAACGATCGTTTGCCAGCGTTGTTGAGCTCGTTCGATATGGTTAGCGTACGCTTGCCAAGCTTTCGGCATATGCGGATACACGGTGATGTCGTTTGTTGTTGCGTCGATGAGCACCGTTTCGAGCGGCCACGCCCCTCCGTCTTCCTCTGGTTCGTTTAAACGAATGGCGACGATAAATGGTGGGCGGTTTTTGTCCCAGCCGATTTCTGTTAGCCATTCGTGCTCGTCTATAAATGGTGTAGCGTCGCCTGAAATAAGCGGATATGTTTCAATGATTTGTTGCCACGTTTGTTTTAGCTCCACGTCCGATTGAATCCAGTCATTGATTGCTTCGGAACGCCAAACGGATACGAATGGATGATCGTCCGCTTCTGTTCCTTTCCATCCGAAGCGCCCGTTTTTCCATGCTTCAAAGTCAGGCATAAACTGCTTTTGTTCGATATGTCCCATGATTTGTTTTGCCCATGTTTGAAATTGTTTGCTTTGTTCGTCCCATATCGTGTCGATGAATGCGTTTGTCGATGGATAAGCAAAAAACGTAAGCGCCTCCCATGGCGAAAGAAGGACGCCAATATGGTTTCCGATTGTATCAACTGTCGCAAATGTCCCGTAAAACGTTTCTTCATGCCAACAAAAGACGAGCTCTTTCCACTCATCTGGGTGCGCATCATCACTATAAATGAAAAACTGTTTCTGTTCTTCAAGCCAGCGGCTTTTTAGTTCAAGTTGCATCATATGAATTTCCCTTTCCGTAATAAATCTTGAAAGGCACGTAATCGTTTTGTTTGTTCAGCGAGTTTTGTAATATATGTTTCCCAGCGAGGCATTTGTTTTAAGGCGCGGTAATGGGCGCGCAGTTTTCGTAAATGTTTTATTGCTTGTTCATATGCGCTCCGATTTTTTTGTTCAATATAATGCATAATCGTTTGGTGATACAAAGGAAGAACGAGCGAACGATCCGCTTGTTCGACTGCTTTTAAATGGAGCGGGTGAATCATATCGACGGTTGTTTTTTCAAGCATATATAATTCAATAAGCTCTTTCCATTTTTGTTCATCAAATAAGTAATCGATGTACGTATAAAAGCTGTACGGAAGCAGCTTTTGAAGAAGCTGTTCGTACCGTTCGGTTTGTTCATTTTTTGTAGCGATACGATATTGGACATAGGCAGATAATACATGTTGAACAAACCACTCACGTTCGGTGATATGAAGCGAATATAAGTATGTTTCCACATTTTGTTCGAGACGATGAAACCACTCTACTCCACGTTGAATTTGTTTTTTGGCAAATGACATATGCATAAAACGGACGATATGTTCCGTTGCTAAGTATGGAAACGGTTCAATGAGCTGATACGCACGATGATCGTTTTCAAGCAAAAACGATACATAAGAAGCTGCGCCGATAAATGGTATTTTTTCTTCTACGGTTTGTTTCTTATTCAACTGTTCAATCGCCCATGTACATTCCTCTTGGCGATATGTTTCGTCGGTCAATACGGTTGTCCATATGATTTCGTATACATCTAATATTTGTCTAAAGTACGTTAATTCGCCTGACAATACGTTTCTTACGTATGGGATAGTAGCGTATAAAAGTTGTTCATGGCTTTTTGTACGCGGTTTTTTCGCTAAATTTATGAGCGCTTGTTGTACGGTTGAAGAAAATTGTTCCACATGTCGCTCTTGCATGATCGCGAAGTAGCCCCATGATTTTTGCGGAATATGAACAAGTTTAATAAATGTAAATAAGGCGGCATGGACATAATATAAATGGTCTAAAAACGATGCTTTAGATGTCGGACGTTCAAATGTTGGGAAAAACGATTGAACGAGCCTGCGCATATGTTCTTCTTCCGTTATATTGTATAGCGGGATGCGGCGATATTTTTCTTCAAACGATTGCCACCACGCGTCAACGATATTTGCGTTGTTTGACGTATTGCTTCTATTTTTCTCGTTTAGCTTCTGTTGCTGAACGGTTTGTTGTTTCACTTGTACGTCTTTTTGTTTTTCATTGCTTTCGGCTTTTTTTCGTTTTGTCGCTGGTTCTTTCCATGTTCTAATTAAATTCCCGACTGCATCAATTTGATTGTATGCATATAAAAATAACGCAACATTGTGCGGACATAGACCGACGGTTGTGCAAGTGCATGATGATCCTGCCGCCTGCTTTAACCGAAAAGATGGCTCATATGTATGTCCCTTATCTGTTACTTTCCCTTTCAGCACATTGTCCTCAATTGTCACGTTATACACATGCCCAGTACGGTACAATTGCCATGCTCGTTTAATGATGTCGCTATGTTTTTTGTACGGTAGCAGCTTCATCAAGCGTTCAGCCGCTTTTGTCATCACTTCGGACGATAGCATCGTCTGCAACATATGTAAATTACTCCTTTTCGTTCATTTGTCCTCATTTTAGCATGCTCTCTATTTGTTTACAAATAGTGAGTAAAGGGATATAATAATCATATATTTGAAAAAGTGAATGTAAAATAGGTTTTTTTAGTTTTTAAAAAATATTTTTATCTTTAAATGAACGTAAGAAGGTGGACGAATTGAGAAGAAAACCGTTTGAGCCCCCAATGTTACCGTTGCAAGATGGCGTGATAGACCAATTGAAGTTTATCCACGAACTAATTGACGCGAACAAAAGCATTGTAGAATATGAAACAATGTTAAAAAACTCTAAATTACATCCGAAATTTTTACTTCGACCAGTTATGTTGAAAGAAGCTGTTCAATCAACAAAGCTCGAAGGAACACAGGTGACATTGGATGATGTCATGGAAGTAGAAGCGGAAACGAAGAAAGTAAATAAAGATATTCAAGAGGCGTTAAATTATTATGAGGCACTAATAAAAGGGATGGATTTTTTGCAGCGCATTCCACTTTCCAATCGTTTATTTAAATATTTGCATGAAATTTTATTATCTAATCATGTGAGAGGTGCTAATCGCGCGCCAGGAGAGTTTAGAAAAATTCAAAATTTCATTGGACCAGAAGGGTGTACCATTGAAACGGCAACATATGTTCCACCGGAACCTCACCTTGTTTACGACTACATGAGCAATTTGGAAAAGTATATAAACGAACCAAAAGACGATTTTGATGAACTTATTCGTGTTGCGATTATTCACGCGCAATTTGAAACGATTCACCCTTTTTTAGATGGGAATGGAAGAATTGGACGTATCTTAATTCCTTTATACTTGTATAGTAAAAAAGTGATTGAGTTTCCAAACTTTTTTATTAGTGATGTACTGGAGCGGGATAAACATAAGTATTACCGTTTTTTAAATGAGATACGATATGAAGGGAATTGGAATCAATGGATTCGCTTTTTCTTACAATGTATAAAAGTACAGGCGAAGAAGAATGTCCAGCTTATTCAAGATATAAACGAGCTATACGAAAGAGATTTAGATGTAGCAAGTAAATTGATCAACAGTAGCCATGTTCGTCATATAATGAATGTCATGTTTCAACGTCCGATTTTTACAGTCAAAACTATTGTCGAGCTGACAGGCATGAGCGAAAGTACTGTCCGAAGATATGTGAACAAATTAGAGCAACATCAATTAATTTTCTCAAATGGAAGAATGCGCTCGAAAACATATTATTATTATAACTTACTTGACTATCTTCGCTAAATTTTCAGTGGAGAACGTAAGAGGAGCATTTCATTATGAATGTTTCGGATCAGCTAGTCGGCCACAAGACACGATCCCCCTCATTAGTATGGGAGGGCTTTTTTGTTGTACAGAAGGGGAAAAAGTGATAAAATGGTATTAATATTTCCATATATAGAAATAGAAAGGGTCTGAATGATGACTAAAACAAATCGTATGATATGGTGGGGTCTTGTCGTTGCATGGTGTGCGCTTATTTACTATTTTACCGAGTCTCCGCTATTTACCGGGGAGCAAACAGCGCAATGGATTCGTCGTTTTCTTGAATATGTTGGCATTCATACGAACCATCCTGTGAGCGACGGATTATTTTCATGGAATCTTATTGTTCGAAAATGTGCGCATATGACGGTATTTGGAATGTTTGCGTTTTTTGCATGGAAAGCAACGGCTTCATACCGTGTCGCTTGGTTGTTGACGCTTTTTTGCGCCATGTTCGATGAATGGCATCAATCGTTTCAACCGAAGCGAAAGGCGCTATTTTCTGACGTCATCATCGATATGATCGGGGCGACGATTGTGATCGGGGCGACGATTGTGTTATGGATGGTTTGGAAGGCGAATAAGCGAGCATAGACGCTCGCTTATTTGTCAGCAGGAAATACAATGCCTGTTTGTTTTCTTGCTTCGTCCATCACTTTCATTGTCGCAAGCGAATGGGCGTGTGAATTAATTGTAGATTCCTTCTCTCCCCGTTCGATGAGTGACATAAATTCAAGCGCCTCATAGTACATCGGCTCGTACGGTTGCGGAACGGTGACGTCTTCAATGCGCCCGTCACGGTAATGAATATGTACGCGCGTTGGTGTATGAATCGCATCGATGACGATTGTCCCTTCTTCTCCTTGAATTTCGGCAGGAGCATACGAGTTTGCGATTTTGGAATACATAACGATCGCATCCATCTCGCCGTAATCGAGCATGATGCTTCCTTCGCCATCTACACCCGACGATAGGCGAACGCTATGGGCTTGAATGGCTTTCGGTTCGCCAAACAAAACAACGAGCGGATATAAACAATAAACGCCAAGGTCCATCAATGCGCCGCTTGAAAAGGCAGGGTTAAAGGCGTTTGCGACTGTTCCTTGCTTAAATGCATCGTAGCGCGAAGAATATTGGCAATAGCTTGCGACGTAGCGACGGACGCGCCCGATTTTCGGCAAATGGTGTTGAATCGCTTGAAAGTTTGGTAAACACGTCGCCTTCATCGCCTCCATCAACACGACACCATTTTTTTGTGCCGCCTCAATCATCGCTTCCACTTCTTTGGCGTTAGAAGCGAGCGGTTTTTCACAAATGACATGTTTGCCGTGATTCATAAGCGTGATTGCTTGTTCGGCATGAAACGCATTTGGACTTGCGATATATACCGCATCGACGTTTTTGCTTACTGCAAGTTCATGTAAGTTTGTAAACGTTTCGGTTGCCCCTGTTTTTTCAGCAAAGGCGTTTGCGGTTTCTTTTTGTCGAGAATAAACAGCTTGTAAATGAAACGAAGGCACTTGTTTGGCCGCGCGAATAAACGCTTCTGTAATCCAATTTGTTCCGATTGTTGCAAAGCGAATCATTCATTTTCTCTCCCTTTGATATATGTCCAACCATCTTGTTGGTACACTTTTTCTTCTTTCATTAATCGTCCAAGCGCGCGTTTAAATGCCGCTTTGCTCATATGAAAGCGGGTTTGAATGTCTTCTGGGTCGCTTTTATCGCTATATGGCATCGCACCGCCACGGCTTTCAAGGTAGTTGTAGATCGTTTCTGCATCTGTTTGTAAACTTTCTTGTTTGCGCGGAAGTAACGAAACGTTAATCGTCCCATCTTCTTTCACAGCGATGATGCGCCCTTCGACAAGTTCACCGAGGCGTGGTTCTTGTCTTCGTTGTGATTCGTGAATAAATCCGATATATCCGACATCTGTAATGAGAAACGATCCTGCTTTAATAAGGCGATAAATGCGTCCGCGCACGTTCGTGTTGAACGCAGAAGCGGGAGCGGGAACGCTTATTTGTTTCATCGTTTCTTCATCCGCGAGTTTCGCGAGGAGGCGACCTCGTTTATCTACTTGAAGCGAACAGTATAACTGATCTCCTTTTTCCGGCCAAAGTGTCGGAATGGACGGTAAGTCATCGACCGATAATAACACGTCTTTTTCAATGCCGATATGAACGAAAACGCCGAGCTGTGGTACGACGTCGACGACTTCAACCCAACCGTATGATGACGTCGTAATGAGCGGGCGCTTCATCGTTGCACGCATCCGTCCATCATGATCGTGATATAAAAATACGGTCACATCATCCCCAACTTGTAACTCGCCTTCACATTGACTTTCATGAAGTAAGGCGCTTTCTTTTCCATTCGTGACGATGTAGCCGAACGGTTTTTGTTCTTTTACTTGCCATATTACGATTTGTCCAATCATTGCTCTCTTCCTTTTTTATAGCGTTTAATGCTTATTCTACACGATTGCAAGGAAAGACACAAAGGGATGTATCTTCTTTCCTTTTGACGTGTTACAATAAAGAAAAAGTGTTGAGGTGGGGAAAATGAGTAAAGTAGCACGAAATGCGTTATGTCCGTGCGGAAGTGGAAAAAAGTATAAACATTGTTGTGGGAATAATGTTGTGTCGATGCATGAGCTTATCGATCAAGACGTTATTCACCATATGCACGATCTCATTCACTATGCTACATTTGAACACGAATCGTTTTTGTATCGAACGGTTCAAAAACATATGATCGTAGAACAAACGGACGAAGATACAACACCTGTGTTTCGCTTTTTCATTAGTATGTGGGCAATGTTTTTCAAAAAGGATGCACATGGGATGACGATTTTCGATTACTATTTGCGCACGCTTCGTAAGCAGGCAATTCGGCCGACTGTATATAGCATCATTCAGTCGTGGCGTCAAGCGTTCCCAACGTTTGTTTGCATTGATGAATTGCGCGATTCGTATGTTGTCGTAACAGATTTATTAACTGGGGAAACGAAACATATGAAACTACTTGATATGCCGGATGAGTTCGAGTTGGAAGAAGGACAAGCGTTGGCAGGAATTTTTGTACCACATGGTCAATATATCGCTTGTTTTGGAACATTTTTTCCTCTCCCGGTCGTTTTAACCCGTCCGTTATACGTATACATACAAGATGTTTGGAAAGCATGCGGCGAACAATATGAACGATGGATTGAGACGTATCCAGAAACGTTTCAAAAATCATTACGTTTAACGATGTTTGACGTCGAAAGTTTATCGCCAAAACAAGAACAAGTGTTTATATTATTTGAACAAAACTTTCCGAAAAAAGATTTGTCCATTCTTGATACCGCTCGTCTCATTTGGGTGGAATATTGTCGTCTGTACAATCCGACGATTCGAAAGCCAGAAGTGTACGCAGCAGCGCTTCATTACATTATGGCTGATGCGATTTTGCATGAATGGATTCCACAAAAACAACTTGCTGAGCAATACGGCATTTCTGCGAGTACGTTATCGAAACGGATCGATACGTTTTACGATGCGTTTGAAGACATTGCCGAACAAATTCACGACCAACTTGATGACTTATTTACTGACTGGGATGATGACGACTGGGATGAAGATGACTGGGATGATGACGACTGGGACGATGAGGACATCTTTGAAGTATGTGAAGATTGTGATGAAGAGTAAAAGGGAGCGAATCGGCTCCCTTTTACAGTTTGCTCAACGCTTTTTTTAATAGCGCGTTGCGTTGCGTTGATTTTTGTTGTTCGTATGTTTCACGAAATTCTTTCGCATGATTTGGGCTAAAGCCATTCTTTTTTAATTCGTTTTCTAGTGCGTTGTAAATGACGTTGAATGCTGCATCTGTTTTTGCCTCAAGCTCTTGGGCAGCTGTGTTGTATTTGGAGAAGAAGTAATTAAATGATACCGATTGTCCATTTGCTTTTCTTTCTTTGTACTCTCCAATTGCGTGATCGACAAGCGCGTCAATTTTAGCATTCGCTTGCTGTTGGAGGAGTTCAAACGACGGACGATACTTTTCTTTAATGCTTGCGACCGTTACTTGTTGGACGGGTTCGTTTGTTTTGTTTTCTTCATTTGTATCATTTTGTTTGTTTGATTCGCTTTCGTTATTTGTTCCTTTTTCATCGGATGGCGACGATGACTTGTTTTCCTCCTCATGTTCTGTTTCATTGTTGTTTGCTTGACTATTTGTGTCGTCTTGCTTCTTTGTTGTGGATGTTTGCTCGTTTCCTGACGCAGATGACCCGCTGTCATCAGGCAACACAATTTCATATTCTTCTTCTACAATTTTAGCTACTTCTTTGTCTTCTTTTTTCAAATCTACTTTTTTATTTGTAAGAAAATAATAGTATCCTCCTGCACCACCAAGAAGCAAAACGATGATGCTAAGTGAAATGACGATCCACTTTTTCACTTGACTGATCTCCTTTCTCTTTGTTCCGCTATGTTTATCATACACGATTTTATAGGACAATGGACATAAAAAATGTAACCAAGCTGGAAATATGTCTTGATATCGTCATACAATTGAGTTACTATAAACTTATGGAAAAAAAGATAGATTACGGTTGTTAGTACTTTCATATTTACATATATTTAAATGAGGTGATGAAATGAAAAAATATCTATGGAGTCAAAAAGCGTTGCGGGCGATGATTGCTACGACGGTTGCTTTTACCCCAGCGGTTGCGATTGGTGGACAAGCTACACATGTTGAGGCGGCGCAAACAGTCGATCAAAAAATTAATCAGCTAGCTAGTCGGTTTTATATTTTTTACAAAAATGCTGATGCGACGACTTTGGAAAACGCAAAAAATAATATCAACAATATTCAATACTCTCATATTTCAAACGCTGTTAATGGGCTATCGTTACATGGATCGAATAAACAAAATGCACTTGTTGAACTTATTAAAGGTGTAGCCGATCTCATCTATACGAAACATGCGGATTCGGCTGATCTTGCGCAGGCGGTAAAAAACTTCCGTACAAATTATGCAGATGAGTTTAATACGTTATTTGATGAAACAAACAACGTCACAGCGGATCAACTCGTTGATTTCGTATTAGCCATGGAGTCTAACTTAGAAACAGCTATTATGCAAAATGCAACACGATCGAATGTATCGTACTCGGCGATCATTCAAACAGCTGTTCAAAATACGTTAAACACAGGAAATTTTGCTACTTTACAAGGTAAGCTCAATTCTATTGGTTTGTCTGTTGAGAAGTTATTCGAATTGCAATCGAATTTGAATGATCAAGTTATTGATACAAATAAACAAGCACGTTCCACAATGCTTCAAAGTGCATTTACGGAGAAGGGTGCGATAATCGCTAATGTAGGAAATGCATATGAACTTCGTGTTCCAATTGTTCAAGGAAGTACCATAACAGTTAGCTTAACAACATCCATTCAATGGGATACATCGAACCCAACGATTGCAACCTTCAGTGGCAACGTCTTGACTGTCCATCAAACAGGGACGATTGATGTTTTTGCTAAAATTGATGGAATAACAATCGCTAAAAGGACAGTCTCAGTTACGGCTGGTAGCACAGGTGGTGGTAGCACAGGCGGCGGTAGCACAGGTGGTGGTGGCGGTAGCACAGGCGGTGGTTCAGTTGTAACTCCTCCAAGTACAGGCGTAGACAATGGAAAAGTAAATGTTGGCCAAGATGCAGTAACGACAAAAGAGCAAACAAACAGCAAAGGACAAAAAGAAAAAGTAACCGAAGTGAAAGTAGATAAAATTGCAGACATCGTTAATCTTGTTTCAGCTCAAAATAAAGAAATCGTGTTAGGCGTTGGTGCGCTTGGAGCGAATGAAGTGGCAAAGGCGGAAGTACCAGCAAAGCTATTTGCGGATGTAGCGGCAAAAGAGGCAAAAGCGATAGTGAATGTTCAAACAGATAAAGCATCATATAAGTTACCTGTGGCGGAAATTCAAGCGAAGCTTACCGAAATCGCGCAAAAGCTAGGTTCAAGCATAGATAATATAAAAATCGTTATTGAAATGACGAAAGTCAATCCGCCTCAAGGAGTAACTGCGGTATCGGATGCGGTGGAGTTTAACGTTGTTGCTACAGCAAACGGAAAAAGCGAAACGATTACACGGTTTACGCAATATGTGGAACGTGAATTAAAGGGATCGAAAGTATTTGTTCCACAACGTTCGGTAGCTGTGCGTGTTGATGCAAACGGCAACCTCGTCTCTGTGCCAACGGTGTTTAACGGTGACAAAGCTACCGTGAAATCGTTAACTAACTCAACATATGTTGTTGTTGAAAATCATAAGACGTTTCTGGATGTAGACGGTGGAAAAACATGGGCTGAAGCGTATGTTGAGGCGCTTGCATCTAAGTACATTATTAAAGGAAAGACAGATCAAACGTTTGCACCAAAAGAAAATATGACACGTGCGCAATTTGCTGTTTTACTTGTTCGTGCGCTTGGATTGCCGAGTGAGACATATGATAAACGGTTCAAAGATGTGAAAGGAACAGAATGGTTCAACGAAAATGGCGAGCTTGCTGCGGCGGTGAAATATGGCATTATTCAAGGAAAAGGTAATGGTGTATTTGCACCGAATGCGCCAGTAACTCGTGCGGAAGCTGCGGTCATGCTAAAACGAGCGTTAGAACTTTCTTTCTTGGACTATGACATGACGCAATTAAATACGTCGAAAAAAGTGACGGATTTCGAAGATGCTGCGCATATTAAGTCGTGGGCAAAAGACGGTGTAGAAAAAATGTATCAAGCTAACATTTTTACAGGTCGGGAGAACGAACGTTTTGTACCGAATGGTTATATGACACGCGCGGAAATTGCCAAAGCGTTAGTAAAGTTTTTAGCATCTGCGAAATTAATGAACGATGTACAATAAAAAAGGGAGCGAATCGGCTCCCTTTTTTTAAATGAGTTCAATTCCTTCTAAAATCATGCTTGCGAAAAAGCCGCTGATGTGATGAAGTGCTTCAAGCACCGCTTTTGGATCGGCATGGAAAAAGTCTTTCATCATCGACTGATTTTGTTCGTGAATAAATGCGAAAATGAAATCTGTCTTGATTCGATTGCTTAGTAAGACAGGGCAATAGCTCAGTTCAAGCTTACGTTTTATATTTCCTTCGTCGCCGAAATGTTTGCGATACACTTCACGCAACGTTGGCAATTGTTCTTGAATTTTTTCATGCGCATCTGTTAACCATGCTTGCACGGCTTCAGCAGGTGGAAATTGTTTATGAAGCAAAATGAGCTCAAAGATTTTGTTTAATGCAAAGCTTGACTCTGTCGCAAAAGCGACGTTCGTCAACAATAACGAAACGTATTCTTCTTCTGTTTTTGTTTCCATGCGCATTTTCATAAAAATTTCTAATATTTCCGAGTGTACTTTCGTCTTCGTCCAATCTTTTGTTAATTGTTGAACGAGAGCCATTACCGTGCGATTGACGGTATCGTTTGTCCATTGTTCCATGGCGTATGCAACCCTTTCTTATGTACATATGTATACCATTAGTTTACCAATGTTATGACAAAGAAGAAATAGTCAATTGTTATATTCATGTGATATGATTAGTAGTGTTGTCGAATGATCGAAGCGAAGGAGAGTTTTTTATGTCGTTTCAAACGATTCACATACTCGGAGTTCCGTTTGTTCGTGCGACAATGGATGAAATGATGTCCGTCATTCATGCGCACGTCAAACAACAAAAGCCTTGTTTTATCGTGACGGCCAATCCTGAAATTGTTATGAAAGCAAATGAGGAACCGACATACATGGCGACCATTCAGCAAGCGGATTACGTCGTCGCGGATGGCATCGGGGTCGTGAAAGCGGCTGAACTGCTCGGAACGCCGCTTCCAGAGCGAGTGGCTGGCTACGACTTGCTTTGCCGCTGTTTGCAGCTTGCTGATGAGCATGAATATCGCGTATATATGATCGGCGCAAAAGAAAAAGTTGTACAAGCGGCAGCGAAACATGTGCGTGACCGCTATCCGAACGCTCGTTTAGTCGGAGTACGCAACGGCTACTTCGATTGGAACGATGAAACGATCATCGAAGAAGTGAAGCGAGCCGAACCGGATTTTGTTTTTGTCGCGCTAGGCATGGGGAAACAAGAACAATGGATTGCCGAACATATACAGACAGTCGGACGTGGTGTATGGATGGGCGTTGGCGGAAGCTTCGACGTGCTTGCTGGAGTGGTCAAGCGCGCCCCTGAACTATGGATTCGTCTCCATTTAGAATGGTTGTATCGACTGTTAAAACAGCCGACGCGAGCGAAGCGGATGATGGCGTTGCCGCGCTTTGCGTGGACGATTTTAAAGCAGAAGGTTGTTAGAAAATGAGCCAGTCATTTGTGAAAGGGACGATCATTTTAACACTCGGCACGATCATCTCGAAAGTGCTTGGCAGCATTTTTCGCATTCCGTTACAAAACATTGCGGGAGATAAAGTGCTCGGCATTTTTAGTCTCGTTTATCCGCTCTATATGGTTGCGCTCATTTTATCGGTTGCGGGCATTCCGATTGCTGTATCGAAATTAATTTCCGAAGCGCGCGCGCAGCAAAAAGAAGATGAAGTGGCGCGTCTCGTGCAGACGGCGAGCGTGTTGGCATTTAGTTTCGGCGTGCTCAGCTTTTCGCTCCTTGCAGGAGGCTCCTCATGGATCGCCCAAGCACTAGGTGGCGAGGAAGCGCAATGGGCGATTATCGTCGTCAGTACAACGTTACTTATCTCGCCGTATATGGCTGTATATCGCGGCTTTTTCC
The DNA here is from genome assembly GCF_038004465.1 of Anoxybacillus sp. FSL W8-0104. Lineage (NCBI taxonomy): Bacteria > Bacillati > Bacillota > Bacilli > Caryophanales > Anoxybacillaceae > Anoxybacillus > Anoxybacillus sp. FSL W8-0104. The sequence continues at coordinate 2,582,907 of NZ_JBBOQU010000001.1, read as the reverse complement.
AAGGGCTCGAAGATATGAAGCCGACAGCTACGTCGCAAGTACTTGAGCAATTTGTGCGCGTTACTTTTATTTTACTTGTTGCTTTTTATATGGTGAAAGCTGCATACCCTGACGATATAATCGCCGGAGCAATTATGATTGGCTCGCCGCTTGGGGCGTTTGCAAGTCTCGTATACTTACGGGCGCTGTATGCCCGCTCTCCTTACCGTCCGAAACGTGTGAAACTAACGCGCACGCAGTGGATGGAGACGAGCAAGACGATTTTAACGTTATCTATCCCGATTGCGCTCGGTGCGCTTGCGATGCCATTTTTAAATTTAGTCGACTCGCTATCTGTTCCGCTCGCGCTTCGTTCATATGGCGTAGGAACAGACGAAACGAGCTATTTATTTGGGCTGTATAGCCGTGGAACAGCCCTTGTGCAAATTGCAACCGTATTTTCATCTTCGCTTGTGCTCCCGCTCATTCCGCTGTTAAGTAAACAGCTAGCAAAAGGGGAAATAAACCGAGCACAGCAAACGATCGAACAGTCGTTTCGTCTATCCCACTTTTTATCATGGCCCATGGCGGCAGGACTCGCCGCTTTAACCGTTCCGCTCAACGTCGCTTTGTTTACAAATGACGAAGGAAGCGCGACGATGGCGGTCGTGTTGGCAAGTTCCATATTCACCTCGCTCGCTTTGCTTGGGACAGGCATTTTACAAGGTATTGGCGAGTCGAAACGAGCTGCTTTCATTATTTTAATAGGCTGTCTCGTGAAATGGGGGACAAACATATTGTTCATTTCTTGGTACGGCTTAATTGGTGCCGGCATTTCGACGTTTGTCACATATGCGTTTATTACATGGATGAACCACGTTGCGATTCGCCGTCACATATCGCTTTCGTTTTGGAATCGAAAGGTCATCGTCTATGTATTTGCCTCGCTTGTTATGGGCATCGGCTTATTTCTCATTTCCCCAACGTGGGGAAGAATGGCGTCGCTCGTGTATGTAGCGATTGCAACAATTGGTGGTGGTTTATTCTATATTGGAATCGCACTTGCGCTCGGTGGAGTAACGCTTCAAGAGCTTCGCCAATGGTTGAATCAAACAAAGAAGGGATGAAACACGTGAAAAAATGGTTGTTGATTATCATCGCGCTTTCGCTCGTGCTCATCGCTCCAGCGGTAGGCAAGCGTCATCAAGTAGAATGGGACAATCGAACGTATGAAATGATAATGCCATATGATGAAATCGAAGCATGGTTGCAAGAAGAAAAAGAAGAAGACGTATGGAAGCAATTGAAAGAAGCTGGGTTAACGACGGTGAGCGTTGAAGCAGAAACGCTCGAGTCACTTGGAAAATCCGGGCGTGTTCTGTTGATAGAGATGAGCGAGTTTAAACGTATGCTTATTTTTGCAAACGAAAATGTCGCTCATCTTCCTTCGCGTGGGCTTGTCGTTTATCCGCTCGATGAAACGTTCCCGCTTGTTTCATCGCTCGAAGCGATGTTTGGCGATGACGTTCAAGCGACGCAAGCAAATGGAAAAACGTATTATATAATCGAAGGAAATGCGAAAAAAATCAAGCGTGTTCCATTAGGATATGATGAAATGAAAATCGCTCATCTCATTGAACAAGGCTTAATGGTTGTGCTCCGTATTCCAGATGCACGTGATATGAACGAAGCGAGTGTACATGTACTTCAACAAATTGAAGCGTTAAAAAATGAACATACATCTAAGTTGTTGCCGACAGGAGAAGAAGTGGCCGGCTACCCAACAGATGTCACAAAATGGGGGGAAGTCTGGAAAGAAGCAGGATATGCTTTACTGTCAACAGAGTTTTACGAAGCGAAAGGGTTGACGGCATTAGCAAAAGCGATGGATATGCACGTTGTTCGTTTACATAGTTTAAATTTAGAGCAGCGAAAGCCAAATGAAGCGGTTGATGTAGCGATTCGTGCGATTAAAGAGCGCAACATTCGCGCCCTATTTATTCGCCCGTATACATCCGAAGAAATAGCACAAAATATTGAAAAAACCGTTTCCGTCATGAAACAAATTGTTCAACATATGCCAAGCCACTATACGCTCGGAAAAAGTGAACCGTTCGCACCAATTGAACGTTCGTCTATTGCTACAATTGGATTTGTGATTGGGGCGACTGCTTTCGTTTTTCTTGCGGTTCGTTCGCTCGTGTCGCCAATGATGGCATCACTTGCCGCTGGCGGAACGCTCATTTTAAGTGTTGTAGGAACGGTGTTGGCGATTGATTTAGCCTTGAAGGCAGTCGCTTTGCTCGTTGCTATCATTACCCCAATATATGCCGCTAAACCTTCTTCCGTCCAAGAAGGATGGCGTGGTACATTTATGGCGTATGGTCGTGCGATTGCCATTTCGTTTGTCGGAATTAGTTGGATTGTGACGATGCTGTATGGAAATGAGTATATGGCTTATGTCGGTGAAGGGTTTCGTGGGGTGAAACTTGTTTACGTCGTTCCGCTTGTTGCCATGGTCGTACTCGTTTTACCTTGGATCATTCGAGAGCCGCTTCTTCCTTTTATGAAGCGACTATGGAAGCATCCGATTACTGTCGGACATGTCGTGCTTAGCTTGATCATTTTCGCTCTGTTGGCGTATTACGTCTTGCGCTCTGGCAATACAGGAACGGCAAGTGCTCTTGAACTAGCAGCGAGACAAAAGTTAGAAGAATGGTTATATGTACGCCCACGCACGAAAGAGTTTTTGCTCGGTTTTCCAGCTTATTTGCTTGCGTTATTTGTCATCAATAAGCAAAAGCAGCTAGGGGCGATCCTCCTTGTCGTTGGGACAATCGGATGGTTGTCGATGATCAATACATTTACACATTTGCATATCCCACTTTTTATTTCATTTGTTCGCACAATGTATAGTCTTGGACTTGGGCTATTTATTGGTATTGCCCTTATTTATGCATATAAGTGGGTATGGAAAAAGGTGATACGATGAACATTGTACTATCTGGATATTACGGTTTTCATAACGTGGGAGACGAAGCCATTTTATATGCGATTATTCAGGCGCTTCGTGCGCATGATCCACATGTGCAAGTGACCGTACTTTCAAACGATCCTGAATTTACAAAACAAACATATGGGGTTCATGCTGTAAATCGTTGGCGAATCGGTGACATCGTTCAGGCGCTCCGTCAAAGCGATGGGTTAATTAGCGGTGGCGGAAGTTTGCTTCAAGATCAAACAGGATGGCGCAGCATTCCGTACTATACGGGGATCATGCAAATTGCCAAATGGCTTGGCAAACCGGTCATGGTGTACGCACAAGGCATGGGTCCTGTCAACAACAAGCCAAATCAATGGTTGATGAAATGGACGTTAAATCAAGTCGATCGTCTTACGGTGCGCGATGAACCGTCTGCACAACTATTAAAAACGCTAGGTGTAACGAAACCGATTACTGTCGTACCTGATCCGGTGATGGGACTAGAGCCGCCGACAACGCCAACAGTTTGGTGGCAACAACAGTCGTTTACACGTCCGGTCATTGCTGTTTCCGTACGGGATTGGACGCGCGGTCGCGATTTTGAAAGAAAAATTGCCGTCGCGCTTGACCGTTCGATTGAAGCAGGTTTTGATGTTGTATTCATCCCGATGCATGGACATCATGATGATCAAACGTCCCGTCGTGTGTTAGCGATGATGAAAGAGCGCGCCGTCGTTGCTCCTTATGATGCAAGCATTGAAGAAAAAATGGCGATGATCGCAAGTGCTGACTTGCTTGTCGGGATGCGTTTACATGCGTTAATTTTTGCGGCGGTCGTTCATACACCGTTTATTGCTTTATCATACGATCCGAAAATTGATGCATTTGCCGAGCAAGCAAACCAACCGGTGTTTGCGCATGTCGAACGAGACGACTGGGACGGTGAAGCACTATTTTCATATATTCAGCAATGTATGAACGAACGAGAAGAGCGAAAAGAAGCGATGATTCAAGCTGTCGCACCGCTCCAACAAACAGCCCAACAAACGGCCAAAGAAGCGCTCGCTTTGTTAAAGCGCAACATTTAGAAAAAAAAGGAAAACAATTTACTGTTTAGTCCCGGACATTTTCCGGGATTTTTATTGTTAAAATTATGAAAATTCATTATAATAATAGCGAACATATATTTGTGAGGGGGAGTTTGGATGGAACGGATGGAAGAGTACATGATTATGGAGGAGACAGCTGCACTTGTGCCACAATATGATTCATACGGCCGGCTTGGGACGATCGTTTACGAATTGTACAACACGTACAAAGTAGAGCAATCGCCGAAAGAGATTATACAACAAAGCTGCCGTTACTACGGAAGTACATATGAAGGAAAAGTTCACGCGGCAAAACATATTCTCGGCATTCGGCAAATGGTTCCGATCTCCGTTTGTGAAGCGCTTCGGCTCTACTTCTTTCCAACATGTTCTCCTGACAGCGATCGATGCATATGGATTGCACCATCCCACATCAAGATGATACAACCGTATGAGAAAAAGAAAACGAAAGTCATTTTAAAAAATAAACAAGAACTCATTGTCGACATCCAAAAAGGAACGTTGGAAGGAAAAATGTATAAAACAGCGATGCTTATGGTTACTTTACAACAAAGAATGATGAATAACTATGAAAAGTAGTGTATAATATTTCGAGGATAAAAAAGAAAAGAGGACCATTATGCGAACGTTGCGAGGACATCATTTATTATGCGTACACGGCTTCCAAGGCATGGGATATAGTGAATCGTTCGTCGAAAAGATGACTGAAATCGTTGCGTTTATGCGCGATGACCGTACGGATGGCTCGATTCGCGTCATCGCCGCCCTTGATGAAGCGTGTTATGCGTGTCCCCACCATGGAGTAGACCGTTGCGAGGCAGATGAACAATCGAACGATCATGTGCTGACGATGGATCGGCGTGTACTAAACCATTTACAGCTCAAAGAAAACGAAGTGTATATGAAATCTGAGCTCATTGAACGAACGAAGCAAGCGGTTGAACCAGATGATCTAGATGTGCTTTGTGCTGGCTGTTCATGGCTATCGTATGGTGTGTGCAAAGAAGGAATACGAAAATTGAAAAATTTTTCTGACAAAAGAGATTGAAGATGTGCTATGATAAGGAAATAAAAATAGAAAGAAAGGGTTATGGCATATGAAAGTAGCAAAATTCGGGGGAAGTTCTGTTGCCAATGCACAGCAATTTCAAAAAGTAGCCAACATCGTCACATCGGATGATGCGCGCAAATTTGTCGTCGTCTCTGCGCCGGGAAAGCGATGCAAAGATGATACGAAGATGACAGATTTATTAATTACGCTTGCAAAAAAAGTAATTGAACATGACATATACGAAGGGGTGCTTGCGCAAGTTGTCGCACGTTATGATGAAATCGTCACCGATTTACATTTATCACGTGACATTTTAGACGTCATTTCGGCAAGCTTACAACAAATGATTGATACGTATCGCGATCAACCAAAGCGCTTGCTTGATGCATTAAAGGCGAGCGGAGAAGATAACAATGCGAAGCTGATGGCACACTACCTTCGTCAGCTCGGTTATGAAGCGCACTATGTCAATCCGAAAGACGCCGGCATTTTCGTCACAGATGAGCCGGGCAATGCACAAATTTTACCTGAGTCATATGAGCAACTGGCAAAATTAAAGGAAAGAAGCGGCATTTTAGTTATCCCAGGCTTTTTCGGCTATTCGCGTTCAGGGCATATCGTCACGTTCCCACGCGGCGGTTCGGATATTACCGGTTCGATCGTTGCGGCAGGAGTTGGCGCTGAACTATACGAAAACTTTACCGATGTCGATTCCATTTATTGCGTCAATCCGTCGATCGTGGAACATCCGTGCCAGCTGAGAGAATTAACATATCGTGAAATGCGTGAATTGTCGTATGCCGGTTTCTCGGTGTTTCACGATGAAGCGCTTGAACCTGTGTATCGCCGTGGCATTCCGGTATGCGTGAAAAATACGAACAACCCGGAAGCGCCGGGGACGATGATCGTCGCAACGAGAGACCATCGCGATCGCCCTGTAGCAGGTATCGCAAGCGATACAGGATTTTGCAGCATTAACGTCAGCAAATATTTAATGAACCGCGAAATCGGATTTGGGCGCCGTCTACTACAAATTTTAGAAGATGAAGGTATTTCATACGAACATACGCCATCAGGCATTGACAATATGTCGGTCATTTTACGCGAAGAACAATTAGCTGGCGATGTGGAACGCCGCGTACTAGACCGCATTGTGAAAGAATTGCGTGTCGATGAAGTATCGATTGAACGCGATTTAGCGCTTATTATGGTCGTTGGGGAAGGGATGGAGCGGAGCGTCGGTATTGCGGCGAAGGCTACAGCTGCATTTGCCCGCGCCAACGTCAATATTGAAATGATTAACCAAGGTTCCTCAGAAGTAAGCATGATGTTTGGCGTCAAAGCGGATGCGGTTGAAAAAGCGGTGCGCGCCTTATATGAAGTATATTTCTAATCGTATAAAAATGGAATAATCGAACAAAATAACCATAGCACACATAAGGGAGGAAAATACATGCGCGTGCTATGGTTATTTGTTTTTTTAGTTGCCACACCTGTGCAAGCAGCCATTTCCGAAGAGGCGCTACAACAATACGTACAAGACATCGGTTGGACGATGGACGATTTAACGCGCTATTTAGCGAAATGGAATATGACGATCGAAGATTTTTCTTCATTGGAGGCGTTAAAAGAGCAATTAGGCACACCCATCACGCCTGATCGGCTTGATGCCCTATTACAGCGTTATGAAATGACGCAAGAAGAAGCGGAAGCGCTTCTCGGACAATTTGGCGAACAACTGCAACAATATACGTTTATTGAAGATTTAGCATATGCCTTATCGTTTTACCGCGATCGTTACGATACGATGCAAGCGATGACCGATATTTTAGCGACGATTGGACTAACGGAAAACGAAATTCGAGGATTAATTGAACGTACTCCTCTGTCTGCGAAACAAACGCTTGAACGCCTTGACGACCAAATACAAACGCTTGTGCTGCGTGACTTATCCAAACCGCTAACGAAAAAAGAGCGGGAAGCCATGCTCACCTTTTGGAACGAATGGCTGTCGCTGTATCGTCTGCAAGCGAAAGTGTTTGAAGTAAACGAACATGGGCGAAAACCGATTTCGTTTGAACAAATAGAAACAGCGACAGCCCCTGTCGTTATGGAATGGTATGATGAAAGAGGAAATTTCGTAGCCGATTTATATATTCCGTCTGAACGGCTGAATTCGAGCGTGTTGATTGATGCAAGCGAACAACTTGCACACATTGGGAAGATGGCACTTGATTTAGAAAGCGGTTTGCTTGTTGCGCGAATGCCGAAAACTGCTTCTTCGTACGGGATGAACATATTGATCGGTGTCGCTCTACTCTTTGTGAGCTTCGTGTTATGGAAGAAGGGAAAACGATGCGAGCCGTTGCGATAGCATGTTTTCTTTTTAGCGCATCGTTCATTTGGACAAATGCGTTCGGTTGGTATAAAGCGTATGAAGCGGTAAAACGGAGCGACCAACCTACTGTACAACAAGGTGATGTGATCGGCACGCTTTTTATGCCGAAACTAAACATATCCATGCCGATTTATGAAGGATTGCAACAGTTAAATAAAGGGGTGGCGCTCGATGAACGAAGTGCGCTTCCGGGGAAAGGTAATCATACGATTTTAGCAGGGCATCGCGATACGGTATTTCGTCAGCTTGGCGACATTCAACGAGGAGACGAGCTAGTCATTCGCACGAACGATCAAACATGGACGTACGTCGTTCAACATATTCGCATCGTCAAGCCAGATGATAAAACGGTGCTCGTCCCAAAAGCGCATCCGACGCTTACGTTAATTACATGTTATCCGTTTCGCTGGATCGGGGATGCGCCGAATCGATACGTTGTCATTGCCAAACAAAAAGGGGCTGGATAATCAGCCTCTTTTTGTATGCATGTGTTCTTTAAATTGTTGCAGAAGCGTTTCACCGTGTAGTCCACGGTGAACTAAATCTTCAAGCACAACTTCAGCTAAATTCGACCGTTTGACGAGCGTCGCATCCATTAGTACACTCATTCGTTCACTCATTATCGTTATCGAGCGAACGGTCGCACGTACATGGGCAGGATCGTTCGTTTTGCGTGAAATGGTCACAAGCGCATCAAACGTTGCTCCGCTTTCTTTTAACGATGTAAATAGCTCGCGGTATGTTTGCTCGACGTACGCTTCGATCAGCCACTGCTTGTTTTCATCTTCTTTATTGATTATTAACCCATCAATAAGTGGAATATCTTGCTTTTGTTCATGCAATAGTGTGAGGGCAACGAGCTTAAATGTTTTCACCGCATCCACCTCGCAACAGTAGTTGCCTTTATTATATCATATGAAGAATATGTAACAAAAAAAGAAAAGAAAAAGTAAAAATTGAATTTTCGGCTACTTTTTTTGCGAGAAATGGCTGAAAAACGGCGAAAAAATAAAAAAATCGGCTTGAAAATTAAAAAATCGAAATTTTACATCATTTTTGTATTTTTGTATCATATAGACCGAGGAGGTGATAAAAAGCAATTCCTCTCAACTTCCTTCCAAAATGTGTCCTCTTACTGCTCCCTCACAGTTTGGCTAGCATCCTCTCCGCTAGCCTCTTTTTTTCAATTGACCAACTATGGTCGGAGTGGTATGCTAGGGGTAAAAATGAAAGGGGTGAATGAAACGTGGAAAGCCAAGTGTTACAAGCAGTGAAAGAATTGCTTTATGAAGTACGTGAAATGCGTGGGGAAATAGAAAACTTGAAACAAGAGATGCAAAGCTTTAAGCAAGAAATGCGCGCAGAGATGGAAAGCTTCAAGCAAGAAATGCGCGCAGAGATGGAAAGCTTCAAGCAAGAGATGCGCGCAGAAATGGAAAGCTTTAAGCAAGAAATACGCGAAGAAGTAAAAGAACTGCATGTGCGCATCGGAAAGTTAGAAACAAAAGTGGACAAGCTGCATGACAAATTTGAACTGCACGCACAAAAGCAATGGCAAACGGAAGCAGATGTATATCGTTTAAAAAAATTAATCGGCATTGAATAAAGGGCAGAAAACGCCCCTTTTTTATTTCAATGCTTCAATCATTTCATCGATCATCTTTATGACGATCTCTTCCAAACGTTTGCGTTTATGCGTCGGTAATGACTGCAACGCATATAATCGTTTCGCAAGCTCCGGCTGTTCATTGATGTAGCGAATAACGGATAACTGCTCATCGCTCATGTCATTTGTCCCGTATGCCAATCGTACTTCTTGCAATAGTTGTTCATCTGTCGGGTGTTTACCGAGCAAAAAATCAGTGCTGACGAGAAATAAATCACTCATGTCGATAATCGACTGCAAATCAGGAAGCACTTCACCGTTTTCCCATTTACTCACTTTCGAACGAGACACGTTTAATCGCTGTGCCAATTGTTCTTGCGTCCAATCGTGTGCGTTGCGCAAACGCCTAATTTGTTCTCCGATATGTTGTAACATCATCTTCCACCAAATTCCCTTTTTCTTTTTACGATAGAAGAAGAAAGGGGGATTGTTTGTTCTTTTTGAGAACAAACAAACAAAATGTTCGTTTTCAGAACAAAAATAAACAGTCTTTTTGTCGAAAAAAGTTGAATGAATATTCGAAAAATGTAAAAATATACATTGGAAAAACTTGAGGGGGATGATGAATGATGAATATTTATTTTTCCAATTTCATTGTTCATGAAGCGAAAAAAAGAGGGAAAACGTGTGAGGTGCTTATTAAAGAAAAGCCGAATCCTCCATTTTATGAATCTCGCACAATCGAACCCATTCACTTTTCTGACTCACTTCAGTTTATTTCACCGATGAACAAGCGGCCTCTTGAACCGATGCGCTACCGCATGATTACGTGTACAACAAAAGACGATTTATTTTTATTTTTTAAAACGGTAGATGATCAATTAATGATTGTCATTACGTTTTTATTTGGAAAAGGAAAAGTGCAAATATGTGTACGGCGTTGGAATGACCACGAGAAGTGTTACATCCCCGCATCGATGAATGACCTCACAGCTGCTGAAGAACGAGCCATCTTATGTACTTTCCGCTCAGTTTCTATTCGTTCTGGGCAGAAAATTCAATATTGTTTATTTTGAACGTGTGAGGGAAGGGAATATATGCTTGTCAACAAAAAATTTATACCAAAAAAACTAAAAATATGTTTGTTAAACATAAAAAATGATGCTAAAATATAACCGTAGTACTATTTCCTTCTGTTTATAATAGAGAGCGGTTGGTGGCCAGAGGCAAAGAAAAAGGGGCTGATGAATTTCATCAGCCCCTTTTTCTTTATAAAGGGATAGGAAAGTATAAAATTTTGGATGCAGGGAGATGTCTAGCTCCAAGTGCTATCGGCTCGAGTCGCTCCGTCCCACACTGCGGCGGCGACAGCCTCCTCGGTGGGACTCGTGCGCTCTTCGCCGATAGGCAAGCACTTTGCGCTTTTCTTATTGTGGAATATAGGCTCGCCATGTAGAGAAATCAACTGTTTCTTTTTGGACGAGTGATTTTGGAAAGATAAACGTCCACGGTTTGCTTGTATTTGCTTTTACTTCCAACTGCAATGTAAACGCTCCGCGTGCAACAATATCTCCTGATGCATCTTCGACAGCTAATGGCATTTGCTCGAATGTAATGTTTTTGTCGCTACCATTGCGAATCAGTAACGTGACGACTAAATCTCCCTCTTCGTTCATGCGGGCTTGCAATCCCATCACGTTCACTTCGCTTTGTTTCGGTGGGGTAAGCGAACGAACGAGTTGCTCGAGTTTTTGTTTATCTTCTTCTTTTAAATGTTGCTCCCAACTTTCTTCTAAATCTAGTCGATGTGGCTTTTTTAATTCAAACGCTAACTTCCATCCTGTTTCTGGAATATGTTCTGTATATAAGTCACTTGTTGTAAATACAAATCGCCACGGGCGACTGCTTTTTGGTGGAATGTCGCCAAGTTCGTGCATTGGAAATATTTTTCGCCCGATTACTTTCCCATCCGGTCCAATTAACAACAGTGGTGTTTGCTCAAAACGAATCGATCGATCCAAACTGTTTCGCACAAACGCTGTAACAACATAACGATCCCCTTCTTTTTTCCATTCAATTCCTGATAGTGATACTTGATTTTTTTTCAATGGCGGCAGTTCGTTATTAACGTATTGAAAATAATATTTTTGTTCGGTCGTTAGCGACATGAGCGGATGAATCGATAATGTCGTATGCACGTCTTCATCTTGTTGTTCACTTGCGCCGTCAAATAATTGCTCTGCTTGAACGGTGCTATCTTCCCCTTGTTTTTTCTTTTTGAAAAATGGAAACATCGTTCCATCTCCTTTCCTCAATTTAAATAAGTAGCTGGGCAAGTTGTTGGGAAGCATCTTTTTCTAAACGATGGTACATAAGTGTAAAGAGTTCCAACCCTTCTTTTGCATATTGGCGAATCGGATCTTCTTGTCCGTAATAGCGCAACCCAATTCCTTCCTTTAATAGTTCCATTGCCTCTAAATGTTTTGTCCAATGAAAGTCGATAAGCGAAAGCAACGCCCGTTGAAGCGCCCATTGTTGTTCTTCGGTGTACGGGCATGAAGAAACGCGCTCTTTCCATGTTTCAACGGCTCGTTGAACGATCGTTTCCACTTCTTGTTGTTCGACCACACCAACTATATCAATTTGTTCGTTTGTGACGATGCGAACTGTTTCTACTAAACGCGCAACATCCCATTCTTCTGGAATGGCATCTTCTGGACACGTATAAGCTATTTCTCTTTCTAAAAACGACGGAACCATGTTGACAACAATGGCTACGACATCATTCGCCTCTAGCACGCGATTGCGCAGCGTATAAATGGTGCGGCGTTGCTCGTTTAGTACGTCATCGAGCTTTAAGTTATATTCGCGCATCGAGAAGTTGCTTCCTTCACAAATGCGCTGTACGCGGTTAACAAATTCATGCACGTCTTTGTTTAACACTTCGCCTTCTTCATTTACACGAAGCGACTTTTTCATTTTCTCCAGCTCCTCTTTGGCGAAGCGGCGAAACATATCATCTTCGAGCGAAATGAAAAATTGCGAACGACCGGGATCACCTTGGCGGCCAGCGCGTCCTTTTAGCTGATTGTCAATGCGGCGGCTTTCGTGGCGCTCTGTACCAAGGACGTATAAACCGCCAAGCTCAGCGACTCCTTCCCCGAGCATAATGTCCGTCCCCCGTCCAGCCATATTTGTCGCAATCGTAATTTGTCCTTTTTGGCCAGCGCGCGAAATGAGCTCGACTTCTTGTTCGACGCTTTTTGCGTTTAACAATTGGAACGATAGTCCTTCTTCAGCTAAATATTTCGCCACCTTTTCCGACTGTAAAATGGACGTCGTGCCGATGAGCATCGGCTGTCCTGTTTCATGCACGCGCTTTGCTTCTTTTGCGACCGCCTTATATTTCGCGTCAATGGAAATAAAAATGCGGTCAGGCAAGTCTTGACGGATAACAGGGCGGTTTGTCGGAATTTGTACGACATCCATTCCATACAACGTTTGAAACTCTCTTTCCTCCGTTTTTGCTGTACCTGTCATGCCGGATAAAATCGGATAAAGACGGAAATAGTTTTGAATCGTAATCGATGCTTGAATTTTGTTTTCTTCGGTTATTTCGAGACCTTCTTTTGCCTCGATCGCTTGATGAAGCCCGTTGCTTAAGCTACGTCCTTCCATCGGGCGGCCGGTAAACATGTCAATAAGCAATACTTTTCCGTCTTTGACGATATAATCAACATCGCGTGTAAACATGACGGATGCGCGCAACGCTTGAATGACGTAATGATATAACACTTGATGTTCAAGGTCATATAAGTTTTCGATTCCGAATCCTTTTTCAATCTTTTCAATGCCTTGCTCGGTTAAGTTAACGGTTTTTGTTTCTTCATCGTATTCGTAATCTTCATCGCGAACGAAATGTTTCACGATACGTGCGCATAAGTAGCTTAGTTCCGAGCTTACGCCTGTTTTACCCGCGATAATGAGAGGGGTTTTCGCTTCGTCAATTAATACGCTATCGACTTCATCGATAATCGCATAATGAAATGGGCGTTGGACACGATCAGCGACGCTATACACCATATGATCGCGCAAATAGTCAAAGCCAAACTCGTTGCCGACACCGTACGTAATATCGGCGTTGTATGCTGCTTTTTTCTCCTCTGGTGTCATTTGTGGCAAATTTAAGCCAACCGTCAGCCCTAGAAACTCATGAATTTTTCCGGTTAAGTCACGGTCACGACGAGCTAAATAGTCGTTGACCGTAATGACGTGCACCCCTTTTCCTTCAAGGGCACGCAAATAACTTGGGGCGGAAGCAACGAGCGTTTTTCCTTCTCCTGTCGCCATTTCTGCGATATTTCCTTCCGCAAGCACAAGACCACCGATGAGTTGAACGTCAAAATGGCGCATGCCCAGTACACGTTTCGATGTCTCTCTCACGGCCGCAAACGCTTCTGCTTGTATATCAAATACCGTTTCGCCACGCTCGAGCCGTTGTTTAAACTCGCTTGTTTTTGCGCGCAGTTCGTCATCTGTCAAAGCTTCAAATGTCGGTTCAAGCTCGTTGATACGCGCAACGATTTTATAATAGTTTTTAAGTTTTCGTTCATCGCTGTTTACTAGTTTTTTTATGTAAGACAACATGGGGAACCTTCTCCTTCGCTGTAAATCAAATCGTTTCAACGTACAGTATACCATTGTTCTCAAAATGTTTCACGACCCGGAAAATATTTCTTTACTTTTTGTTTGTTAGATGATATTGTGAGTTTATTAGGACAATTTATCAAAATATGAAACTTTTTTTCGTTAATAGCAGGTGTATTTACCTTCCGTGGCGAATACATATGTTACATTCTTGTTACATTCTCTTTAAGGAGGCTTTTTTATGAAAAGGTGGAAGAAGATCGCATTATCTGTTAGTTTAGCTTCATCACTTATCGTACCAACGTTCGCCCAAGCGTCGACGGAAGCGCCAATCGCACAGTGGAAAAAACAAACGACGACAGCATCGGCTTCACTTGCGTACAAAAAGTTCGAAGATGCACAAAACCAAGTGAGCACCGATACGCTCATCGTAAAGTACAATAAAAAAATTCCAACGGCGGTACATCGTAGTTTAGGAGCGACATTAAAACAGTCGTTTCCGCAACTAGGATATGATGTTGTGACAGTGAAAAAAGGGAAAAGTTTGCAAGAGGTAATGAGAAACTATGCGAAATTAAAAGCCGTCAAAAGCGTGACCCCAAGTTTTACATACAAACGGCTCGGTTCCCTTGATCCGAAAGCAGACCATATGTATTTACTGTCGCTGTTAAATGTGGACAAAGCGATCAAGCTCGCGGGAAAACATAGCGTGACTGTCGCGGTCATTGATACAGGTATGGATACGAAACATCCAGAGTTAAAAGGACACCTCCTTCCTGCTTACAATGCGATGAACCCAGCAGGTGCGCCAATCAAAGACGTGCACGGGACACATGTCGCAGGCATTATCGGTGCCAATGCTAATAACGGTGTTGGGGCGCATGGTGTGAATCCGAACGTAAAAATTTTACCGATTGACGTGTTTGGTGGGGGACTTGGAGCGAACGATTATACGATCGCCCAAGGTATTTTATATGCGATTGAAAAAGGGGCAAAAGTCATTAATATGAGCCTTGGCGGCTATTTTAGCTCACCGATTTTAGAAGAAGCTGTTCAAAAAGCGATTGATGCAGGCATTACCGTCGTTGCCGCAGCAGGAAACGACGCGACCGATATGTATTCCACTCCAGCTGCATATGAAGGTGTCATTAGCGTGGGGGCAACCGACAGCAAAAATAAACTTGCTGAGTTTTCAAACTATGGCCCGTCCGTTGACCTCGTTGCACCGGGGGCGGACGTATATAGCCCGATTTACGACCATGCGAAAGGCTCGTCTTTTGCAGAGCTAAGTGGAACGTCGATGGCATCACCCGTCGTTGCAGGCGTAGCATCGCTTCTTTTATCGAAATATCCGAATTTAAAACCATATCAAGTGGAATGGATTTTAGAGCGCACCGCAACGGATTTAGGTGAAAAAGGATACGACTTAACGTACGGCAACGGCCTAGTCAATCCAGTTGCAGCGCTACAATATAACATAAAAAACGTACCGCAACAAGAAAAATGGAACGATGAAACGATTTTAGCAAAAGCGCCAGTCATTGATGCGAAAGAACTGTATGTGAAACAAGGTTCGTTCACAAAGCCAGAGGAAATGCATTGGGTGAAAGTAAACGTCCAACAAGGTGAAAGCGTGCAAGCGCTATTAGAAGGAGCAGAGACGTACGACTATAAGCTCGTTTTCCGCTTCTATCCTGAAGGAAAAACAACGTCTGAAAAGCCGATTCAAGTGAATGACGGCCGCGCAGGTGAAATGGAAGCGAAACTATTCACAGCAAAACAACCAGGTGTGCTTGCGATCGGAGTCACAGATGCGAACGGCAACTACAATTTACAAGGAAAGTCAACATATACGTTAGCTGTCCAGTCGTTTACAGAACTTGCGGACGATGGCTTGACGAAAGAAAACCCAGCGACGATTGAACAATTACCGTTTTCTTTAGAAAACTTAACGTTCGTTCCAGAAAACAATGAAAGCGACCGCGACTACTTCCAATTTACCGTCGCAGAGCCGACAACCGTGAAGTTTCAACTGTCTCCTGTGCCGGGCATCGACTCTTCTTTACACGTATATGTAGCGGAAGACTTGTATCGTCCAGTCGATCCAGATGCGAAATATGAAGAAATACCGTTCCCGATCGCGTCAGGAAACAACAACGGCGTCGGCAAAGGGGAGACGATGACGTTTGAAGCGCAACCGGGCGTCGAATATGTGCTCGAAGCGTCAAGCGAACCGATGGACGGATTTTATCCAATGGTGCCTGATATGGCAATGTCAAGCAACAAAGTAAAAGAAGCAACCGCTTCAGCAATCCCGTATCAAATAAGCGCCGAGGCGATTACGCTCCCACAAGATGAAGACAGCCTCCCAGCACGTGAACCGATGTCGTCGGAAGAAGGGGCTGTGGAACAAGCCAAAAAAGCGGCCGTCAATATGCGCAAACCAGACGACATCATTACCATTGGCGATGACGGAAGCTGGAGCTACTTTGAAAACAAACAAGTCGCACAAATTAAAGAAAATGCTCTACCTTACAACATCGGCGATCGCGCCGAGGCGTTTATTCAATTTAGCTACGACCAAGATTTTTACAAGTTAACGGTACCGAAAACAGCGATATATCAATTTTCATTCGCAACACCTGACGATATGATGCCGTCAGCCGTTTTGTTTGAATACGATGAGAAAAAAGACGATCTTGTGCCAGTCAACCCGTTCTACCCATTCGATTCGATGACAGGGAAAAAACAATCCGACTGGACGCTCATTCTCGAAGAAGGAAAAACGTATTACATGTCAGTACAAAATGACTACTATCGACCAGTTGCCGATCCGTATGTCATCACATCGAAAAAATTGCTCGACGCACCGACAGATAAAAACGAAAAAAATAACGAACCAATTCAAGCAACCGTTATGAACGTCAATGATGTGAAAAAAGGAAACCTTGTCCTTCCAAACGACAGCGATTACTATTACTACAAACATCAGAAAGCGACCGAACTGTTGACGTTTTATGCAAAACCAAGCAAACAAAACGCATCGCTTCCGAAAGCGTTGCGCGGCACATTAATTCCAATCGTATCTGTTGTTGAAGATACGAACGGAAATATGACGATTGACGAGGACGAATACAATAAAGCTGTCACGTTTTATCCAAACGATCGGAGCCCGTTATACGACGTAAACGGTTCGTTCCGAGCGAAGAAAAATGTCGGATATTTCTTTATCGTCAATCCGCTTATGAGGGATGGATTGTTGCTTCAGTCGTATAACTTTGGTATTCAGTCGCTCAATAAAAAAGATGAAGATGCATCATCTGTCATGAAAAACAATGTGCCGTCCAAACCGCTTTCGCTAAATAAAAAAGGAAATACGTACGAAGCGAAAGGGTATATGAACGTTGTTGATTACGGCGACAAAGACGCATACAAATTCGTCGTTGCAAAAGACGGCACATTTACATTTAAACTCGATGTACCAGGCACGATGGATGGCGTTATCTCCATTTTTGATGCGAAAGGACGGGTCGTTCAAACGTACGACTATTACGGTGATGGCGATGCTGAAATCGGCACGCTATCTTTGAAAAAAGGAACGTACTATGTCGTCGTCGAAGAATCGCTTGCTCGGCCAAACGCCAACCCATATACGCTCTCGATTATAAAAAATAGATGACATAAAGGCTGTCTGTAATTAGGCAGCCTTTATCATTTTCCAGCTACGTGATGTACGAAACCGTGTTAAGATAAATGTAGATTGATAGAATGAGGTGGTCGATATGCGTCGTATGCCGTTCGTCTTGTTTATGTTCGTTTTTTTGTTCTTTTTTCAAACGCCAGCGCATGCCGATGTCGTTGATTTAACGAATAAAGCGAAAGCGCAAGCGTATGAAGATTACTATCCGCTCATTGCGCGCTATAAAGGAACGAGTGGCGTCATATTTGAAAGCTATAGCGTCTATTGGAATGCAACGAAGCTTGCCCAACTTGAGCAAGAGTTATTAAAAAATAAACATGGGACGGAGCTTTCGTTACTCGGAAGCGTAAAAGTTTTCCCAGACTATCCCGCAGGCGAAAGCATGCTCGGACAATATTTTGCGCAATTACAGCGTTATTTCGCGTCGTCCAGCCGACAACAAAAGGATTTAATCGCGGTTCAGCGACGTTACGTGTCCAATACGGAACAATCGGTTCGCTTGTTTCTACACCGCCACTTTTTCCGGACGTCGTTGGGGAGGAATTGCAAGAAGCTGCACAATTATTATCGGAACGAGGGATTATCTCAGGATACCCTGATGGAACGTTTCGTCCAAACGAACGGCTACTCCGCCGCCATGCCGCGCTTATGCCGATTCGTGAACTGAAGTTAACGCTTCCTGAAGGATATGTCGTGAAAGCAAAAGACGTCAAACCGACCGATCCGTGGTATAAAGAGATGGCGATTGCCGAAGCATACGGATTGCTTACAGGATATAACGGAAAGCTATATCCGAACGATTATATTACTCGCGCCCAAATGGCAACGATTTTAACGAGGGTATATGCCGATGTGTACGAACAGCCGAAGACGAATCAACCGTTTGTCGATGTTCCTTTTTCTCACTGGGCGTATGAGCCAATTAATACGCTTTTTTATAATTGAATTACGATCAACAATCCGTATCGCCCGAACGACGTGGTGACACGCGGACAGTTTGCCCTCTTTTTAAAGCGAACGCTCGATAAAAAATAGCGAGGAAGGCTTGTCCTTCCTCGCTATTTTGCATTCATCGCACGATAGAAAAATACTGCAAATTGCGCACGTGTTACTGTCTCTTTCGGACGAAACGTTCCGTCTTCGTAGCCGTTCGCGATGCCTGATGCGACAAGTTTTTCAATCGCATCATACGCCGCATCTGTTTCTTTTACATCGGTAAATGGCACATCCGCCCCGCGCTTTAACTTCCACGCTTCCGCAAACCACATCGCTAATTGTTCGCGCGTTAACGGTTCATCGGGTTGAAACGGCTTATTGTTTCTATCGACAATATTTTCTTTCACAAGGGCGTTCACCGCACCGACAGCCCAATGATCGCTCGGTACGTCAGAAAACGTTTCTTTCCGATTGTTCATGTTGAAGTTAAAGTACGTTGCGATCAGCCCGGCAGCTTCTGCGCGCGTCATCACTTCATCGGGCTTAAAGTAGCTTTTCGCATATCCAAGCACCATTTCTTTTTTACCTAACGCCTCAATTTCTTTACTTGCCCAAAAATCGTTTCCGACATCTTGAAACTGCCCAGCAGCCTGCACGTATGCAAGCACGCGTCTTGCTCCTATGTATCGCTTTTTATAGTAAGAGTCGTCTAATGAGGTGACCGTAATGCCTTTGGATGAGCTCGCGTGAATAAATTGATTATCTCCAATATAAACACCTGCATGCGACGGCCCTTTTTTATACGTCTCAAAAAAGACGAGATCACCGACTCGTAAATCTTCTTTCTTTACTTCGCTTCCTTGTTTATATTGTTCCGCTGTCGTGCGCGCTAACGTCACGCCAAGTCTGCTCATCACATGGCGCGTAAACCCCGAACAATCAAACCCCTTTTCCGAACTTCCACCGAATTGGTACGGCACCCCAACATATTTTTTCGCTAGTGGGATGAGCCGATCGTAGCTATCGCTTGCGTAAGCGAAGGAAGGGAAAAGAAAAAACAAAAGCAATGCTGAAACAAACCGCCTCACCCGTCACACCTCGCTCCGTCATTATTTTTATATTTTCGACATTTTTACACAATTCCAAGTGTATCATAAATAGGAGAATCGTAGCTTTACAGTTATGTAACAAAAGTTTTTGTCAAAAAGTTACGTAGGAAGGTATTGAAAAAAGTCGAACATTCGGTAAAATGGTGAATAGGTGGAAGGCTACAAAGAAAAGTCATTCAAAAAATGGTTGACTTTAATTATGGAAAAAATTATAATGTAGTTTGTAGTCGTTCACTCGCTAAGTTTAAGAGTTTTATAGAGAAAGCATACATATCTCTTAAATTTAGCTAAAACAAATAGAAAGAGAAACAAAAAGGAGGAAATAAGTCGATGGCTTACCAACCAAAGTCTTATCGCAAATTTTTAGCTGGTACAGTCTCTGCGGCAGTTGTTGCTTCAGCGATCGCACCAGTAGCAAGCGCGTCTTTCACAGACGTAGCAGGAAGCGTGCATGCAGATGATATCGCAACATTAGTTGCAAAAGGGTACATTAAAGGATATGCAGACGGTACATTCAAACCAAACAAACCGTTAACACGCGGTGAAGCTGCAATCATCTTCTCACGCATTTTAAAAGATGCAGGTGTCAAAGCTCCTGAGCAAGGTGCAGGCTTCCCAGACGTTCCAGCGAGCAAAGCTGAATTAGCAGAAGCTGTTGCGATCGTGAAAGCTGCTGGCGTCATGGGTGGAGACGAAAAAGGCAACTTCAACCCGAACGCAAACATCACTCGCGAGCAAATGGCGAAAGTCGTTGTTGAAGCGTTCAAATTAACAAAACCAGCAAACTACACAACAAAAATTACGGACCTTGACAAAGCTGGCTCATGGGCGCGTGAGTACATTCAAACATTAGAAGCAAACGGTGTAACGAAAAACACAGAATTTGCACCAAAACAAAACGTCACACGCGGTCAATTCGCTTCATTCGTTGTACGTGCGATGAATGTGAAAAAAGAAGTTTCCGCAGCTGATATCACAGCGGTGAAACTTGTTGACGAAAAAACATTAGAAGTTACATTCAACGGCGAATTGAAAGAAGTGAAAAAAGAAGACTTCGCCATCCAAGGCGTTGAAATCGACTCTGTATCAATCAAAGCTGCAGCAGCTGCTGAAGCAAAAACAACAGTTGTTGTGATCAAAACAAAAACAGCGTTGCAAGAAGGAAAATCTTACAGCGTATCTTACAAAGGTCAAACAACAGACAAAGCGAAAGTTGACGTACCTGTTGTAACGCCTAAGGTTGAAAGTGTAAGTGCGAATAACCTTAACCAAATCCTTGTTAAATTTAACAAAGAACTTGATAAAGATTCAGCTGAGAACTTAGCTAACTATACATTAAACAACGGTACTGTAAATGCTGCGTTAAATAACGCTGCATGGACAGAAGCTCCGAAAGCAACACTTCAAGCAGATGGAAAATCAGTATTAATTACTCTTGATACTGACACTGATAGCACGCGCCAAACTTTAGCTAACCAAATCGAGTCTAAATTAACTATTGATGGCGTGAAAACTAAAGACGGCAAAGCTATCGCTAAATCTGAACACAAATTCTCTTATACTGATGCAACAGTTCCGACTGTAGAATCAGTATCAATGGAAGGTAACAAAGTAATCGTTGTGAAATTCTCTGAAGCAGTTAAAGCTGATCAAGCTGTTAACGTTGCGAACTATCAAATCGATGGAGTTTCTCTAAGTGCTTATGGAGTAGGTACTCCTCAATGGGATGCTGAGAAAAATGAAGTTCGTATTCCATTAACAACAGCTTTAGCTGATAAAACTTACAAGTTAAAAGTATCTGTAAATAACGGAATTGAGGATATTGCAGGATACAAATTATTGCAAGTTGAGAAAGATTTAACAGTTGTAACTGATAAAACTGTTGGTAAAATGACAGAAGTGTCAGTAGCAGCTGATAAATCATATGTATTGGTTAAATTCGACAAAGCTCTTGCTCCTTCTAGCTTTGTAACTGGTCAGCCGTTATTCATTGATGGAGTAAACGTATTTAACTCATCTACAATTTCTCGTACTATTGAAAACGGTGCGTTGAAATTAACTCCAGCTGGTGCAGGAACAGACTTTAACACTATCATCGCAAATGGTATCCATGCTGTTAACTTGAAGAGCGATGATAACAACTATTTAGTAGATGCATACGGTATTAAAGTTGCTGCCGGAGCTACTTCTTATAATGTAGTAGCTGACACTACTAAGCCGACTGTTGAAAATGTAAAAGTAAATGAAGGCGCAACAACCATTGAAGTTAAATTTAGCGAGTCTGTAGATAACGCAACTGCACAAAATCGTTTCAACTACACATTGAAAAAAGCTGACGGTTCAGTTGTTACTATCTCTAATGCAACATTCAAATCTGGTTCTACTAATACTGTTCAGTTAACTGTAAGTGCATTAGCTGCTGGTAACTATACATTAACTGTACAAAATGTTAAAGACCGTGCTGGCAACACAATGGACTCTTATAGCACATCTTTATCAGTAGCAGACTTAGTTGCTCCGACAGTAACAGCTGTTAAACAAGGTACAGGCTCTAACAGCAACAGCATTTATGTATACTTCAGCGAAGCTGTAAATACAGCAACAGCTACAGATGTAAATAACTATCTATACAATAATAAAGCTTTACCAGCAGGTACTTCTATTACTGCTCTATCTGCTAGTGCAGTTAAAATTACATTACCTTCTAGCACTACAGTAACACAAGGTACACCATTTGCGGTATCTAACAACGTTACTGACGTAGCTGGAAACAAAATTGCTGGTTATGGTTACCAAACAACTGTATCTGGTACAGTTACTAACGACTTAGGTTTAGCATCTGGAACTAGCGTAGTCGTGGTTGATAAGAAAACAGTTAAGGTTACATTAAATAAAGAATTAAAAACTGTTGTTGCTACTGATTTTGAATTCAATAACGGTACTGACTGGACAACTTTAACTGTACCTCAACAAAATGTTTCATATGTAAACAAAGATGGAAAAGCTGAGATTACATTTACTTTCACTAATAACGTGGTAGATGAAGCTGGTTATGTAACAGGTACAACTCCACTAAAAGTACGTGTGAAACAGTCAGGTACTTACGGTACAGTAGCTGTGGATGATTCTACATTCCAAAATACAGCATTGAGTGGAGAAAGTGGTACAGCAGCAGCTGATAAGATTGCACCAACACTTGCATCTACAAACGGTATCGTTACTGTAGATTCAAATAAAAATGGTAAGATTGATAAAATCAAGCTTACATTTACTGAAGCAATCAATGGAAATTACTTATCAGCAACTACATTTGATGTATCTGGATACACAGTTACAGGTGCTGCATTAGATGGTTCAGATTCTAAGGTAGTATGGATTACAGTAGCTGAAAAATCTACTCCAGATACAGACGCAACACCAAACATTGTTCGTTTAGGTACTGTTAAAGATGCTAATGGTAATGATTTTACAGGATTAACGACAGCTAGTGCTTCGGTGGATCAAGCTGCACCAGTAATCATTTCAGCTAAATATGTTGATGCAAACGGAGATAGTTCTGTATCAGCTGGAGATAAGGTGGAAATCACATTCTCCGAAAATGTTAAGTTAATTAGCGGTGCTGTTCTGGCTGCTCTAGCAGATGACTTTGTTCTTTCTAGTAGTGGTTCATTCGGTTCAACTCCAACATTCGCAATTGATGGTAACAAAGTAACCGTTACTCTAGGTACTTCACCTTCGTTGACTGTTGGAACAACCACAGTTGAGTTAACGTCGACTACTAGCAATGTTAGCTTAGAAGACAACACTGGTGTTGACGCAATAGTTTCTTCTACACCTAAGACTATTACTAACTAATGGGGTACGTGCAAAAATTAACAAAAACAGAGAGTCATACGGCTCTCTGTTTCTTTTTTTCGCATTAAACGAAACGTGGTGGGCTAGGTGCCTGGTCCGGTGCCTGTCACCTGTCGAAGGGTGTCGGAGATTGATAGAGACAGAGAGTCAGTCATAGTTGGCTCTCTGTTTCTTTTTCTGTTATACTCGTGTAATCATAATTTTTATGTTTCGCAATACAATATAGTTAGGTGCACCTCTCGTCTTTTTTTGTATGTACTTAAGTAAGGAAGGGGAAATCACATGGGAAGAAGGAATTTTTTGGATTATTCATTAGATGAATTTGCACTAGTTGTAGAAAATACAGATATTGTGCGGCAGCTAAGAGAGAAATGTCATTGCGCATCTAACGTGATTCGTTTTGCTTATCTTGCTGTTAGCCATAAATTTGGGGGAAAACTTTCTACAGAGAAGGCTGAGAAGTATAAACTAGTTGATTATGGTGTGTCTGCTGCGAGTTTAGGGGCTTTACAAAATGTGTTGTGCAACACTTTTAGAGTGGATCGTGTGGAAAAACTCCATAAAAGTGTGGAAGATTTTATGAGTGATGTGGTTACGATCGGATTCCTACTAGAAAAACTAATTAAGGAAGACGACAATATCCGTAGCGTCGATGATTATACACGTAGGGTAGGGTGCCTGTCACCCGTCGAAGTTTGTCGAAGATTAATAGAAACAGAGAGTCATTGGGTGGCTCTCTGTTTCTTTTTTATCCGCATCAACGAGCATTTTGTTACGTGCCTGTGCACTGTCAGCTGTCGAAGAAAATTTTTTGAACATGCAGGATTTTCGCTGTTTTTGTGAAATAAGCGTGCCAGTCACGCCCCGAAGATTGTCGAAGATTGATAGAGACAGAGAGTCACACGGCTCTCTGTTTCTTTTTCTGCATTTTGAGGATGCTTGTTCCCGCAGAGCACCTAGAGAAGTTGCCGAACCCGCTGCTTTTGGAGGCACTAATGTACGTGGATGCAGAAGGATACGAATGGATTGCCGGAGTGGTCGTCAATGAGGAGACGAGAAAGAAGCTGTACGAAGTGTGGATAAAGAACGGAGAGCCAATCGCTTACGAAATATATGTCTAAGATTGGCGGATGTTCGTCCGAGAATCTCACGGCTAGACCAAATGAAAGGGGAAGGGAAAATGGCAAAATACCATCGCACCATCATTGACGGAGTGCCGTACTATCGGGAATACAGCTACGGAATGGCAATCTATTTATTAGAAAAAAAGTTGTTCAGTATTCCCTAGTAACTATTCAGCCACATCATAAAGTGAGCTGAATATTTTCTTCTTTCCTTGTCTATGATGTGAATATTGATAGACAAGGAGGTGAATCGCATGTTGACGGTACAACAAGCTGTATTTACAGTTGAAAGCTTAATCAGCAAAGTTCAACAACAAAAACAGCTCATTCATCAACTCGTTCAAGAAAATGAACATTTGCGTCACGAAATCAAACAGCTGCGCAAAGAAAATGAACAACTGAAGTATCGCGTTCAAGAGCTGGAAGCACGCACGAAAAAAAACAGCTCCAATAGCCATTTGCCCCCATCTTCTGACCGTTTTGCCAACACACGTTCTTCTCGTCAACCATCTGGCAACAAGCCAGGCGGACAAGAAGGACATCAAGGAACGACGCTCCGTCAAGTGGAACATCCACATCATCGTGTCGTCCACCGTGTGCATACGTGTCAAGGATGTGGGGTTTCTTTGCGTGACGTCAAACCGTTCAAAGTCGATATCCGTCAAGTGTTTGATGTCCCTCCTGTGGCGATCGAGGTGACACAACATGAACGTGAAGTGAAATCGTGTCCGCATTGTCGATGCGTGCAACAAGCCGAATTCCCATCCCATGTCACGAATCATGTGCAATACGGTCCACGCCTTACTGCGCTCGTTGTTTATTTACATCATATCCAATTGATCCCGTACAAGCGTTTAAGTGATACAATCGAAGCGTTATATCAACACTCGATTAGTACAGGAACCCTTGCCAATATGGTGAAACGAGGACGCGAAGCGCTGGAATCAAATATGGACATCATCGAAGACGCCTTACTTGAATCCAACATCCTGCATGTCGATGAAACGAGTTTGCGCATCAATGGGAAACTCGCATGGGTGCATGTCGCGTGTACATCGAGATATACATACTTGGCTTCTCACGCTTCTCGTGGAAAGAAAGCAACGGATGAGATCGGGATTCTTCCACAATACAAAGGGACGATGATGCACGATGGGTTCGGTACGTATCCGAAATACACACATGCCACCCATGCCCTTTGTCATGCCCACCATTTGCGTGAGTTAAAAGGATTCATCGAACAAGGGCATACGTGGGCGATGCGCATGACCACGTTTCTGTTAGCCGCCAAGCAAGCCGTCGAAGCCCATCACGGTGCACTTTCCGAAGAAGAAGCGAGACGGTGGGAACGAGTGTATGATCGCATCCTGGGGTAGGGTGCCTGTCACCCGTCGAAGATTGTCGAAGATTGATAGAGACAGAGAGTCAGTCATAGTTGGCTCTCTGTTTCTTTTTTTCGCATCAATCAGCATTGTCCGGTGCCTGTCACCTGTCGAAAGGTGTCGGAGATTGATAGAGACAGAGAGTCAGTCATAGTTGGCTCTCTGTTTCTTTTTCTGTTATACTCGTGTAATCATAATTTTTATGTTTCGCAATACAATATAGGTAACTATTCATCCCGATAGTAGTATGTAAAGAAGCGCAACACAAATAGGACATCCCCGTAATAGAAAATGCCCTAAGTGGTAGAAAGAACACGATCGAGCGTGTCACCCGTCAACAGAAGACATAACGAATCCCACACGTTTTTTTCGTGTTTCGTCAGTGTGGAAACGATGCTTCTTGCGATGCAAAACGACTGCGCGAATGTTTCTTCGCGAAACGTACCCGAAATGTTCTCTTTGACTTTAACCATGCGAAGATCGCGTTCGGCTTGGTTGTTGTCAAAGGGAACATGTACTTCACGTAAGAAACGCAACGCTTCTTCCTTTCGTTTCTGAAGCCGTCGAACAAAAGCGAGTGCTTTTTTCGGAAGAGGTGTCATCGTTTCCAATCGATGTTGTGCTCTTTCTAGGATGCGATCATACACTCGTTCCCACCGTCTCGCTTCTTCTTCGGAAAGTGCACCGTGATGGGCTTCGACGGCTTGCTTGGCGGCTAACAGAAACGTGGTCATGCGCATCGCCCACGTATGCCCTTGTTCGATGAATCCTTTTAACTCACGCAAATGGTGGGCATGACAAAGGGCATGGGTGGCATGTGTGTATTTCGGATACGTACCGAACCCATCGTGCATCATCGTCCCTTTGTATTGTGGAAGAATCCCGATCTCATCCGTTGCTTTCTTTCCACGAGAAGCGTGAGAAGCCAAGTATGTATATCTCGATGTACACGCGACATGCACCCATGCGAGTTTCCCATTGATGCGCAAACTCGTTTCATCGACATGCAGGATGTTGGATTCAAGTAAGGCGTCTTCGATGATGTCCATATTTGATTCCAGCGCTTCGCGTCCTCGTTTCACCATATTGGCAAGGGTTCCTGTACTAATCGAGTGTTGATATAACGCTTCGATTGTATCACTTAAACGCTTGTACGGGATCAATTGGATATGATGTAAATAAACAACGAGCGCAGTAAGGCGTGGACCGTATTGCACATGATTCGTGACATGGGATGGGAATTCGGCTTGTTGCACGCATCGACAATGCGGACACGATTTCACTTCACGTTCATGTTGTGTCACCTCGATCGCCACAGGAGGGACATCAAACACTTGACGGATATCGACTTTGAACGGTTTGACGTCACGCAAAGAAACCCCACATCCTTGACACGTATGCACACGGTGGACGACACGATGATGTGGATGTTCCACTTGACGGAGCGTCGTTCCTTGATGTCCTTCTTGTCCGCCTGGCTTGTTGCCAGATGGTTGACGAGAAGAACGTGTGTTGGCAAAACGGTCAGAAGATGGGGGCAAATGGCTATTGGAGCTGTTTTTTTTCGTGCGTGCTTCCAGCTCTTGAACGCGATACTTCAGTTGTTCATTTTCTTTGCGCAGCTGTTTGATTTCGTGACGCAAATGTTCATTTTCTTGAACGAGTTGATGAATGAGCTGTTTTTGTTGTTGAACTTTGCTGATTAAGCTTTCAACTGTAAATACAGCTTGTTGTACCGTCAACATGCGATTCACCTCCTTGTCTATCAATATTCACATCATAGACAAGGAAAGAAGAAAATATTCAGCTCACTTTATGATGTGGCTGAATAGTTACCAATATAGTTAGGTGCACCTCTCGTCTTTTTTGTATGTACTTAAGTAAGGAAGGGGAAATCACATGGGAAGAAGGAATTTTTTGGATTATTCATTAGATGAATTTGCACTAGTTGTAGAAAATACAGATATTGTGCGGCAGCTAAGAGAGAAATGTCATTGCGCATCTAACGTGATTCGTTTTGCTTATCTTGCTGTTAGCCATAAATTTGGGGGAAAACTTTCTACAGAGAAGGCTGAGAAGTATAAACTAGTTGATTATGGTGTGTCTGCTGCGAGTTTAGGGGCTTTACAAAATGTGTTGTGCAACACTTTTAGAGTGGATCGTGTGGAAAAACTCCATAAAAGTGTGGAAGATTTTATGAGTGATGTGGTTACGATCGGATTCCTACTAGAAAAACTAATTAAGGAAGACGACAATATCCGTAGCGTCGATGATTATACACGTATTAAACGCTATTTGTCCACTGCACACTTAGTAGTCGTAAATGAAGATGTATAACTGGGTAGCGTGCCTGTGCACTGCGATCCGAAAGGGGTAGGGTGCCTGTCCATAGCCATCAAGTTAAGCATTTGGGCCTTTGTACACCGTTAAAAACATGGTATCCTTTCTAGCGAATACTCTTCGTTAGAAAGGATTTTTTCTATGGAAAATCAAATGCAAGCATGGATGAAAACCATCCGCCAACTTTTCTCGCCTGAGACATTGACTCATCTTGCTCAAGAAACAGGATTTATCCAACGAAAACGAGCATTAACGGCAGAAGCATTTTTGACTCTTTGTGCATGGGGAGATGGCTCACTGGCACAACAATCACTCCAACGGTTATGTACGTCTCTCACGCTCCGCCATGACTGTTCCCTGTCCAGCGAAGGATTGAATCAGCGCTTTACCGAGCGAGCCGTGGCGTTTTTGCGAGAAGTGTTTTTCCTTCTCCTCCAACGACAACGCCCATTGCTTTGGTCCACCATCCAAACCTACCGGACGTGTTTTACTCGCTTGCGGATTTTGGATTCGACCAGTTTTTTGGTTCCTGCCGACTACGGGGAGGACTACCGAGGTTCCGTCTCATCAGGAGCGAAAATTCAGTTTGAATATGACTTGTTGTCTGGTGCCTGTCTTCAACTATGCGTTCAATCGGCCAATGACTCGGACGCCCGTTTTGCCTATCATGCCCAGCACACGATTTTGCCGAATGACCTATGTATTCGGGATTTGGGCTTTTTCTCCGTTGCCGCACTAACCGAGATCGACGCCCGAGGAGCGTATTATATTACTCGGCTCCGTTCCGATATGAAAGTGTATATCAAAGAGAATAGCCAGTGGAAGGAATGGGATTGGGAATCTCTTGGGAATCAATTAAAGGAAGGGGAATCAGTAGAAATGGAACATGTATACATCGGGCATGAGCGTTTGTATATCCCACGCTTGATTTTTCGACGTTTGACGGAAGAAGAATGGCAAAAACGGATGGCGTATGTGCGAAAAAGGGAAAAAAGAAAAGGGAAGGCGCTGACACGCCAAACCCTCGAACAAAAGAAATACCACATCTTACTGACTAATTTACCACAAGAGTCGTTTGATGGGCAACAGGTTTATGGGCTTTATTCTTTGCGGTGGCAAATTGAACTGCTGTTTAAAGCGTGGAAGTCCGTTTTTGATTTGGAGAAAGTGAAGAAGATGAAGAAAGAACGGTTCGAATGCCATGTATATGGGACGTTGATTGCCATTTTGGTGACTCAAACCTTTCTGTTTCAAGCTCGAACGTATTGGCAACAAACAGAAGGGATTCAAATCAGCGAACGGAAAGCACTAGATGTTCTCCAATCCTATTGGCAACAACTGCTTTTGCGCCTATCCAAGGAAGAAATCAGCCTTTCTTCTCCCCTCCTTCTATTGAGAAAACATGGAAGAAAGGATCGAAGGAAAGGAAAAGAAACGGCATCGGATCTCTTGGTTAAATTGGGTATTTATTGATTAGATTCATAAAAACGCCAAATAACCCTCTCCAAGAGGGTTATTTGGCATGCCTAAAACATGTGGTATTCTTTTTCTTCAGCTAATGATCACAAACATTGCGTATGGACACAACGACCCTTAACACTAAACTTGACGGGTATGGGGTGCCTGTCACCCGTCGAGGTTTGTCGAAGATTGATAGAGACAGAGAGTCGTTAGTGGCTCTCTGTTTCTTTTTCTGCATTTTTGTTGATGTGCTGTGGCATTTTTTGTAGTAGTGGTTGTTGAAATTGCGAGAGTGATAGAAAAATGTTACAATCTCTGTAGCAGCTACATAAGCAGGGTGGGCGGTTGACCACTTCCCCAATGGAGGGAGGTGGGAGTATGACGGCGTATGAAGCATTGAGTCTTATTGCGCAATTCAGCTTAGTGTTCATCGGAATGCTAACATTGACTGTTACCATCGTCGTCTATATAAACAAAAAGAAATAACCGCTCTCCCGCGACCAACGGATGAAGACGGTTACTTCTTTTTGGTAATCGCTAATTCGGTTCGGTCAGCCGCTCTTCTTGCGGCATGTAGTTGCCTGCTGAGCGTTTGCGGCGCTCAGCTTTTTTAGTTTATGAAATATCTGCTTATATTATACAAATGATATCGCTGGTTTGGCAAGTGCGTGCCAGTCACTCGTCGAGAGAGTATCAAAAAATTTTTCTTTTGATGCAGGATTTTCGCTGTTTTTGTCGAAGGGATATGCAAGAAAATTCATGTGAGGTGTGTGGGTCGGGCAAGGCGGATATGGGTGCCGCATTTGTTTTATCACATTGTGTGCCGTGGAAATCGGCGTGATCCGTTGTTTAAAGAAGTAAATGATTTCCGCACGTTTTTGTATATCCTCGAACAGCTTCATGAAAACATTCCGTTTGAAATTGCTTCGTACTGCCTTATGACGAATCATTTTCATCTTCAACTTCGTTCACAACAACAATCCATTTCCAAAGTCATGGCACTGATTAACAAACGATACGCCAATTATTACAATACACGTTACGGGTTAACCGGTCATGTGTTTGAAAAGCGTTACTTCAGTAAAATGATTGACGATGATGCAGGGATGTTAGAAGTCAGTCGCTATATCCACCTCAACCCTGTCGAGGCACGTATGGTGCATCTTCCCGAACATTATCGTTGGAGCAGTTTCCACTTTTATCACCAATCTACCTCATTGCCTTCATTTATGAACATGGATGTACTCCTTCGTTACTTTTCTGGAACAATGAATGAAAAAAAGAAAGCATATGTGCAGTTTGTGAAAGAAGATGTTGTACCGAACTGTGTCAAGGAGGAATAACATGAAAGTTTGTAGTATCGGTTTGCGTGGGATGGAAGGGTATCGTGTGCAAGTGGAAGTGAAAGAACTGCCGGGAATGCCTTCAGTAGTCATTGTCGGATTGCCCGATACATCGGTAAAAGAAGCAAAGGAACGAGTCATTGCGGCATTGCATGCGTTTGGATGTGATGTCATGAATCAAAAACTTGTCATCCATCTGTCGCCGCCCGAGCGAAAAAAACAAAGCCCGATGTTTGATTTAGCAATGGCGATTGGTATTTTAAAAGTAAAAGGAAAACTCGAACAACCAATTCCGTCACATATCGCATTTTTAGGCTCATTGTCATTAGACGGAACGATTCAGTCAGTAGATGGCATGTTACCAGCTATTTTAGCTGCCAAAAAACTCGGCTTTCAACAAGTATATGCCCCATATGATCCGACATTTCCCTTTCAATACCTGCAGCATATCGATTGTGTTTTTGTTCAAACATTAGATCAAGTGATGCAATGTTTACAAGGTCAACCAGTGTTATTTTCGACGAATCATCCCCCTTCAGCTGTCGATCCACCCCAAAAAACTCATCGTGATTTTGAACATATCATCGGACATGACTACGCCAAGTATGCACTTGAAGTTTCTGCTGCAGGAGAACATAACGTGTTAATGATCGGACCACCAGGGTGTGGGAAAAGCCTGTTAGCCGAAACGTTTCCGACGATTTTACCGCGCCTTTCCGATGAAGCGCAGTTGGAAGTACTTAGTTTATACCAACTCGCAGGGGAAACGAAAAACGATTCCTCTCCACCGTTTCGTCATCCCCATCATTCAGCATCTTCTGTAGCATTAATTGGAGGAGGGACGCAGCCGAAACCAGGGGAAGTTTCGCTTGCCCATCGTGGGGTATTATTCCTCGATGAAATGGCAGAGTTTACGGGGGAAGCGCAAGAAAGCCCCTGTCTTTAGACACGGGGATGAATTGCGTATTTTTTTGATAAATTTGGGAGTGCGTGCCTGTCACGCCCCGAAGTTTGTCGAAGATTGATAGAGACAGAGAGTCATAGGAACGGTGCCTGTCACCTGTCGAAAGGTGTCGGAGATTGATAGAGACATGGGAGTGCGTGCCTGTGCACTGCGATCCGAAAAGTAGACAGTATAAATTCAGTTAACGTGAAGGAATCAGAGCGAAACAGTTCTGATTCCTTTCCTTTTCTCGTCTTTTTTCAGTGTCTCAGAACTCCCTGAAACTGTCAAGGAGAGCACTTGACAGCCCCACGGAGTTCTGAGGAGAGGTTGGTAAGACGAGAAGGAGGAAATATAGCCCACTGGTGCTCGTTGTTAACTAGCCTTTGCATATTGAGTCGGTGTCTGATAACGAAGAACACCTTGTATCCGTTGGTGGTTGTAATAGCGAATGTAATCATGGATAAGCTGTGTTGCCTCTTCCACACTTTTCGTACGTCGCAAGTCCTGTTCCATCTCTGTTTTAAGGTAACTATTCAGCCACATCATAAAGTGAGCTGAATATTTTTTGCTTTTCCTGTCTATGATGTGAATATTGATAGACAAGGAGGTGAATCGCATGTTGACGGTACAACAAGCTGTATTTACAGTTGAAAGCTTAATCAGCAAAGTCCAACAACAAAAGCAGCTCATTACTCACCAACAACAAGTCATTGAGCAACTGTTGAAAGAAAACAAACAGCTACGCAAAGAAAATGAACAACTGAAGTACCGTGTTCAAGAGCTGGAAGCACGCACGAAAAAAAACAGCTCCAATAGCCATTTGCCCCCATCTTCTGACCGTTTTGCCAACACACGTTCTTCTCGTCAACCATCTGGCAACAAGCCAGGCGGACAAGAAGGACATCAAGGAACGACGCTCCGTCAAGTGGAACATCCACATCATCGTGTCGTCCACCGTGTGCATACGTGTCAAGGATGTGGGGTTTCTTTGCGTGACGTCAAACCGTTCAAAGTCGATATCCGTCAAGTGTTTGATGTCCCTCCTGTGGCGATCGAGGTGACACAACATGAACGTGAAGTGAAATCGTGTCCGCATTGTCGATGCGTGCAACAAGCCGAATTCCCATCCCATGTCACGAATCATGTGCAATACGGTCCACGCCTTACTGCGCTCGTTGTTTATTTACATCATATCCAATTGATCCCGTACAAGCGTTTAAGTGATACAATCGAAGCGTTATATCAACACTCGATTAGTACAGGAACCCTTGCCAATATGGTGAAACGAGGACGCGAAGCGCTGGAATCAAATATGGACATCATCGAAGACGCCTTACTTGAATCCAACATCCTGCATGTCGATGAAACGAGTTTGCGCATCAATGGGAAACTCGCATGGGTGCATGTCGCGTGTACATCGAGATATACATACTTGGCTTCTCACGCTTCTCGTGGAAAGAAAGCAACGGATGAGATCGGGATTCTTCCACAATACAAAGGGACGATGATGCACGATGGGTTCGGTACGTATCCGAAATACACACATGCCACCCATGCCCTTTGTCATGCCCACCATTTGCGTGAGTTAAAAGGATTCATCGAACAAGGGCATACGTGGGCGATGCGCATGACCACGTTTCTGTTAGCCGCCAAGCAAGCCGTCGAAGCCCATCACGGTGCACTTTCCGAAGAAGAAGCGAGACGGTGGGAACGAGTGTATGATCGCATCCTAGAAAGAGCACAACATCGATTGGAAACGATGACACCTCTTCCGAAAAAAGCACTCGCTTTTGTTCGACGGCTTCAGAAACGAAAGGAAGAAGCGTTGCGTTTCTTACGTGAAGTACATGTTCCCTTTGACAACAACCAAGCCGAACGCGATCTTCGCATGGTTAAAGTCAAAGAGAACATTTCGGGTACGTTTCGCGTAGAAACATTCGCCCAGTCTTTTTGTATCACAAGAAGCATCGTTTCCACACTGACGAAACACGAAAAAAACGTGTGGGATTCGTTATGTCTTCTGTTGACGGGTGACACGCTTGATCGCGTTCTTTCTACCACTTAGGGCATTTTCTATTACGGGGATGCCCTATTTGTGTTGCGCTTCTTTACATACTACTATCGGAGTGAATAGTTACGTTTTAAGGTAGGAGAAAAAGCTTTCTATGCATGCGTTATCAAGCGCATTCGCTTTTCTCGACATACTTGGTGTGATTGAAAATGTATCCATCAGCGTTTTCCATCTTGTTGATCGATATGGCATTCCTTGATCTGAATGAAGGATTAAAGAGTCCTTGGCACGGTGCCTGTCACCTGTCGAAAGGTGTCGGAGATTGATAGAGACAGAGAGTCGTTGTATCATAGGTAGGGTGCCTGTCACCCGTCGAAGATTGTCGAAGATTGATAGAGACAGAGAGTCATATGGCTCTCTGTTTCTTTTTCTGCATTTTTGTTGATGTTCTGTGGCATTTTTTGTAGTAGTGGTTGTTGAAATTGCGAGGGTGATAGAAAAATGTTACAATCTCTGTAGCAGCTACATAAGCAGGGTGGGCGGTTGACCACTTCCCCGATGGGTAGCGTCAAAAAATCTATGAAAAGTCATCATGGTCTACCTGTTGAAGGAAAATAAAGAGGATAGTGGAATTGGATTCGCCCTTGACCAACACTCGCCAAAGGAGAAAAACGGTCAGTAAGGGCAAGGGCAGAAAAGAAGGGCATAGGAAAGCAGCCCTTGCCCTATCCTGATTTTACCTTTGGCGAGGTTCGGATGGTCAAGGGTACGCTCCGCCGAATCCGTCCTTAGGATGCAGCTTGTTGGGTCAACATCTCTTGAGCCATGACAATGAGCCTTGCCCAACGTGCCGGCATATGCGGAAGGCTCTCTAATGCTGGGATGACGACCGGTACCCGTTTTTCTAACGCGCTATGCGGACGCAAGAAGTTGAAATACGCCACAAAGAGTGTGACAAAGGAAACCGAGCCTTCTTCTGCGCCAAACCCATGAGTCGGTCGGTAGTTGCCTTTAAACGTTCGGTTGAATCGTTCAATGATCTGTTTAAGTGGTCGATATTCCTCGGACACAGGATCCTCGTTTGTCAGCCCGATGACTTGACGGACATCGAAAGAAATCCCTTGTTGGGCGAAAAAGTGCTGCGCCAACAAGTAGATCGGGTTGCCATGGGTAGCGTGCCAGTCACGCCCCGAAGATTGTCGAAGATTGATAGAGACAGAGAGTCACACGGCTCTCTGTTTCTTTTTCTGCATTTTGAGGATGCTTGTTCCCGCAGAGCACCTAGAGAAGTTGCCGAACCCGCTGCTTTTAGAGGCACTAATGTACGTGGATGCAGAAGGATACGAATGGATTGCCGAAGTGGTCGTCAATGAGGAGACGAGAAAGAAGCTGTACGAAGTGTGGATAAAGAACGGAGAGCCAATCGCTTACGAAATATATGTCTAAGATTGGCGGATGTTCGTCCGAGAATCTCACGGCTAGACCAAATGAAAGGGGAAGGGAAAATGGCAAAATACCATCGCACCATCATTGACGGAGTGCCGTACTATCGGGAATACAGCTACGGAATGGCAATCTATTTATTAGAAAAAAAGTTGTTCAGTATTCCCTAATTATAAATTATTGTGTTTCAGTAGCATAAATGCTATCATATGTGTAATAATATTATGTAAAGGGTAGAGGATGTTGTTTGAGGTAATATACACAGGAAATGTAAAGGAATTTGAAAATTATCTCTTGAATAAGGCAGAGCAAGAACTTAGACAAAAAGGTCATTCGGGTATATGGTGTCATGTTGCTGATGTATATGCAAGGCAACTTACGATTATTCAACATAATCCATATCCTTCTGATCCAGAGGACAACAGCTTTCTGGACGATATAACCCCTCCATCATTGAAACATCTTAGCATGAATACTCGTTATGATAATTTTTACAGATGGGGTATAAGGGGTGGAAGAACTGGAAATCACAGGATTATATTTGCGATCCACAATTTTTCAAAAGTCATACTGCTCCATTATTTCGACAAGCAGTATAATGGAGCGATAAGACGAGAGGATATTGTGCCTGCCGAATCAGCATATGAAAGTTATTGCGCTTTTGATCCTTACCTTTATTGATCAACTGGGAGGGAAAAAGAATGAGTGATTTTTTTAAGAAATATGCAGCCATTCGAGGCGAGCAGCATGTTCAAAAACTTCAATTAGAGGGAACTATAGCTTCACAGATCAAAACAAGACGGAAGCAGCTGAATATGTCTCAACAGGAACTTGCAGACCGTATTGGAGTTCCAAAATCCACGATTGGGAGAATTGAAGCGGGGCTTACAAGCCCTAGAGTAGAGACACTTTTTAAAATCTCGCAGGCATTGAATACCCCTTTCATCATTGATGGTACAAGTAGACAGGATCATAACTTGCATGTTCAAGTTTAGCGCATAATTAATACGCTTATATTATCGAAGCAGTTCCTTGCTAACATTGACTGTTACCATCGTCGTCTATATAAACAAAAAGAAATAACCGTCCCCCTCGACCAAAGGTGTGAAACGGTTATTTCTTTTTTATCTGTTACACATCTAAAGGTCAGCCGCTCTTCTTGCGGCATGTAGTTGCCTGCTGAGTGTTCACCGCACTCAGCTTTTTTATTTTATGAACTGTAGATGAGCAAATTTACTAACATAAATTTACAACCAAACAAAAAAGAAGACATGAACCCGATTCCTTGGTTAGAATAGATGTGCCAACAAACCATTCACAAGGAGGTTCATGTCTCATGAATAGATTAGCACATCACCAAGGAATCCACAAGTTTTTGACGATGTTGGGGTTGGCCCTTTATTTCTCGAAACCTGTCATGAAGCATCTCGTTCATATCGTGGATGCGATGATTACAAAGGGCTTTTCGGGAACGCTGACCGATCTACATCATGGGAGTTTTCATCCGAACCATCGCACGACACTGAGCCATTTTTTCACGAAAAGCCCATGGGAGGAAGAGACGCTGCTTCGCAAACTCCAACAGTGGGTGCTTCATCGTGTCGAACGCAGCTCGAAACGAGAGAATCAACCCATTTTTGTTTCGATCGATGATACGATTTGCCAAAAAACGAAGCCCTCGTCACGGGCAACACACGCCATTCAAGGGTGTGATTGGCACTATTCTCACGCAGAGAAAAAATCGATTTGGGGACATTCTCTCGTTTGGCTCATGGTTCATACGATGACTCAAGCGTTTCCTTTTGCCTTTCGCCTCTACGACAAGACGGCGGGGAAAAGCAAAGGGGAACTCGCGATCGAGATGCTTTCTTCGTTGGATGTGAGTCGACCCGTTTATGTGCTCATGGACTCTTGGTATCCATCGAAAACCCTCGTGGGAGCCTGCTTAAAAAAAGGGTTCCACGTCATCGCGATGCTGAAGACGAATCGGATTCTCTATCCAAAAGGGACGGCCATTCAAGCAAAAGAATTTGCCAAATCTATGGAGCCACGGGATACCCGCCTCGTCACGGTGGGAAAAGAGCGTTATCGGGTGTATCGCTACGAAGGCGCTCTGAACGGTCTCAAGGATGCCGTGGTGCTGCTCGCATGGAAAGCCGATCAGCCGATGACGCCGAAACATCTTCATTGCGTCTTGAGCACCGATCGCGAGCTAAGCGATGAAGAGATCTTGCGCTACTATGCTGCACGTTGGTCGATCGAATGTTTTTTCCGTCAAGCGAAAGACCAGCTGAAACTCGATGGATACCGCGTTCGCGGGCGTCGGGCGGTGAAACGGTATTGGATCTTGGTGCAACTTGCGTATGTGTACAGCATGTTCGAGTCTAACAGTGATTTTTCGGATGGGCTCGATCTCCTGCGCAAGAGAAAAGGACATAGCCTCGTGGAGTTCATTTATCGTGCAGCAAAACAAAATATTCCCATTGATACCGTGAAAAAACAGCTCCACGTGGCATAAGGGGTACCCTGTTTGTCTCTTTTTAAATGGTAATTATTGTAACGAAAATTGCTCAACTACAGTTTATGAAGTATCTGCTTATATTATACAAATGATATCGCTGGTTTGGCAAGTGCGTGCCAGTCACCTGTCGAGAGAAATTTTTCTTTTGATGCAGGATTTTCGCTGTTTTTGTCGAAGGGATATGGCGAGAAAGTTCGTGTGAGGTGAGGTGTGTGGGACGGGCGAGGCGGATATGGGTGCCGCGTTTGTTTTATCATATCGTTTGTCGTGGGAATCGGCGTGATCCGTTGTTTAAAGAAGCGAATGATTTTCGTGCGTTTTTGCATATCCTCGAACAGCTTCATGAAAACATTCCGTTTGAAATTGCTTCATATTGTTTTATGACGAATCATTTTCATCTTAAGGGGTTGCGTGCCTGTCACGCCCCGAAGTTTGTCGAAGATTGGTAGAAACGGAGAGTCATATGGCTCTCTGTTTCTTTTTTTCGCATTAAACGAGGTTTGGAATATATATTATACTTTTGAACGCCTTTGTTCCGTTTGGAATGGGGGCGATTTTTGTTTGAGGAGGGAGTCGTATGCCATCGGCAAAGCGCGTGAATATTGTGAGTTTGAAGCTCGTTCGGGAGGGGAGTGTGCTGGTGTGGAAATGTTCGTCTTGTTTGCGAAATTTGTCGAAAAATAAAAATGAATGGATGAAGGTTTTTTTCGTTATATGTCGAATTGTTTATCTGTGGCGGGGTTCGGAGAAGAGAGGGAGGATTGAAATGGCTAAAAATACAGGGGAAAATTATCGAATTGGTGCTGTGAAAAATCGTTCTCAAGTATATAATCCAAAGACGGACTCATGGGTCAAACGTGGTGAGGACGGTCGATTTATGGACGTGAAAACGTCAAGCAACAGCCCGTTTAAGGGTGTAAGAAAAGAGAAGTAAGAAAACTGATTCCTTTCCGAAACTCGCTCTTATTATAGATAGGTGAGACATTTGGTTATGGGAAGGAGGGAAGAAAGGTGATTTTTTATTCAAGAAGCGCAAAATTTAAAATAAGGTCAAGTAGAGACGGGTAATATTATTTTGTTTTGATAGCTCCTAACAATGAGGTTGTTGCAACTAGCGAAACATATTCGACTAAGCAGAAATGCAAAGAAGGAATTGAAGCTGTGAAAAAATATGCCATGGGTGCGGATGTTGAAGACGAGACTGTGTAGCAGGTGGTGGATTACTGAAAAGAGAGACTGTTCAGTGCTCATTAGTATGTTACAAAAAATAGAGATTGGGATGGGGGAGTGTAATTTGTTTGCTAGACTTGATAAAGCGATATTTTACACGATAGTTGGGGCGTATATTATTTCTTTTTTAGTTTTATTTTTTCATTATTATACTACTCCCAATTTAAAGGGGGAGAATATTCGGAATTTTATTCATACAATAGTTAATGCCAGTGTAACAGCATCGGTTGGATTTGCAAGTATAATAGTAGCCATAGTGGTAGCACTAAAAAGTCAATTAAATGAAGAGAAAAAACAATTGGTTACCTTAATTAGAGGGTTTTTTTATTATGTAATTTTTAATTTGATGCTATTAGTACTATCTTATTTTGAAAATATGATTAATGAAGGTTTAATCGTTATTTTCTTTGTCCTTATCTTAAGTATAATTGCGTTAATATTGTTCTTGAAGGAATCAATGTTTCTAATTACCAAAGTATTAAATATTCGAGGATGAGAACGCCCTGAAGATTGTAGAAGATCGGTAAATAAATATAGCAATTTCATTTTTTTCAAAATAATTTTTGGGAACGGTGCCTGTCACCTGTCGAAAGGTGTCGGAGATTGATAGAGACAGAGAGTCGTTGTATGGCTCTCTGTTTCTTTTTTTCTGCATCAAACGTCATTTGAAGCATATATTATATCTTTGAACGCCTCAATTCCTTTCGTGGAATTGGGGCTATTTTTGTTTTAGGAGGGAAAAGGATGAGCAAGTATCAAACTATCAGCCGTCAGCAGCTAGAGTTGCTAGAAAGGGAGGTGCCTGCCAAGCAGCCAGCGAAGCGCGTCAACATCGTGAGCCTGAAGCTCGTTCGAGAATCTAGCGTGCTGTACAAGGAGCGCCAAATCAAGTCGCCGGAAGATGCGTACAAGCTGCTGAAGCCGTTTCTCGTTGAAGCCGACCGTGAGAAGTTTGTCGTTGTCTGCCTTGACACGAAAAATCAGCCGACTGCCATCAACATTTGCCACATAGGCAGTCTCAATTCAAGCATCGTGCATCCAAGGGAGGTGTTCAAATCAGCGATTCTATCGAACTCCGCTTCGATTATTGTGGCCCACAACCATCCATCGTCTGACCCGACTCCTTCGTCGGATGGGTAGGGTGCCTGTCACGCCCCGAAGTTTGTCGAACATGTATTTGAAGAAGCTCGATAGAGAGTAAATTCTCTGATACCTCTTTTGTTTAGGTACAATTTTATTCAATGGTATAGTAATGGAGTAGGATAATTATATGGGAGGCATACATAATGAAATTAAAGATATGGATTAGCCTATTTTTAGTCTTGCTGCTGGTAGTTGGCTGTTCAGCAAATGAAGCTAAGAAAGTAAATGAACCAAAGAAGGAAGAAACAACGGTAAAAGAAGAAAAAACAAATGAGCTAAAGCAAAATAAAGAACTGACGAAGAAAGTGAAAGCAGAGAAAGGTGTGCTTGACGGTCAAGTGTACACACAAAACGGCATGGCAGTAGGAACGTTGGTGTTAGATAAAAAAGTTAGCGATGTGGATGCAAAGAAATTGGCTGAAAAATATGCAAAAGAGCTGAAAGAAGAGTATAAGGATATGAAAGTAAACGTACAGGCTGTTCGTGATGGAAAGAATGTGGCGAATATAACTGTAGATTAATAACGGGCTTTGTATTCGATATTTTTGTAAACTTATGAAGGAAATGGGTGATTTTTGTCGAAAAGGAAAAGGGGGCGCATGCTGTCACTTTGTTTGATTGACGGACTACAGAAAGTATACGGATTTTTTAAAAAAGAGGAGGGGATAGTTATGGCTAACATTCGAACGGGTGGCATTGTTGAACAGTCAGGTATTTATAAATGTACAAACACATCATGTGGAAATGAAATTACGTGTGTAAAAGGTGAACGAGTACCCCCATGTCGAAAATGTGGTAATACAGAATTTCGATTAGTTCGGGCAACGAGATAGATAATCATATAAGTGACGTATGTGCCTACTTCAAGGACACGGTGTCAAACACCTGCCGACGAAGATTGATAGAAACAGAGAGTCGTTGTATGGCTCTCTGTTTCTTTTTTTCTGCATCAAACGTCATTTGAAGCATATATTATATCTTTGAACGCCTCAATTCCTTTCGGGGAATTGGGGCTATTTTTGTTTTAGGAGGGGAAAAGGATGAGCAAGTATCAAACCATCAACCACCAACGGCTGGAGTTGCTAGAAAGAGAGGTGCCTGCCAAACAGCCAGCGAAGCGCGTCAACATTGTCAGCCTAAAGCTCGTTCGTGAGTCTAGCGTGCTGTACAGGGAGCGTCAAATCAGATCTCCAGAAGACGCGTATAAGCTGCTGAAGCCATTCCTCGTGGAAGCCGACCGGGAGAAGTTTGTCGTTGTCTGCCTTGACACGAAAAACCAGCCGACTGCCATCAACGTTTGCCATGTCGGAAGCCTGAACGCTAGCATCGTACATCCGAGGGAGGTGATGAAGGCTGCCATTCTCTCCAACTCGGCTTCCATCATCGTCGCCCATAATCATCCCAGCGGTCATTGCGAGCCGTCGAGGGAGGACATTGAGGTAACGAAACGGTTAGTAGAGGCGGGAAGGGTGATTGGCATCGATGTGCTAGACCATTTGATTGTTTGCCCTGAACGATATTTGTCGCTGAAAGAAAAAGGCTACATTTGAAAGTCCTGCGGTAATATGTCAAGGTGAAAAATCATCGAAATTGGAAATTCGATTGTCCGATGACCCGAAAAAAGGCAATACTTAAGAAGCCCAGTCTTGTCTTATGTCATTAACTGGGTTTTAATGCAAAATCAGTTAGATCGATACCCCTATCGATCTTCCCCCTTTCTTGGCGTGTAGATTTGACCGTTGCGTAGCAGCGCATCGATCACACGCACGAGTTTTCGAGCGGTGAGGACGAGGGCTCGTTTGTGTTGGTGCTTTGGTACTTCCTCATACTTCTTCCGGTAATAGGTGCGAAACGACGCATCATGCCGTTGTACCGAGTTGGCAGCCTCCACTAGGTAGTAACGGAGATAGCGATTGCCGGAACGAATGAGGGAAGTCTCCTCGGCTTGGAACCGACCGGACTGGTGCTTAGACCAAGTCAAACCTGCATACTTTGCTAAGGCGGCTTGGTTGTCAAAGCGCTCGATTTGTCCAATTTCGG
Source organism: Anoxybacillus sp. FSL W8-0104 (assembly GCF_038004465.1). Classification (NCBI taxonomy): domain Bacteria; kingdom Bacillati; phylum Bacillota; class Bacilli; order Caryophanales; family Anoxybacillaceae; genus Anoxybacillus; species Anoxybacillus sp. FSL W8-0104. Next base: position 2,540,550 of record NZ_JBBOQU010000001.1, on the reverse strand, counting down.
CTAAGATGCCAGCGGCGTAGACCGGACCAATGCCGGGAATCGTTTGTAACGTATTTGGGATGCCTTCCAAATGGCGAGTAATCGCTTTATCTAGCTCTTTAATTTGCGCTTGAAGGCTACGGATGGATTGAATCGATAGCCCTAAAAGCAAGTCGATGGAATCCTCGACACATTTGGAAAGCCGATACGACGAACGAGCCGCCTTTTGAATGGACTTGGCGATGCATTCCGGATCGGCAAAGCGATTGCGTCCTTTTTGGCGCAAGAAGTCAGCGAGCTGTTGCACGTCCATCTGACTGATTTCGTCTAAGCTAAACGACTCGAGAAGAAGCTCTAAGATGGCATGTCCGAACACGGAGCTGTCCACCTCTTGGGTAAAGGAACTGCACTTGTAAAACAAGTGTTGGAGGAAGTACTGCTTTTCCCGAGTCAGCTGATGGACGAGATGATAGCGCATGCGCGTGAGCCGTTGAAGGGCGATAAACTGTTCTTGCATGACAGCTGTCACTTTCAAACGGCCAAAGCGAAGCCGATCGGCGATGATCCACGCATCGATGCCGTCCGTTTTATCCAAGTCAGTGTACGCTTCTTTAAATTTGCGAATGAGCTTTGGATTGATGGTAAACACCTTGACATTCCAAGACTTCAGCTCCTCCTGTTGGTGGAAAAACATCGCTGGATGCCAGCTGTAGACCGAAGTGGCTTCCATCCCGATGAGAATTTCGGATGGTTGGAGCTTGTTGGCCCACAGGAGGATTTGATCGCGAAGGAAGGTCGCGCCAAGGAGATGATTGTCCACCTTGAATTGGGCGCACGTGTTTCCTTCTTGATCCATGATACACGTGTATAAGTCCGTTGAGCTCACGTCAATCCCGACGTAGAGTTTCATGAGATCACCTCCAATCGTAGTAGGATCGTGGGGTTGGGACTCTTCGGGATGCCCCCGGACCGCGCCTGTTGACCAGTCACCCTCGCATATGAGAACTCACGTTGGGCCATGGGCTGCCTGGAAGCTGCTCCTTCCAGCATGGGAAACCAACGGGAACAGCCTGCGGGTTAGAAGTCCGAACAGGAGCCGGGGAGACAGACTTTCTAAGTAGTCAAAGCTACAGGAGAGAGAAGAGTGTCCCCGATGATCCTAAGACCATTATCCAAGAACATCGCGAAAAGTCCAACCCCGATGTAGTGCCATCCACGGGGGAGGGGCGCGCCCCTCCCCCGTGGGCAAATCACTTACACATATGCGATTGTCAAGGAGCATATCCAACTGGAAATTCGATTTAAAAATCTTTCTAAACATACTATACGAGGAGATGAGAATATGTCGCATATCGACTGGTTCGTGGAGAAGATGAAAAGCGAGTTTAACATGGAAGTGCCGCATGACGAAGTGGGCTATGAGGCGTATGAGTTCTATCATGACGAAATTGACGAGTTGCTTGTTCCCGCAGAGCACCTAGAGAAGTTGCCGAACCCGCTGCTTTTGGAGGCACTAATGTACGTGGATGCAGAAGGATACGAATGGATTGCCGGAGTGGTCGTCAATGAGGAGATGAGAAAGAAGTTGTACGAAGTGTGGATAAAGAATGGAGAGCCAATCGCTTACGAAATATATGTCTGAGATTGGCGGATGTTCGTCCGAGAATCTCACGGCTAGACCAAATGAAAGGGGAAGGGAAAATGGCAAAATACCATCGCATCATCATTGACGGGGTGCCGTACTACCGGGAATACAGCTACGGACTGGACGGCTACGGGGAGATGCTTAGCGAGGACGAGCTCGTTCAGCTGCTGCTCGAGGAGGCGGTGGACGAGGAGATTGAGATTAGCCAAAGGGAAATCGAAGCCGCTCTGCGTCGGATTGCAGACCGTGACGACCGGAACCTATTGCAGAGCTACATCCGCTACTTGGAGCGAATCAGCCGGGAATGAGACCGACTGACGACATTTCTTTCGGCAATCTCACGACAAAACTAAATAGATTTCAACCATACATGGCAGATTCGATGGGCGACAAGAAATCTCTATGATTCCAGCGTCAAAAAACTCCCGACATTATTATATAACTGTCGTGAGTAGGGCTAAAAGGAGGTGAGAGAGCATGTGGGAAAAAGTTATCACAACAGTGTTAGTTGCCGTTGCCACTGAAGTCGTCGTATGAGTAAAATGTTTGTGGGAGAAAAAAAGACAGGTTCCTGATTTGGTATAATAAGGAACCTGTCAGATATGTAAGCAAAATAGATGAAAAACGGGCTCTCCTCCTGGTAAGGTAGTAAGTGTGAAAAAAAAATACAACCAAAGAAAGGAGTGGAGCCCATGCAGGATTATATCACAAACGGCTTGACATTAAAAGAGATCGAACAGTCTTTATTTAGACATATGCAAAAACAATATGGTCATCTCCTTCAACAGGTGTTGGAGGAGATCGACCGCACATTGGCAGAACAGAGGGACAAGAAACGATATGCGCTCAAAGATAAGCGGACGATCCGACTCCAAACGCTATTTGGAGAGGTGGAAGTGAAGCGAAACTACTACTTTGACCGTGAAAAAAAGGTGTATACGTCTTTACTCGATGTCTTTCTCCAGTTCGATGGGGCGCATGGAGTGAGTCCGCTATTAGAGGAGACAGCGATTCATCTCGCCGTGACGGGTTCTTCGTATCGACAGGCTGCGCAGTCGCTTGAAAAGCTGGTGGGGTATGCATGTATGAGTCACGAAACGATTCGCCAGTCCATCATCGAGGCAGAGGTGGAAGGGCACCGTGCGATGGAGAAAAAAGGGCGCGTGTTTTTTATCGAAGCAGACGGGTTGTACGTGAAACGTCAACGAAGCCGCATCAAAGGAAAAGAAGAAAAGATCATCACGATTCACCAAGGATGGGAGAAAAACGGGAAACGCGTATCCTTAGTGAATCGACGGTATATGGTTCATCAAACGAATGAACCGATTTGGGAAGCTGTAGAGAATTTTCTGATGAAGGAATACAGCTATGATCCGTTTGAGGATTGGGTGGTCATCAATGGAGATGGAGCCCCATGGATTACAGCGTGTCGAGAATATTTCGGGGACAGGGGGTACTTTCAGCTTGATCGGTTCCATGTGGCAAGAGAGATTCGTCAATTGTTCCGAGGTCATGCGAGATATCGGGTGATTCGAAAGAAGTTAGCATCATGGGATGAAGAAGGTGTGTTACGAGAACTCACAAGTGCCATCGGTACGTTAGAACATGAGGAGAAGGAAAAGCAACTCGAGGCGCTTGTTCGTCGAATCGAGGAGATGCCAGGATGTTTGCGTGACTATCGCGTATGGTTGAAGGAAAAAGGGATTGACACGACAAACATGAGGGCGATGGGGAGTGCGGAAGGAACGATGCATGTGTTTGCGAAACGAAGTAAAAACGGTCGAAGTTGGAGGGATGCAGGGATTGAAGCGATGTTGCGAGCGATCGTCGCGATAAAAGATACGTTACTCATTCGGACACGCGATGGAGTGATGTATGGCGCGGAAGAACGAGAAGAAACGAAACGAGAAACGATCGTGAAAAAGGCACTGAAGCGCGTGCAAACGCAAATGACAGAAGTGGTACGAGATAACATCCCATACCTTCGCCAATCTTCAGGGACACCGATTTACGAGGCATTGCAAGCATTGAAAGGTTTTTAAAACGAGAGAAAACGCACATACCTACAGGATGAGAGTAAGTAAAAGCGCTTACATATAACGATTTTATAAAACCATATATAACCAAAAAAATCGGTCGAGAAAAAAATCTCCCACAAAGTCTTGACTCAAACGAAGTCGTCAAAGGACTCATCAGCGAGGACTAGGGGGTAATAAAATAAACAAGAAGGGGGAGCCATGAGTGAAAATCTTTCCTTGTCCGTGTCCATGCAGTCAACCGTGTTCAGGCTGCATAGTGAAAACGATCATTGACATCATCAAAAAGTAAAAGCCATTGGTGCAAGTGCAAGCATCAATGGCTTTTTTGTGTTTTAAGGAGGTGCTTCCATTGCAGGAATTAATCGGTGCATTCAAACAATGGCTCACAGAAGAGGGAAAGTCGCCAAAAACGATCGAATCGTATGTAGGAGATGTGGAAGGCTTTCAGAAATACTTGACCGAGAAGGCGGTTGACACGACTCAGCCGCTTTCCCGCTTTTCTTTTGTCCGTTACAAGCAACATCTGTTAGACAATGAGTATGCCATTGCAACGATCAACAAGAAAATCAATAGTTTGAAAGTGTACAACGACTTCCTGCAAAAGAAGGGAATGGAAGCGTGTCTGTCACGCCCCGAAGTTTGTCGAGATTTGTAGAAATTGAGACAAGTAGATTGGAAGGAAGGCTCTGCGGAGAGGTATCTCTGCAGGGCTTTTCTTTTTGCCCAAATCTGTATCAAGCTTGATTTAAGGAACGGTGCCTGTCACCTGTCGAAAGGTGTCGAAGATTGATAGAGACAGAGAGTCATAGTTGGCTCTCTAAATGTTCGTTGGAGAAAAAATGAAATAAGGTTTTAATTATTAAAAGATTGAATTTCTTTATATTTTATATTATATTACATGTAAAGGTTGTTTTTAAAAGATTAAAAAGAAAGGTGGTTTTTATGAAATTCAGTTCCAAGTCGGAGGAAATCAAATTTTACGTACAGGAGCTTTTAGCTGACGGTCAGGAACATACGAGGGAGGAGATCAAGGAGTATGTGATTAAAAGAGCTGGTCATAATAATTTTACAGAGGGAAATTTTGCTGGAAGCTTGTATGACTTGGTTCAAAGAAACAAAATCAAATCGGTTAGAAGAGGGATTTACCGTCTAGCTGAGTTTACGAATTTTTCAGTAAGTCAAGATGTCAATAGTAAAGATTATGATGTTCAAAAAAGGAAATTAAACAATCAATGTATTTCAATCTTGAATAATGCCATTATGGAGTTGCGTAAAGCTGCTAATGAGATTGACATCTTGAATGTTAATGAAGAAGAGCTGCGTGCTATCGCGTTAATTAAGGAAGTGATTTCTAGTTTACAACAGAATATTAAGTTGCTTGAGAAGTCATAAAATAGAGGGGACAAAAAATGAGAATTCCCCTGTATAGGAAAGGTGATCGATCCATCATGGGGAGATTCGCACGATTACTCATCAAACGCACAGAAGAAATCATTTCGTGTATTTTGTCGTCTTATCTGAATCGGAGAATGGAAGGAACGAACAATAGGATTAATCTGATCAAACGTCGAGGGTGTGGATACAGAAATATCCAACGATTTGTATTGCGGGTTCGGCTATGGATGGCCACCATACTTTGATAACAAGTACATCTTTTAGTGATGAGCGAAAAATGATGTTTTATCCCACTTTATGGAGCATAAATTTCACCAAATCAAAAGCAACACACTCAGATTGAATGTGTTGCTTCTATCCAACCTCGCACTCATGTTGAATGAGAGGATCATTAACTATCTTAATTGAAAGTAAAAAATTTATTCATCGCTTGTAAGGAAATTTTATTACATTGCAACAAAAAAGTCAATGTTTTTCTGATGGAGGAATGAACACGTGAGTCACTTATTTAACACCTTTCACACTCGAGAAATAAATGTGTTCTTTGACGAATCAGGAAAGGGAGATGACCGACCAAATCTTTTGGGCGCTCTTTCAATTCCTAAAAAAATATATGATCAAGATGATATGCAATATATGAATTATTTTTTAAAGAAAAGAATTTTTAGTATACACTGGAAAAACTATAATGGTCACGAGTCTGGAAAAGAAAATATTTTAAATCTGATTGACATTTTCGTGATGTATAAAGAATTTATTAGACTCAATGTCATCAACTATCATTATGGTTTTCTAAAAGGGCAAGAGCTATTTTCTAAAAAAGATAGAGATGCAACTATTTACTCAAAATTACCTGAGCGACTAATATATGGACTTATTAGAGGGTATGGTGGAGATATGAGAGTCTCTGCTAACATTTATATTGACAAATCAACGGAGTATGAAACATTAGAATTAGATAAAACTCTCATTTCCACTCTGAATAGTCATTCTTTGTATCGTGGTGAAAAATTTCATGCTAAAGAGTGCTATATGTTTCCTAAAAACTCCGAGATTGGATTGGAATTGACAGATGTACTATTAGGATTAATAAGAACTATAATTAGAAATCCAACTATTAATGATAAAACAAGTAAGGTTGAACAAGCAAAAGTCGGACTTACGATCGAACTTTTAAAAAATCCAGAGTTTAAAGAAATTCTAAGCAATATTAAATATTATGAGTGGCGTGGGAGCAAAGAATTGAGTTTTATACACTTTTCAGATTACATTTCTGCTTTTTTGGAGAAGCAAACTTTTTAAACCAAATAAGAGCAATGCACAGTAACCTAAACAAACAAAAAGAAATAACCGTCCCCCCTCGACCAAAGGTGTGAAACGGTTATTTCTTTTTTATCTGTTACACATCTAAAGGTCAGCCGCTCTTCTTGCGGCATGTAGTTGCTTGCTGAGCGTTTGCGGCGCTCAGCTTTTTTAGTTTATGAAATATCTGCTTATATTATACAAATGATATCGCTGGTTTGGCAAGTGCGTGCCAGTCACCCGTCGAGAGAGTATCAAAAAATTTTTCTTTAATGGGATGCGTGCCTGACACCGCCCGAAGGAAAAGCTCTGCGGAGAGAAATCTCTGCGGGGCTTTTCCTTTTGCCCAAATCTGTATTAAGCTTGATTTCAAATATATATTATGATTTTGAGCCTACAGCCATAGTGTCTCAATTCCTTTCGGGGAATTGGGGCTATTTTTGTTTTAGGAGGGGAAAAGGATGAGCAAGTATCAAACCATCGACCACCAGCAGCTAGAGTTGCTAGAAAGAGAGGTGCCTGCCAAACAGCCAGCGAAGCGCGTCAACATTGTCAGCCTAAAGCTCGTTCGTGAGTCTAGCGTGCTGTACAGGGAGCGTCAAATCAGATCTCCAGAAGACGCGTATAAGCTGCTGAAGCCATTCCTCGTGGAAGAAGTTTGTCGTTGTCTGTCTTGACACGAAAAACCAGCCGACTGCCATCAACGTTTGCCATGTCGGAAGCCTGAACGCTAGCATCGTACATCCGAGGGAGGTGATGAAGGCTGCCATTCTCTCCAACTCGGCTTCCATCATCGTCGCCCATAATCATCCCAGCGGTCATTGCGAGCCGTCGAGGGAGGACATCGAGGTAACGAAACGGTTAGTAGAGGCGGGAAGGGTGATTGGCATCGATGTGCTAGACCATTTGATTGTTTGCCCTGAACGATATTTGTCGCTGAAAGAAAAAGGCTACATTTGAAAGGAGATGAGAATATGTCGCATATCGACTGGTTCGTGGAGAAGATGAAAAGCGAGTTTAACATGGAAGTGCCGCATGACGAGGTGGGCTATGAAGCGTATGAATTCTATCATGACGAAATCGACGAGTTGCTTGTTCCCGCAGAGCACCTAGAGAAGTTGCCGAACCCGCTGCTTTTGGAGGCACTAATGTACGTAGATGCAGAAGGATACGAATGGATTGCCGGAGTGGTCGTCAATGAGGAGACGAGAAAGAAGCTGTACGAAGTGTGGATAAAGGACGGAAAGAAGCTCTCATGCAACATATATGTCTAAGATTGGCGGATGTTCGTCCGAGAATCCCACGACTAGACCAAATGAAAGGGGAAGGGAAAATGGCAAAATACCATCGCATCATCATTGACGGGGTGCCGTACTACCGGGAATACAGCTACGGAATGGCAATCTATTTATTAGGAAAAAAGTTATTCAGTATTCCCTAATTATAAATTATTGTGTTTCAGTAGCATAAATGCTATCATATGTGTAATAATATTATGTAAAGGGTAGAGGATGTTGTTTGAGGTAATATACACAGGAAATGTAAAGGAATTTGAAAATTATCTCTTGAATAAGGCAGAGCAAGAACTTAGACAAAAAGGTCATTCGGGTATATGGTGTCATGTTGCTGATGTATATGCAAGGCAACTTACGATTATTCAACATAATCCATATCCTTCTGATCCAGAGGACAACAGCTTTCCGGACGATATAACCCCTCCATCATTGAAACATCTTAGCATGAATACTCGTTATGATAATTTTTACAGATGGGGTATAAGGGGTGGAAGAACTGGAAATCACAGGATTATATTTGCGATCCACAATTTTTCAAAAGTCATACTGCTCCATTATTTCGACAAGCAGTATAATGGAGCGATAAGACGAGAGGATATTGTGCCTGCCGAATCAGCATATGAAAGTTATTGCGCTTTTGATCCTTACCTTTATTGATCAACTGGGAGGGAAAAAGAATGAGTGATTTTTTTAAGAAATATGCAGCCATTCGAGGCGAGCAGCATGTTCAAAAACTTCAATTAGAGGGAACTATAGCTTCACAGATCAAAACAAGACGGAAGCAGCTGAATATGTCTCAACAGGAACTTGCAGACCGTATTGGAGTTCCAAAATCCACGATTGGGAGAATTGAAGCGGGGCTTACAAGCCCTAGAGTAGAGACACTTTTTAAAATCTCGCAGGCATTGAATACCCCTTTCATCATTGATGGTACAAGTAGACAGGATCATAACTTGCATGTTCAAGTTTAGCGCATAATTAATACGCTTATATTATCGAAGCAGTTCCTTGCTAACATTGACTGTTACCATCGTCGTCTATATAAACAAAAAGAAATAACCGTCCCCCTCGACCAAAGGTGTGAAACGGTTATTTCTTTTTTATCTGTTACACATCTAAAGGTCAGCCGCTCTTCTTGCGGCATGTAGTTGCCCGCTGAGTGTTCACCGCACTCAGCTTTTTTATTTTATGAAATATCTGCTTATATTATACAAATGATATCGCTGGTTTGACAAGTGGCATAAGTGTCACCCGTCGAGAGAGTAGTTTTACGTGCAGAGTATCAAAAAATTTTTCTTTTGATGCAGGATTTTCGCTGTTTTTGTCGAAGGGATATGGCGAGAAAGTTCGTGTGAGGTGAGGTGTGTGGGTCGAGCAAGGCGGATATGGGTGCCGCATTTGTTTTATCACATTGTGTGCCGTGGGAATCGGCGTGATCCGTTGTTTAAAGAAGTAAATGATTTTCGCGCGTTTTTGTATATCCTCGAACGGCTTCATGAAAACATTCCGTTTGAAATTGCTTCGTATTGCCTTATGACAAATCATTTTCATCTTCAACTTCGCTCACCACAACAATCCATTTCCAAAGTCATGGCACTGGTTAACAAACGATACGCCAATTATTACAATACACGTTACGGATTAACCGGTCATGTGTTTGAAAAGCGTTACTTCAGTAAACTCATTGACGATGACGCTGGGATGTTAGAAGTCAGTCGCTATATTCATCTCAACCCTGTCGAGGCACGTATGGTGCATCTTCCTGAACATTATCGCTGGAGTAGTTTCCACTTTTATCACCAATCTACCTCATTGCCTTCGTTTATGAACATTGATGTACTCCTTCGTTACTTTTCTGGAACAATGAATGAAAAAAAGAAAGCATATGTGCAGTTTGTGAAAGAAGATGTTGTACCGAACTGTGTCAAGGAGGAATAACATGAAAGTTTGTAGCATTGGCTTGCGCGGGATGGAAGGATACCGTGTGCAAGTGGAAGTGAAAGAACTGCCGGGAATGCCTTCAGTTGTGATTGTCGGATTGCCCGATACATCGGTAAAAGAAGCAAAGGAACGAGTCATTGCGGCATTGCATGCGTTTGGATGTGATGTCATGAATCAAAAGCTTGTCATCCATCTGTCGCCGCCCGAGCGAAAAAAACAAAGCCCGATGTTTGATCTAGCAATGGCGATTGGTATTTTAAAAGTAAAAGGAAAACTCGAGCAACCAATTCCGTCACATATCGCATTTTTAGGCTCATTGTCATTAGACGGAACGATTCAGTCAGTAGATGGCATGTTACCAGCTATTTTAGCTGCCAAAAAACTCGGCTTTCAACAAGTATATGCCCCATATGATCCGACATTTCCCTTTCAATGCCTGCAGCATATCGATTGTGTTTTTGTTCAAACATTAGATCAAGTGATGCAATGTTTACAAGGTCAACCAGTGTTATTTTCAACGAATCATCTCCCTTCAGCTGTCGATCCACCTCAAAAAACTCATCGTGATTTTGAACATATCATCGGACATGACTACGCCAAGTATGCACTTGAAGTTTCTGCTGCAGGAGAACATAACGTGTTAATGATCGGACCACCAGGGTGTGGGAAAAGCCTGTTAGCCGAAACGTTTCCAACGATTTTACCGCGCCTTTCCGATGAAGCGCAGTTGGAAGTACTTAGTTTATACCAACTCGCAGGGGAAACGAAAAACGATTCCTCTCCACCGTTTCGTCATCCCCATCATTCAGCATCTTCTATAGCATTGATTGGAGGAGGGACGCAGCCGAAACCAGGGGAAGTTTCGCTTGCCCATCGTGGGGTATTATTTCTTGATGAAATGGCAGAGTTTACGAAAAAGACGTTGGACATGCTTCGCCAGCCATTAGAAACAGGAAAAGTGACGATTAGCCGCGTTTCGTCGACGGTGACGTATCCAGCACATTTCATTTTGATCGGGGCGATGAATCCATGCCCATGCGGCTATTTCGGTTCGAAAAAACGCTATTGCATATGTAGCCCAAAACAGATCCACGCCTATCGTCAACGCGTCTCCGGACCGATTTACGACCGCATCGATATATTGTTATCGTTAGAAGCAGTAGATTTGACTCAAAAATCAAAGCAAGTAGACTGTTCGGAAACGATTCGTCGCCGTGTGGAAGCTGCGCGTTTCCGGCAATTCGAACGATATGGGGAAGAAATAACAAACGGCCGTGTGCCGATGGACGTGCTGCTTGCGAAAAGTCCGCTAACGAAAGGGCAACAACAACTGCTTCAACATTGGGCGGCTATGAATGACTGGAGCAACCGCGTGCAAACAAAAATCGTTCGCCTTGCTCGCACCATTGCCGATTTAGCAGAAGCGGAAAACATCACCGATGAAGCATTATGGAAGGCGATGGCGTTTCGGAGAATAAAAGAAGGACGTCAAGAAAGGAATATGAAGGAAGGATGTTGAGTGGAGATAGGGAGAGTGATTGGCTGCCTATGTTTATTTCATGAAAAATTTGTAGTAAAATAAAGGGAAAGGAAGTGTAATGATGAGCGAGCAAACGGATATTGCATATAATAACTATGATATCATATTCCGTAACATGACTGCTCAATTTAAAGAAAAGGTTCTGGATTTCTATGGGATTCGGACTGCTCCGATTGTTCGGGTAGAAGCAACGGATTTGCCGACTATTGCGGTTAATGATCGAAGAATGGACTTTCTATTTTTGCTTGCAGATGATACGTATTTGCATCTTGAGTTTCAAACGACGTTTGATGAGAAAGATTTGGATCGATTTCTTCAATATGATGTGAGTGCGTATGAAAGGTATAAAAAGCCTATTAAGACAGTAGTCATTTATGGAGCCGATGTGGAAAAAGTGTCAGAACAAAAAAGCTACGGTTCTGTTCAATATGAGGCACAAGCGGTGTTGATGAAAAAATATAATGGTGATGCCATTATTCAAAATTTGTGGACGAAAGTCGAGAATGGGGAAGAGCTTACGGATCTAGATGAGCTGCATCTCATTTTCCTCCCATTAATGCGAAGTTCCCTCAATCGTTCCGAACGAGCGATTGAAACAGTAGAAATTGCGAAACGGATCAAAAATGAGGAAAAACAAGTACGTTTATTGGCAACGATTATTGCGGTTTCCGACAAGTTTATTGATAAGGAGTATGTAGAAAAACTAATGGAGGTGTTAAGTATGGCGAGAGTGATCCGAATGGCGGAAGAAAGAGCAAGAATCAATGAAAGCCAGCAGGCAATAAAAAAATATTTAAGCGCAAGATTAGGTTTGGAAAGTAAACCGATGCAAAACAAAGTAGACCTTATTACTGATTTGTATTTGTTGCATCACTTATTAGATGATTTGTATCGAGCGGAGAAGAAAGAAGAAATGGATTATTTAATTGATGTCGTATTAGAAAAACAAAAGAATATGGGGTAGGGTAGTGTGCCTGTCACGCCCCGAACGCCCCGAAGTTTGTCGAAGTTTTATAGAAACAGGGATAGGGTGCCAGTCACCTGTCGAAGTCGCAATGTAGAAGTAGAGGTTTAAAGCATTCGTTTATTCGGGTGCTTTTTTTAAATTGAAGCGATTTGCGAATAAACAACGTATTTTTGGATTTTTTGAAGGAAATAATTCATTTTCATAGGAAATTAGCGATATATTCATATAAATTAAATGAATTTTGTGGTATAATCTCTTTAGAATAGGCGTACACTATGCCTCTAAGGGGGTGTGGTTGTATGTGTTGGGAGGAGGAAAAGGATATGGCAACTGCTCAGAGAGCAAATAACGAAAAATTATCATTTATGGACGACATAAAATCAATAATTAGAACAAATATGAAGAAAAAAGGTCTGACACCTGCTGAAGCGAGGAAGTCTTTAGGAATTAAGAAATATGAAAAGAAATAACATTAAAGCAGTTCTTGATACAAATATTTTTATTGCAGCTTGGTTTGAAGAATCTACAGAATGTGAAAAAATACTTGAATTAGTAAAAAACCGGAAAATAAGACTTCTATTCGCTCAGGACACTATTGGTGAATTGATTTATTTGGTTAAAAATTTTGCTCGTTATAATATCGATGATGTGTCTGAAAGAATTTTATTGTTGAAATGGATTGTGGAACTTTTTTATTATTCATTATCGATTAATACCATGAATGTTCAAATTGAAAAATCTAATGATGAACATGATGATATGTTTTTAAAATGTGCTATTGCAGGTAATGCGGATTATTTAATAACAGATGATATGAACCATGGTCTACATGAAAGAGAATTTGATTTTTTAAAGGTATATACATCAAAAGATTTTGTAAAACAATATGAAGAAGAACATGGGGATATAAAATTACAGTCGTCTTAAGATGGCTTTTTTTTTTTGAACGTTGCCAGTCACCTGTCGAAAAAATTTTTATTGCAATGCAGGATTCGAAAAAGTTTGCGTGAGGTGAGGTGTGTGGGACGAGCGAGGCGGATATGGGTGCCGCATTTGTTTTATCATATCGTTTGTCGAGGGAATCGGCGTGATCTGTTGTTTAAAGAAGTGAATGATTTTCGCTACACCTGTACCGACCACATTTGTTGGCAACAAAGCGGTCATCAAGTCATTGACGAACTCGACATACGTCGTCGTTGAAGGAACACATACATTTGGCGACATCAAGCAACATTGGGCGAAAGGATATATCGAAACATTGGCAGCTAAACAGCTTGTGAAAGGTATGACAGAAACAGCATACCGACCAAATGAGCAGATGACACGTGCCCCAGTTTGCTGTGTTGCTTGTACGTGCATTAGCATTGCCACATGAAACATATAACGAAAGGGAGGCCTCCGATATGGAAGCCTCCCTTTACTTCACCGTCGAAACTTCAACCCCAAGCGGCAGAGCGGCTCCGCCTGCATGCATCAGTTCAAGTGAAAGAACGTCTTGGTTTGAGAAAACAGTATAATCGATATAGGCCGATTGGGTAATCGGTTGGAGCGGTGGGATGAGATAAACAACCCCGTTTATTTTCACAGCTCCACAATAAGCCCCGCCGCGACCGCTAAAACGAAGGCGAATCGTTTTTATTTCCCCTGTTTCATTTTGAATCGGAAGCGATAGACGGTATGTTAAGCCGTAATGCCCTGGATTGTGTACCGTTTCGCTCGGATGGCTTAATGCATTGGCTACTGAAAGTAAATGGTCCGTTTTTCCGTTTGATATACTGTAAGCAACAGGTTCACCATCGATTGTATATGTCGGCAATGTTGCTTCTAATGTTGTCCCTTTCCATACGCCGCGCGGATGGGTTGCATAAGAATCAATCGGTGCGAGCGTAGGAGAAATGGTTGAAAAATTAGCTGCTGCACTTGTCACCACCGTGCGAATACGATAATTTGCTATGCCGCTTTCTTGTTGGACGGTAAAGTCATATAAAAATCCGAGCAGTTGGTTGTTTGAGACGTCAAATGCTTGAATGACCGCGCTCGTTCCTGCTTTCACTTCCACTGCTTGAGCAGTTGCGAGCGATTGGCGCAATATCGCTTCGGCAAGTGGCAACCCGACATCGTAATACCCCCAGCTATTTGGACTTGTGCGGTATGTTCCTTTTATATTCGTTACTATTATGTCGTTTGCTGAACGATTATCAATAATCATTGCGACAGTGACGCGCGTGCCTAAGTTATTGACGTGCCAGCCAAACACGCGATGGTCCATTGCTTGAAATGAACCTTGTACGTCGTCAAGCGCTAATGTTGCTTGTCCAAGCGGCACAGTAGTAGCAGTTAACACTTCTGGATTGTCGCTTATTAATAGACGCCGTCCATCTGCCATGCTTGGCGTTGTGACGTGTTGTGGAACAGTAATGGGAGCTTCGGTAATCGGTAGCAATGGACTACGAAACGTTGTTCGTGGGATAGAGAAATATAAATCGTTATTTCCGTTGCGAGTCATTTGTGCACCAAAAACAGTCATCACCCATGAAGCCGATACGTACCATTCATCGTTTAGTCGAATGGGAGCAAGTGGTGCGACGATTTCATGATCATCAACGACTAATTGTTTTTTTCCTGCCGTAATTGTCATTTGTCCACGAGATAAGCGAATGCGCATCGTCTCATCTGTTTCGATCCAGTCGACATTGACATCAATGGCCGTCAGTAGTTTCTTTAAGGGAAGATATGTATATACTCCATCGGTCATGGCGTTGTTTGTTATTTTCGTTTCGTTTACGTACACCGCCCCGGCACTTGTCTGGAGAGTTGACCAAGAGAGGCGCACCTCTTTTCCTGTCCATTGCACATTCGCATCGAGCGCTTCAGCGATAAAACGAATCGGTACAAGCGTGCGTCCTTTGTAAATGATCGGCGGGGCATCAAGTGTAACGGTTTGATCGTTGATGGTCGCTGTCGATGATTGAACGGTAAGAAAAATGACCTTTTTGTTTTTTTGAACAGTCACTTGTTTTGTATTTGCATTCCAAAAAACATTCGCTCCTGTTGATTGGGCAATTGCTCGAAATGGCACAAGAATACGATTGTTCACCATGATCGGTGAAGTATCTGTTTGTAGCACTTTCCCGTTTGAGATGATAGGGATACGTACCGTTCGAACATTTGTCGCCTCGGCGGATGTCGCCATAGTTAAAAAACTAATGAAGGCAACAAGTACATATGTAATCATTTTTTTAAACAAAACTACCACTCCTTTCTAGCACATTATACCATACGATTTCCTTTTGTCACGTATTTTGGGATTTGAAGTAAAAAAGACGCCCGTTTGGACGTCTTTTATTGATTCACGACTGTTATTCTTCCTTCAACAGTTGGGATCGGCTTGTTCGATTGCAAGTAGTTCATAACAACGGTGCTTAGCAGCTCGCCGCTATCGAACTCAATCGTGCTTGATTTGAACATATCGTAACCGTCGCCGCCTTTGGCGATAAAGTCATTTGTTGCGACAGTATATGTTTTCGTTTCATCAAGCGGCTGTCCGTTAATTTGAACGGATGTAATGCGCGATCCGGCTGGTTTCGTGGCATCGAATGTAAAGCGAATGCCTGAGACGTGCGGGAAGCCGCCGTTTTGTTCTGGGTACAGGCGAACACCATGTTCAAGTGCTTTTTTCAAATCGGCGCCGCTCATTGATACTTTCACAAGTGTGTTTGCAAACGGCAACGTTGTTAAAATGTGATTGCGCGTCACATCGCCTTTCGGAATGGAAGCGCGAATGCCGCCGCCGTTCGTTAGAGCGACATCCGTTTGAAGCGCTTGGCGCATCGCATCGGCGATAAGGTTACCAAGGTTCGTCTCTTTTGTGCGTACGTTTGCACGCTCGCCGTCTAAGTTGACGTCGATTGTTGCGATTACTTGTTGCAATGTGGAATCCGTCGTATTTTTGTACGTGTCTACGATGGAGCGGATCGCAGCATCCTCTTGTTTTGTCGCATGATCGCGATATAAGAAACCGTTGACGCCGATTAGCTTACCTTTATAAAACAATAAATTTGTTTGTCCGAGCGCTTTTCCGTATTCGAACGCTTGCGAAACGTATGCGTATTTAAACTTTTTTGGTGCTTCAATCGTATCGTGGCTATGACCGCCGAGAATGACATCGACACCCGATACGTTGTTTGCCAGTTTTTCATCTGTTTGTAAACCAGAGTGTGATAGGACGACAATATGGTCGACTTTTCCTTTTAATTCACTTACAAGTTGTTTTAACGTCGCTTCTTCATCAGCGAATGTAATGCCGACGATGCCAGCAGGGTTCGTTTTGACTGCTGTGTCTGTCGCAGTTAAACCGACAAGGGCAATTTTTTTATTGCCGACTTGCTTAATTGTATAAGCAGGTAAAAATGGTTTTCCATCTTTGTAAATGTTTCCGCTGACGACTGGGAATTGAGCGGCTTGCTTTAGCTCAAGCAAACGATTTTGACCATAGTTGAAATCGTGGTTGCCCGGAACCATCGCATCGTATTTCATCGCATTCATTAAGTCGACGACAGCTTGTCCACTATTTAAGTTGACATATGTCGTGCCGTGGAACGTATCCCCTAAATCGACAAGGAGTGTTTGTTTATTTTTTTTACGCGCATCTTGGGCAATTTTAGCGATTTTAGCAAAGCCCATTTCGCCGTTTTTTTCGTTCGCAATAATGCGGCCATGTGTATCGTTCGTATGGATGAATGTAATTTTTTCAATGTTTGTTTCGTATCGTTTTAAAATCGCTTTCGTTTGTTCAGCTGTGAGCCATTGTTGCGGTCGAATCGTTTTGTCGCTATATCCTTGAAGTAAGCCGAGGTGAAGGGCTGCAGAGAGCGATTGTTGTGCCCAAGGTTTTGTTGTTGCTCCGTCTTTGTACAATTTAAAGACGTTCGTTGCGTAATGATGGCGAAGCTGTAACGAACGAATGAGAAAGACGTACGCTTGTTCACGCGTTAGTTTTTCGTTTGGTGCAAATGTCGTTTCTGTCTTTCCATTTGCGATGCCAAGACGAATGGCTGCTTCGACGTAAGGAGCAAGTTGCGGATCAACGTCTGTAAAAGGAAGATCTTTCACTTCGCTTTTGATATCAACACCGAGCGTTGTGATGAGCCGTTGCACAAACTCCCCGCGCGTGACATATTCGCTTGCTTCCGATGCTTGTGGCTGGAGAACAAAGGCAACAGCAAACATACAAGCAAGCATCATCCATTTTTTCATTTTGTGCATCTTTTTTCCTCCTCTATGTAATTCTTACTCTATTAAATTATAACAAGTTTTTTCACTAAAATGTTAAAAAACTATTATTTTTTAGTTAAATCTCTATTTTTATGAAGTTGAAATTTTTGTCTATTCTTGTCGAAATGGACGCGATACAATGGAAGTACGTAGGAGGGAATTTCATATGAGTAGATGGTTATGGCTATCATTTATTTTTCTTTTTATCCCACAAGTCGTTTGGGCGAGTGAAAAAGAAGAATGGATCGTTCAAGTTCGCCACACCTCGGACGTTCGACATCTTCAACCGTACGTTGTGGATACGATCGGGACGTTTGTGAAAGTGGCGGTAACAGAAGAAGAGCGAGAAAACATATCTCGTTTACCGTTTGTGTTAAACATGGAGAAAAACGACATCAAACGAGCGGCTGTCGATGATCCGTTGTTTTCGGAGCAGTGGTCTTTAGCGGTGATTGATTGGCATATCCCCTCGCTAACATCTATGAATCGGCTAATTGGTAAACAGATGATTGTTGATGGACGAGAATACGTGTACGATGGTGAATCGTTTGAAGGGGAACATATCGTCATTGCGCTCGGAGAAGAAACATTATCTCGCCTTTCTGTCACAGTCGATCATATCGAAGGATCGTGGCGTATACAGGTGAAAGATGAAACAGGGGCGATGTTAGGGGAGAACGAAGGAGAACTTGCTCGTCTGGATGTTCTTCTCTCTCGCCCTTCCTCAACGGTTCATTTATATGTTATGGCACCAAATTGGACGAATCGTCCGCGCATCGTGGAGTTGAAAGGGGTCAATCATGTCATTGTGGCGATTGTCTCGATTCGGGCGTTGTACAACATGAAGATTTGAACGATCATGTGCTGTATAGTGTAAGCGTTGATTATGCAGAAAAAAAACGTTATGCGGATGATACGTTTGGGCATGGGACACATGTAACGGGCATTTTAGCTGCGGTAGGGAATAATGGAAAAGGAATAGCGGGGCTCATTGGAGATGCGCCGATTGATATTTTGCCAATTAAAGTGTTAGATCGTTACGGCGTAGGCGGTGATTTTGAAATTGCAAAAGGAGTGAAATATGCCCTCGATCATGGCGCTTCTGTTATTAATTTAAGCTTAGCCGGTCAAGGAGAGACGGAAGTGTTAAAAGCGATCATTGAAGAAGCTGTAAAACGTGGCGTGCATGTCGTTGCGGCAGCTGGCAATAGCCATATGGCAACAACAAACGTTTACCCTGCTAGCTATCCAGGGGTGATTACTGTAGCAGCGATTAATCGGCAACAAGCTCCTCTTTCTATTTCAAACTACGGTTGGGAAGTAGATGTTAGCGCTCCGGGAGATTTTTTATGGAGCACTTATATATCTGGCTATCGTACGATGCGCGGCACGTCGATGGCAACGCCGCACGTGTCCGCTCTGTTAGCTGTACTGCGTGCGACATACTCGGAAGAAGATGCGCTTCAACTTCGCAAACGTTTATGGAAAACAGCAAAAGATGTGCATTGGAGAGGATATGATATGTATACCGGATATGGGATGATCCAATGGCAACAAGCACTTGCGTTATCGGCTCCACTAGGTATCGATTGGCTCAATTTACAACCGGGGCAGCCTATCGAAAAAAATCGCACGTATATTTTAGCGTTATCCTCTCCATTTGTCGGGAAACAAGGTCACCTTTTTGTGAATGGAAAGCTCGTTTGTTCGTTTAACGTAGATAGGGAAATGATGTCGTTTCGCTTGTTTGATTTAATGAAACAGCAAGGGGATGTGGCGGTCGTCATCACGGACGAGAAACGAGTGATCGCTTCCGATGTTCGTGCTACCCCTATTCGGCCAACGCCGTTTTCGGATGTAAAGAAAACATATTGGGCGTATAGCGATATTTTACAGGCGCAACAGTTAGGAATGATACGCGGGTATGGAGATGGTACGTTTCGCCCAAATAACCCTCTCACGCGTCGCGAAAGTATTGTAATGCTTGCTCGCCTATTCGATTGGGAAGCGCCATCTTTGTTGTCCGCTCCTTTTGTCGATGTGCCATTGACAACTACAAATGCGCTGTTAGTAGCAACAGCGGCGGAAAAAGGAATTGTGAAGGGGACAGGGGGAAAAGCGTTATTACATGAACAAGTGACACGTGGAGAGCTTGCGCTACTTCTTGCACGTGCACTTCAACTAGAGAATGAGTCCATTCGCTCAGCTTATCCATTTCAAGATGTGAAACAACAAGACGTGTGGAAAGCGGTACAGCTATTAGCGGAAAGAGGGATTGTTGCAAAAGCCCCATATTTTCACCCGAATGAACGTGTGACGAGGGCGGAAATGTGTGCCATAATGGTGCGAGTGTCGACACTAATTCGACAATATTCGACAAAATCAGCATAAAAAAAAGCCCCGCCATTTCCAAATGACGGGGAGGCTGACTTAGCAACCAAAACCTTATCGTATAAGTAAGTATAGCCGTTTTTTCAAAAAAAAAAACACGACAAAAATAATAACTTTGCTGTATATTTTTGTCGTTTTGTGTCGTTATTTGTCGAAAAAGATCGAGGGATTTGTCGAATAGAAAAATGTGCCTTATCGGGTATGGAAAAGGTTAGAATTGTTTGTTATGCTTAAGAATAGAAAAATGTCGAAAGGGAGAAGAACATGCTGGGGAAACGACACGTATATTGTCTAATTATCGTTTTTCTTGCTTTGTTTTCTGTTGCTTCACCTAGTTGGGCGAATACGGAACTAAAGCAAGCAGAGCGATTCGTTGATGTCACGGACGATCATTGGGCAAAAAATGAAATTGAATTTTTAGCAAATGAGCAAATTATTAACGGGTATTCAGTTGGGCAAATATCAGAGTTTCGTCCAGCGCAATCGGTGACGCGAGCAGAAGCAGCAAAAATGATCGTCAGTGCGCTTGGACAAACGGAGTGGAAAGACGGAGCATTGCCGTTTCAAGACGTTCCACCAAATCATTGGGCGCGTGGTTGGATTGCACGTGCAGTACAGCTTGGCATTATGGGGGGAGACGGCACGGCGAATTTTCGTCCGGACGCCGGATTGTCCCGTGCAGAAATGAGCATCGTGTTAGTCAATGCTTTTTCTTTGCCGAGCAAAGGGGCTGCTGTTGAATCTGCTGCGGTGTTTAAAGACACAGCAAGACATTGGGCGTTAGCGCACATTAATCGTTTGTATTATCATGGGATTGCGAACGGAAGTGATGGGAAATTTTTTCCGAAAGATGCTATTTCTCGTGCTGAGTTTGCGACGTTGTTAGCGCGAACGATTAACGATCAATTCCGCTTGCCGCTACCGGATTTAATTGAGCAAGGGAAAACGAATATTCAAGGTATAGTGACGACTGCAACTCTCAATGTCCGACAAACGCCGTCTGCGACAGGAACGCTTGTCGGAACTTTGAGAAAAGGACAAGTTGTCGATGTTTACGATATAAACGGATATTGGGCAAAAATTGCGTATAACGGTCAGTTCGCTTACGTACATAAAACGTATGTAAAATTGCGAAATATCGCAGGCTCTCCTGTGAAAGGACGCATTATTGTCGTTGATGCAGGACATGGTGGAAAAGACTCAGGGGCTATGAGTGGAGGAGCGAACGAGAAAACGGTCGTGCTTGAAGTAGCGAAGTTCGTAAAACAAAAACTTGAACAAGCAGGAGCAACGGTTATCATGACGCGCGAGACGGACGTGTACCCGACGCTACAAGATCGTGTTGATATGGCGAAAAACAACTATGCGGAAATGTTTGTCAGCATTCATACAAATTCGGCGACGAACCCAAGCGCCAAAGGTGCTGAAGTATATTACGATTCATCGACAAATCCGAATGCCGAAGAAAGTAAAAAATTAGCGCAATACATTCAAGAGGAGATTGTCCGCATGGCGAATATGGTCGATCGTGGCGTGAAAAATAGCGGATTGTATGTGTTGCGCAACAATAGTGTGACGAGCGTGCTTGTAGAACTTGGATTTATTTCTAACGCTGAAGATCGCGCGAAATTAACGTCAGCCGAATATCAAAATATATATGCCGAAGCGATTTATCAAGGAATTGTGAAATATTATACGTCGCAATAGAGGGGGTGACATGGTGAAAAAATGGATTCTCTCCGTTGTTTCTATTAGCATGCTGTTGTTAGCAGCGTGTGAGCAGGAACATGCGGGGGCAAGTGAAGAACAAGAAATTGCGACAGCACCATGGACAGAACAGCAGTTGGCGGATACAAATAGCCGTTTGAATGAAATCGATGACAAAATGAAACAATTGGAGCAGGAGTTAGCTAAAATAAAAACAGCTGCCGATTCTCCGCAAGTGTTTAAAGACGTACCGATTAATCATTGGGCGTATGTCTCCGTCACTCGTTTATACCGTCAAAATATCGTTGGGGGTGTGGGTGATGGTTTGTTCGCTCCAAATCAAGCAATTACGCGCGCGCAAGCAGCTGCTATGCTTGTTCGAGCGTTTCAACTGCCGCTATCGACTAAGCCATCGGTTTTCGTGGATGTTCCCGATTCCCATCCATTTGCTCGTGAAATTATGACGGCGTACGAGGCAGGCTTTGTCGGAGGGTACCCAAACAATCGCTTTGCGCCAAAAGAGTCGATGAAGCGAAAACATATGGCAATGATTATTCAACGTGCTTTTCGTTTGCAAGCCACATCTGCTTCGTATGCTAGGTATAAAGATGTAACGGAAAACACACAAGGTGCGTTAGAAATTCGTATCATTTCCCAACACGGCATTGCGGAAGGGGATAACGGTTATTTTTATCCAGAACAACCGACAACTCGCGCTCATTTTGCAATATTTATGGATCGAGCGCTACAAAAAAATAAGTAGGCTGTGTACGAACACAGCCTACTTTATTTTTTTTACTTCAATGCCTTTATAATAGTACTTTAAAATTTGATCGTATGTGAACCCTTTTTCAGCCATAGAGCGGGCACCCCATTGGCTCATGCCGAGTCGATGTCCCCAGCCATTGCCTGTGAACGTAAATTCCGTTGGAGCGGTCGGATAGTACATCGTTTCGTTTTCTGTCCGAATCGAAGCATTTCCTGTTGCGATCGTCGTTTGTCCGCTAGTTGTTTGGAGCGCATAGCCGGCGATATGATCAACTGTCTGCTCGGATCCGTCTGCTCG
The DNA here is from genome assembly GCF_038004465.1 of Anoxybacillus sp. FSL W8-0104. NCBI lineage: Bacteria > Bacillati > Bacillota > Bacilli > Caryophanales > Anoxybacillaceae > Anoxybacillus > Anoxybacillus sp. FSL W8-0104. The sequence goes on along the minus strand of NZ_JBBOQU010000001.1, from coordinate 2,518,009 downwards.
TTTAATTTTCACGTTTGCATTTCCTTTTACATCAAAGGCAATACTTTTTAGTGAGACGCCAAAAAACGAACGAAACGCATCAGATGACGACACGAATGAAGGGCGAGCTTGGACGACTCGCTTTTGCCCTGTTGCAGCATTGTACACTGTTGCTTCCACTTGTTGAACGCTTCCGGCATTCGTTCTTTGTGTAACGCGAAGGGATACGACTTGTTCGTTTGTTAACTTAAATCTTGATGATACAGTGCTTGTCGCAACTTTTGTATTCCATCCGTAGTGTGGGTTGCTTGGATGGCGATCGTACGGATCGGCAACGGAACGGATGTAAGGAACGTCCGAGCTCCATACGTTCTCGCTATTTTCCGTATTTCCACCAGAGCTTGAGTGAAAATAAGCAGAAATCGGTTCATTTTGGTATGTCGCATATACACCGGCTGTTTCATTTACTGCCGCAGTAGAAGAAGCTTGTTCTTTCGACTTCCCGCCATATACTTGGCTCGCTACTGTCATTTGCAAAAACGACGTATTTTTTAATTGGGCATACGCATAGCTACGCGCCGCCACAGCTTGTGCTTTTAGCGCCTCTTTATGCCAAGATGATGGCATTTCTCCAGGGACGACACCTTTTAAATAATCTTCCATATCTAACGTATTAAATAAGTTTGGTGCTGTCTTCCCAGGAGTGATCTCGAATGAACCGCGATATATGACGGGCGCAGACGTGCCTCCTGCTTGTTGAATGCTGCTGATAGTGACGTCATGTTGTTCGCCTCTTGTTACTTCATCTAATAAAAAGCCACTTGTTGACGTATACGAAACGCCATTAATTGTCGCGACGACTGCTCCGTTCGTTTGTGAAAAGACGATCGGATTTGTAAATGGGATCACTTGTTTTGTTTTTAAATCAATAAGTTGATAGTTTCCATTCGCTGTCGCAAGAAACGTTGCAGTCGGCAATAGTTTTACTTTTACAGGTGTTGGGTACGAAGCGGCGGCAACCGTCTGTGGAATGAGCAACAACATACTAAACGCAAAACATATCCAGCGAGCGATTTTCATATTTATTTCGCCGCCTCTAATTGTTGTTTTAGCTTTTCTACTTCTTGCTCGAGTTGTTGAACGCGTTGTTCAAGCTTTGTGATACGCTCATTCAATGGATTGATTTTTGCTAGTACCCATTCTACGCTTGCTAAAACAGGTTCGCTGTTCGCTAGCGCTTTTGATGCAGATACAGTCAACATCGCTGCAAGCAACATGATGACGATCGTTCTTTTTCTCACGGTTTTCTCCTCCCTTAATTCTATCTATCTTACATTATAGCAAATGATTTCAACAAAAAGGGTGAAAATGTAACAAAATTCTAGTTTTCTATTTTCCGTTTGTCGATTTTAAAATTTATGGTATAATGTCTGATAGGTTTGTGAAAAGAGATGGTAGAAAGTGTTGCTTTTTCAGCAATAATTGATTGAAAAATCGGGAATGCTAACAAATAGGGAGGTTTCCTATGGTTTATTTCACCTTGTTTCTGTGCTTTATCGTAGCTGTGCTTATTACGCCTGCTGTGAAGTGGTTGGCGTTTCGGGTCGGAGCAACAGATAAACCAAATCAGCGAAAAGTTCATCAAAAAATTATGCCACGTTTAGGTGGATTAGCGATTTTTATTAGTTTTATTATCGGTTACTTCGTATTGAAGCCAGCTAGCCCGTACGCAACAGCAATTGTCATCGGAGCAACGATCATCGTATTAACGGGCGTGCTTGATGATATATATGAGCTACCACCAAAATGGAAGTTGCTCGGTCAAATCGTGGCAGCTGTTGTCGTTGTGTATGGTGGTATTCGAGTCGATTTCATTAACTTGCCGTTCGGTGGTCATTTGGAATTTGGGTTATTAAGCATTCCGATCACGATGCTTTGGATTATTGGGATTACAAATGCGATTAACTTAATCGACGGGTTGGACGGCTTAGCTGCTGGCGTATCGTCGATTGCGCTTGTCACGATTGCCGGAATGGCGGCGACGATGGGCAATACGTACGCATTCGTTTTTGCGATGAGCTTATTATTGCTCGGAAGTACGCTCGGTTTTCTATTATATAATTTCCATCCGGCGAAAATTTTTATGGGTGATACCGGTGCATTGTTTTTAGGCTATATGATCTCCGTACTATCGCTTCTCGGCTTTAAAAACGTTACGGTGTTTTCGTTAATTATCCCGATTCTCATTTTAGGGGTGCCAATTTCGGACACGCTATTTGCCATTGTTAGACGGATCGTCAACAAACAACCGTTATCGGCGCCGGATAAGTCGCACTTGCACCATTGTTTACTACGTCTCGGTTATAGTCATCGCCAAACAGTGCTCATCATTTACGGCATGGCGGCGATGTTCGGTTTAGCGGCCGTTTTATTATCTAAGGCGACGATGTTTGGCGCGCTCGTCGTGATCGCATTCGTCTTGCTTGTCGTTGAACTTGTCGTCGAGAAAATTGGTCTTGTCGGCAAAGACTATCGCCCGTTGCTGAAAATGGTTCGAGGCATGAAAAAAATATCGTAAAAAAAGAGGGTGTCCGCGCGACACCCTCTTTTTTACTGTTCTTGAGCAAATTGCTCCGTTCTCGCTTGGTAAGATGATACATCGAGATGAGTTTTCAACGTCTGTTTAATTTCATCGACTGCTGCTTCGTCGAGACGGTAATAATATACCCCACCAATACGTGCGTCTTCTCCTTTGAGATGGAGCGTTTCGATGTTCGCTCCTGCATCTTTCGTTGCGTAAGCGAAGAAACCTTTCATTTCTTCAAACGTTAAGTTCGTTGTCATATTTTTGCCGACCGCTTCCATGATATCATCAAACTTAGTTAACGATTTTATGCTCATCGCTTTTTTGAAAATGGCTTTCATGAGCTCTTGTTGGCGTTTGCCGCGCTCGATGTCGTTGTCATATTTGCGCGTTCGAGCAAGCGCCAACGCTTCTTCACCGTTTAATGTTTGTAAGCCGGGCTTTAAGTGAATGGCGTTTTTGCGATCTTTTGAATCCATTTCGCGAAGTTCATATGGAACGTCAAATTCAATGCCGCCAAGTTCATCAACAACATCGACAAACGCTTCAAAGTTCATTTTGACGTAATAGTCCACTGGAATGTCAAGCAATTCTTCGACTGTTTCTACCGTTGCTTTTACGCCACCGTAAGCGTGGGCGTGTGTAATTTTATCGTATTTTTTTTCAATTGGAATGTACACGTATGAATCGCGCGGAATGCTAAGCAGTTTTACCGTTTTATCTTTGACGTTAAATGTCGCTAGGACAAGCGCATCGGAACGTACTGCGCCCATTCCTTTTTCTTGGCGGATGCTGCTGTCATCGACACCGATAAATAAAACGGAGATGTTATCTGAATTTGGATCGACTTCCTTCATTCGTTTCTCCGATTTTTCGCGACCGTCAATTTGTTCAAACGATTGTTGAATGACAGACTGCGCTTTATTGAATAGAAATGTTGCATACGTTGCTCCTCCGATGATAACGAGAAGGAGAGGAAGCAAAACGAACGTCCATATTTTTTTTCGCTTTTTCCTTTTTTTCATGTATAATCGTCTATTTTGCATAGTCGTTCCCCTTTTTCAAAAGTTCAACAAATATCGACATGTAAACAATCATCATTTTACAAAATTTTTATGCAGTCGTAAATGAAAAAATTTTATTGCGCGACATCAAACTCGACATATACGTGTTCTCCTTCAGAAATCGCGCTCTTTCCGTTTGTTAATTCGATCATCCATGCGCGGAATTCGTCTTTTCGTTTTTCTTCAACGTATGTGTCGATCGTAACGTGCTCGGCATAATGAATGTCTTTAATGGAGTAGGTTGAAGCGCGCAGTTCATTTTCGACTTTCCCAAGCCATGTATAATCGATCGTTGTATGCATGATGCGCATAAGCTTACGTTCGACGATGCCTGCCGCTTTCAGTCCTTCCGTCACCGCCTTGCCATAGGCGCGCACAAGACCGCCAGCGCCGAGTTTAATGCCTCCGAAATATCGCGTCACGACAACGACTGTATCTTTCAACTTTTTCTTTTTTAACACTTCTAGCATCGGAACACCTGCCGTGCCGCTCGGTTCGCCGTCATCGTTTGCTTTTTGAATATGGTCGTGTTCCCCAATGATATACGCGGAACAGTTATGCGTCGCATCCCAATGTTTTTTCTTGATTTGATGGATAAAGCGCACAGCTTCTTCTTCCGTTGTCGCGCGTTCGACATAACAAATGAAGCGCGATTTTTCAATGACGATTTCTGTTTCTCCATATCCTTTTACCGTATAGTATGCCTCTAACAAAACGAAATCACCTCAATGTTTATTTGGAATGTTGTGTGCATGTTGTCGAAAAATGCTGATGGAAATCGTCAAAACATGCTATAATAAAAATTATAAGGCGGGATGCGACATGATGGAAGTACGAATAAACGTCAGCTAAAAGTCAGAAAAGTCATTTCAATTGACTTTTGGTCATATTTTCTTTAGGTGGTGTATATGTCCAATAAAAAACTAGATGCGCGGCAGCTTGACCGTATTGTAAAAAAAATGATTGAAACAGTCGATCAAAGCAAAGCTGAAATTTTTCGTATTAGTGAGCAATCGCGAAAAGAACATGACCGTTTAATCGAAGAACTTCAGCAAGTAAAAGAAGAAGTAAAGCGCGTCATCCATCAAACAGATAACTTAGAGATGAAAACAAAGTTAGCTCGACAACGGTTATTTGATGTGAGCAAAAACTTTTCTCATTATTCCGAAGCAGAAATTCGACAAGCGTACGAGAAAGCGCATTCGCTACAAATGGAATTAACGATGGCGCAAGAGAAGGAAAAGCAGCTGCGTCAACGTCGCGATGAGTTAGAGCGGCGCTTGACAGCTGTGAAAGAGACGATTGAACGGGCCGATCATTTAATTGGGCAAGTGACCGTTGTGCTGAACTATTTGAATGGGGATTTTCGGGAATTAAGCGACTTTATTAACGGTGCAAATGAAAAGCAAGAGTTTGGTCTGCGCATTATTGAGGCGCAAGAAGAGGAGCGAAAACGGCTGTCGCGAGAAATTCATGATGGACCGGCGCAAATGCTTGCGAACGTCATTATGCGTTCTGACCTGATCGAGCGCATTTATCGCGAGCGCGGGGTGGAAGAAGCGATTGGCGAGATGCGCGATTTAAAAAAAATGGTACGTTCTGCTCTATATGAAGTGCGGCGAATTATTTACGACTTACGCCCGATGGCGCTAGATGATCTCGGTTTAATCCCGACGTTAAAAAAATATTTACAAACGATTGAAGAGTACCATAAAACAACGATTACGTTTACATATACGGGAGAGGTAAAGCGGCTATCCAACCGTTTTGAAGTTGCTGTGTTTCGCCTCGTGCAAGAAGCGGTGCAAAATGCCTTAAAACACGCTGAAGCGACAACGATTCAAGTGGAAATGGAGCTAAAAAAAGATCATTTGCTGATCGTCGTAAAAGATGATGGCAAAGGCTTTAATCCGAATGAAAAAAAAGATAAAGCGTTCGGGTTAATGGGCATGCGCGAGCGTATCGAATGGTTGGGAGGAAAATTACATATTTACTCGCAACTTGGACGCGGAACAATTGTTACGATGCATATTCCGCTCCAAAAGACAGCAGGGAAAGGGGAACAACAATGAAAACGCGCATTGTTTTAATTGATGACCATAAATTGTTTCGTGAAGGAATTAAACGTATTTTAGATTTTGAGCAAGATTTTGAAGTGGTGGCGGAAGGAAGCGACGGTGATGAAGCGTTAGCGCTTGTTGAGCGATATAAACCTGATGTTGTCATTATGGACATTAACATGCCTCATGTTAACGGCGTAGAAGCGACACGTCAGCTCATTGAAGCATATCCAGATACAAAGGTGATCATTTTGTCGATTCATGATGATGAAAGTTACGTCATGCATGCGTTGCAAACGGGAGCGATGGGGTATTTGTTGAAGGAAATGGATGCGGACGCTTTAATTGAAGCGGTTCGTGTTGTGGCAGAAGGCGGTTCATATTTGCATCCGAAAGTGACACACAATCTTGTGAAAGAATATCGCCGTCTCATCGCAGGAGAAGGAGTAGAAAAAGAAAAGCAAAATCAAGGTGTATGCCGTCCGTACCATTTATTAACGCGCAGAGAGTGTGAAGTATTGCAGCTGTTGGCAGACGGAAAAAGCAATAAAGGTATTGCTGATGCGCTATCTATTATTGAAAAGACGGTAAAAAACCATGTTAGCAGCATTTTACAAAAATTAAACGTGAATGACCGAACGCAAGCAGTCGTTGTTGCGATTAAAAATGGATGGGTCGAAGTGAAATAAGGTTGTCGAAGTGGATTCGACAACCTTTTTCAATGCAATGGTAGTTATAATGTAGTACAATGCAGATAGGAAAAATTTTGGACAAGGAAGGTAAAGATGATGAAAACGGCGATTTTAACGGATAGTACAGCATATATCCCGAAACATATTCGTGAACAGTTGAATATACATATCATTCCTTTAAGCGTCGTCTTTGGAACAGAGACGTATCGTGAAGAGATTGACATGAGCGCAGAAGATTTTTTGCCAAAGTAAAAACGAGCGAACAACTGCCGACAACATCACAGCCGCCAATTGGACTATTTGTCGAAACGTTCGAGCAGCTAGCGAAACAATACGACGCCGTCATCTCGATTCATTTATCAAGCGGCATTAGTGGCACGTACCAAGGGGCTGTGTCCGCAGGGCAAATGGTTGAGGGGATTCAAGTGTACGCATACGATTCAGAAATTAGCTGCATGATGCAAGGGTTTTATGCGATCGAAGCAGCGGAAATGGCGCAAGCAGGTGAGCATCCCGAAGCCATTATTGCGCGTTTAGATGAAATGAAACAGTCGGTGCGCGCTTATTTTATGGTCGACGATTTATCGCATTTGCAGCGTGGCGGACGGTTAAGCGGTGCACAGGCGTTTATCGGCAGCCTTCTACAAGTAAAGCCGATTTTACATTTCGTTGATAAAGTGATTGTGCCGTTTGAAAAAATTCGTACACGGAAAAAAGCGTTAAGCCGAATAGAAGAACTATTTGCTGAAGACGCGAACCTCGGCGTTCCCATGCGTGCGGTCATTATTCATGCGAACCGTGAAGAAGAAGCACGCGCATGGAAAGAAAAACTTGAGCAACAATATCCGCACGTTGAATTTTTCCTTAGCTATTTCGGACCTGTCATCGGCACGCATTTAGGAGAAGGTGCGATGGGATTTGGCTGGTATAAAAAATAAACAGGAATTTTTTTGCTAGGCACGAATATATGAGGTGGGCGAATGGTCCACTTCTTTTTTGCTGGAGGTGATTTGTTTGCATTTAGCAGGAAAACAGCTGCTTAAATCGGAACTTTCGTCTTCTTACGATAAGCAACATGTGCAGATCGTGGAGAGCATTGTAAAAACGAAGCAAGGCTATCGTTGCGTCCGTTGCAATAACGATGACCAACAGTTATTTGCTTCGTTTCCGTGTGCGCGCTGTGGACGCATATGTACGTATTGCCGCAAATGTATAACGATGGGCCGATGTAGCGAATGTAATCCGCTCGTGATTTGGATTGGACCAACTCCTTCTACCTCTTTTTCTTCACCGCTTCAATGGAATGGTCAATTATCTCCAGCTCAACAACTTGCATCCGATGAAGTTTGCCAAGCGATTGATCGAAACGACTCACTGCTCGTTTGGGCCGTATGCGGAGCGGGAAAAACAGAAGTGCTATTTGCGGGCATTAACATGGCGCTGTCGCACGGAAAGCGCGTTTGCATTGCTGCTCCGCGCACCGATGTTGTATTAGAGTTAGCCCCGCGTTTGGCGAGTGTATTTCCGTCGGTCGATATGGCGGCATTATATGGCGGCAGCCAAGACCGTGGCAAACTTGCTTCATTGACGGTGACGACGACGCATCAGTTGCTTCGCTATTATCACGCTTTTGATGTGATGATTGTCGATGAAGTCGATGCATTTCCGTATAGTGTAGATGCGATGCTTTCCTATGCGGTAGAACGGGCACGAAAACCGAACTCCTCACTCATCTATTTAACCGCAACCCCAAACGAACAATGGCAACGTGAAGTAAAAAGTGGTCAACGTAAAGCGGTGACGATTCCTGCACGGTATCATCGCCATCCTCTTCCTGTTCCGACTTTTGAATGGTGCGGCAATTGGCAAAAAAAGTGGCGTAATCAACGTTTGCCATCCTGTGTCGTTCGATGGGTAAACGAGCATCTCGAAAGAAACAAACAAGCCTTTTTATTCGTTCCTCACATCGACTTTTTACAACAAGTTGTTCCGTATTTCCAACAATTTCATCCTCGCATTGAAGGAGTGCATGCTGAAGATCCGAAACGAAAGGAAAAAGTGCTTGCTTTTCGGCGTGGACAAATTCCGCTTCTTGTGACAACGACCATTTTAGAGCGCGGGGTAACGATCCCAAACATTGACGTTGCCGTGTTAGGTGCAGAGCAACCGATTTTTACAGAGAGTGCGCTTGTGCAAATCGCTGGACGTGTTGGCCGAAGCGCCCAATATCCGACAGGTGATGTTCGCTTTTTTCATTTTGGAAAAACGAAAGCGATGGTGGCGGCTAAGCAGCATATTGTGCGCATGAATGATGAAGCGCGAAAGCGAGGGTTGATTGACGAATGAAGTGCCTCATTTGTCATGATGAATGGCTGCCGCCGGTATCGCTTGCTATGCTTTTAACGCTTCGTCAAGCGGATGTTTGTTGTCCGCGTTGTCGAGCTCGTTTTATTCGCCTTGAGGGGAATCGTTGTGAACGATGTAGCCGTCTAAGTGACGTACCGATATGTACCGATTGTATAAAATGGCAACAGCGCAAAAGCGCCTTGAAACAAAACTATTCCGTCTATATATACAACGACTGGATGAAAGAAGTGATGAATCGTTTTAAATTTCGTGGCGATTATGCGCTTGTTGAAGCGTTTCGTTCCGATGTTCGTCGCGTGTTTGATGAACATTTTTCTTCGGATGTGTTCCTCGTGCCGATTCCTCTTAGCTCCTCTCGATTAGCTGAACGCGGGTTTAATCAAGCGGAGGCGATCGCCTCGCTTTTATCGTTGCCAATGATTTTTGCCTTGCGACGTATCGATGATGAAAAACAATCGAAAAAAACGAGGCGTGAACGTTTTGTTGGGCGCAAGTTTTGTTTGACAGGAGAAGATGTAGCCGGAAAGCGCATTGTCATCGTTGATGATATTTATACGACAGGGGCAACGGTGCATGAAGCGGCCAACGTTCTTTATGCAGCAGGGGCACGTGACATTTCTTCTTTTACGCTCATCCGCTCATAGTTGGGAACAAACCCCCATTGAAAACATCGTAACGATGGTCGATATAAAAAATAGGAATATTGGAGAACGGAGATGGGTCGTTATGGAAATTCACGGATACGGATATTATCGCCCAAAATCATCATCTTCAACGACTGTGACGTTAAAAGCAGGAGATGTGTACGAAGCAGTTGTGAAAGAACAAGTAGGTGAAAAAGAAGCGATCGTGCAATTGCGAGGTGTCGATATTCGATTTCGTTTTGAAGGTGACGTGCCGCCTTCTGGACGAGTGAAAGTACAGGTAACCGGTAGTGATGGGGATATTGTCGAAGGAAAGATTGTGACACCACATTCTACATCAGCATCTGAAACGTTTGAAACGCCTGAACTTCGCCAAGCGGTGACGATGGTGGCACAAAAGCAACTGCCGCTCACGCGTGAAACGATCGAGTCGTTACGCACGTTTTTAGCAGAAGGAAAAGGGACGGTTGAACAAAAGTTAGAAACGATTCAAATCGCAGCAAGCAAAAAGCTTGATATGACGATGAAGCAGTTACAAGCGGTTCATGAAGCGCTCCACGGCAAGCCGTTAAGCGAGTCGTTACATGATATCGTTCGGGCGATTGATGAACATTTTTCATTTACGCCAATCGCAAAGCAACAGTCGCAAACGATCAGTGAGCTGCGTGCCCAACTGCAAGGGGAGCGAAACATTGATCGTGCGATTGAATCGGCAAAGCAGTTTGCAGAGGAAAACGGACATGACGAAATCGCGAAAGCTGTGCGTGAGGCGAACATTTTGAAAGAGCGCGGACATGAGACGTTTGCCCGAAGCCGCATCATGCAAGCTGTCGCTATGGCGGAAACGAATGAAAAAATAGATCATGGACAAATGGAACGTGCGACAACACAAGAGAAGCAACTGCAAATGGTACGTCAGCAAATTGAACGTGAGCCGATTGTCGCCAAAGCGCTTACCATTGCGAAAGGAAGCGAAGTCGTTCGTCAAACGCTCGGTCCAGCGTTACGAGAAGTGGAACAGTTGTATCGCTCAGGTCAACCGCTTAGCGCAAAAGAGCGATTGCTTGAAGCGTTTGCTTCAGTAGAGGAAAAAGACAATGTACCGACACAGCCTGCATCAACTATACAAAAACAAATGGTCGATGAAGCGAAACGAATAGTTCGCAACGCGCGCTCGATAGAAGATGCCGTTCGTCAGTTGAAAGAAAAGGTGCTTCCACGTATCGAAGCAAATGAATTACATGAAGCGATTGAACGTGTAGAACAACTAGGAGAAAAGGCGAAAACCGATCTTATTCAAGCATTGCGAGCAGTAGGAGCAATGAAAGAAACGTTGCGTCCGAACGCACCAATAGCGAAAGTGGTCACCCAAGAAGCTCAGCTAAAACAAGTGGCAGATTTGCGGAAACAAGTAGAAAGTGCTCCGACGGTGAAAGCGGTAGAACCGCAAGTGAGGGAATTGGCTCGCACATTGCCAGCGGAGCAAGCGGAAAAAGTCATTCGTGCGCTCGAGCAATCGAAACAGCAAGAGGCCATGGGACGAAGCGTAGAAGCTCGTCAACAGTTGTCGCAAACATTACGTGCGGTGGAAGAAGAAGTGGTTGCAGACGTCGTACGAACAGCGAAAGAAGCGGTACGAGCAAATAATCCAGCGACGAAAGTAGACGTGCAAGAAGCCCAGCTGAAACAAGTGGCAGAGGTACGGAAACAAGTAGAAAGCACACCGACCGTGAAAGCGATAGAACCACAAGTAAAGGAATTGGCCCGTACGTTACCAGCGGAACAAGCAGAGAAAGTGGTTCGTGCGATTGAGCAGTCGAAACAGCAAGAGACAATGGGACGAAGCATAGAAGCTCGTCAACAGCTCATGCAGGCATTACGTGCGGTGGAAGAAGAGGTGGTTTCGGACGTCGTACGAACAGCGAAAGAAGCGGTACGAGCAAATACACCAGCGACAGCGGTAGAAACAAAAGAAGCCCAGCTGAAACAAGTGGTAGAGGTACGGAAACAAGCGGAAAGCACACCGACCGTGAAAGCGATAGAACCACAAGTAAGAGAACTGGCTCGTACGTTACCAGCGGAGCAAGCAGAGAAAGTGGTTCGTGCATTAAGTCAAGCAAAATTATTTGAAACGGTTGGTCGAGGTGCGGAGGCTCGCGATCAACTTGTGCAAACATTACGCTCGATCGAACAGCAGTTGGCGCCTGAGTATGTCAAACGCGCTCATGTGATAGCTGACCGGCTCCAGCAACAAACGATGACGTTGACCGAGGCGGTGCGTCAGTTGCAAGCGGATCATACGCTTACAAAACAACCGTCCGTATTTGAAGCGATGCAACAAGCAACACAAACGCTGCAAAGCGCTCGTCAACAGCTTATGACATCGCTTTTGACAGCTGAACGTGCCGAACAGCAAGAAAGCGACGTCCGCACCGCCGTTATGCAAGCGATAAAAACGATACAAAAGGAGCCAAATGTCAAAGAAGCGTTACAAATGGCGCGTGCGCATCTTGCGCAACATATGGAACCGCTGCTTCATGATGCGTTCGCCCGTGCTGACGAACTCGCAAAAAACGGGAGAGAAATGGCTGCAAGACAAACGGTCGTCCAAGCACTTCAACAAATCGAAACGACGTTGCCGACAAGTGACGCTTCCTCGCCTGCTGATGCGGCGTACGAGTCGTTGGCGGCACTCGGTTTACAATCAAAAGATATGATCGTTCAAACAGTAACGAAACGAATGGCGGAAGCAACGAAACAGTTTCAACAAGCGAAGCGTGATATGATGCGCAATTTAGACGCGATCGATCATCTGATTACTCAATACAAGCAAGCGGCGCGACCGCAAGCCAAACAGCTGCTGGAAACGACGATTAAACAGCTCGATCAAACGATTTTAAAAAGCGATGCGATGTTGTTTGCGGATATGACGATGGAGAAAAAATTGTTGCAGGCAAGCTCGCAACTAGCGGAAGCGAAAAAGCTGCTAGATAAAGGACAACTGGCGGAGGCGCAAAAAATCGTAAAGCAAGTAAAAAGCACGCTTGAACAAATGCAATTTAAGCCGGCAGATGTGAAAGTAAAACATTTTGTTCAAGCGCAGTCGCTGAAACAACAAACACCAGAACAAGCACTGCTGACGCAATGGAACGAAATCGTTCAGCCTGAGCCGTCCGCGCGCCACATGCTACAAACGATTCACCGCCTTGGTTTTATGCACGAAGCGGATATAGCAAATTCACTCGTATTTCATAGCGAAAGCGAACAGTCTGAAGAAACGATGAAAGGACTGCTCATGAAATTAGCACAAACGGGTGGCGAAGGATCGAAACAAGCCGAACAAGCGTTGACGCATATGACAGGGCAACAATTGTTGAATAAAAACGATCAAGGAAGCGCGATGCAAACGCTCTTTTTCACGATTCCATTGTTGCTGCAAAAGAAAGTAAAAGATGTAAAAGTATATGTGAACGCCCGTAATGACGGAAAACGAGTCGATTGGGAAAACTGCAGCTTATACTTTTTGCTGGAAACGAAAAAGCTCGGTGATGTCGGGGTGTTGCTGAGCGCGAACGAGCGCACGCTTTCCGTGACGTTCCGCAACGATCGGGAAGATTTTGCTGAACGGATGCGTCCGCTTGTGGAAACTGCGACAAAGCGCCTTGAAGAAATCGGCTACCGCGTTGGCAACGTGCAATTTACGACGTTTGCGACAAAAGAGGAAAAACAAACGAACGAGCCAAAACGAGCGACATGGACAGAGAAAGGATATGATTTTACAATATGATGTACTTTAACCAAAAACGAAAGCGTGAAGTGAACGGTCCGTCGGCGGCGGTTATTCGCTACGAACAAGGAGATAAAGCGCCGACCGTCGTCGCCCACGGGCGCGGCTACGTCGCTGAAAAAATTATTGAACTGGCAAAACAAAACGGCGTGCCGATCGAACAAGATGCCACGCTCGTCCAACATTTGCTTGACCTCGATCTCGGCGATACGATTCCGCCGCAATTGTACGCTGTGATCGCAGAAATTTTAATTTTAATTGAAAAAATGGAACGAAACTATTAAACAATAAAAAAACGTGACGATAAATAAAGTAGGTGAACGAGAAAAGGGGAGTGGGCGCGTGGAGTTTTTAACTGAAGAAGCGGTGTACAAAAAAACACCACAACAATTAACAGCGCTACTTTATGAAGGGTTGATTAACAGCTTAGAAGAAGCGATCGCAAGCACAAAAAAGGGCGACTATATTCATGCCAACAAAAGACTCCAAAAAGCAAACGATATTTTACGTCGCCTTGGCGTTGGTTTGAAGTATGACGCGGGCATTATCGCCCATCAACTAGACGCATTATATAATTACATGGCAGAACGTCTTATTGATGCGAACGTGAAAAAAGACGTAGCGATGATGGAAGAAGTGCTCACGATCGCCAAAGACATTGCGAACGCATGGAATGAAGCGTTGAAAAAACAACCGACAACAAACGTTGCAGCAAAAAAAGCTGCCGCATATGAACAGTTTATTATGACAGAGTAAAGGAGCGGAAAAAATGAGAATTAATCATAACATTCAAGCATTAAACGCTTATCGCAACTTAGCAGTAAACCAATCAAACACAGCGAAAAACTTAGAAAAGCTTTCTTCCGGTTTGCGCATTAACCGCGCGGCAGACGACGCTGCAGGATTAGCGATTTCAGAAAAAATGCGTTCGCAAATTCGCGGCTTAGAAGTTGCAGAACGCAACGCGTTAGATGCGATCTCGCTCATCCAAACGGCGGAAGGGGCGCTAAGCTCTGTTCATAGCATGCTTCAGCGTATGCGCGAATTGGCGGTGCAGGCGTCTAACGATACAAATACAGCCAACGACCGTGCGGCATTAGACCAAGAAATTCAACAGTTGAAAACCGAGATTACACGTGTAGCAACGTCCACTGATTTTAACAAAACGGCATTGTTGGATGGAACTTTCGGAACAAAAGTCGATCAGGATTCATCGAAAACAACTGCTTTATTGGTAACAGGGGTGGCTAATATCACAACTGGCGGTGGTTTGAAAGCAGGAACTTATACAATCTCTTGGAATAGTACAGATAAAGTTTATGAGTTAAAAACAACAGATAGTAGCGGTAAGGTGATTGGAAAAGCGACCGATTTGGCTAAGGACGGTGCAGGTTCGATTACTTTTAAAGGCTGGGATAGCACGAACAGCAAATACACAGGGGTTTCATTAATTACGGTTACTACAAATGGTGCATATACGTTGTATAGTTTAACTGGCAAGGTTGAAATCACCGGAACAGAAAGTAACTTCCAAATCGGAGCGAATGAAGGACAAGTAGTTGGACTAGGTATCAGTGATATGACTACAACGGGTTTGGGAGTTGATAGCGTAACTGTAACGGATCATGCTTCTGCACAGTCTGCGATTTCGGTTATTGACGAAGCGATCCGTAAAGTATCTGAAGAGCGTGGTAAACTTGGTGCGATCCAAAACCGTCTCGAGCACACGATCAACAACTTAAAAACAGCACACGAAAACTTAACGTCCGCAGAATCACGTATTCGCGATACAGATATGGCGATGGAGATGACAAACTTCACGAAAAATAACATTTTAAACCAAGCAGCGCAGGCGATGCTTGCGCAATCAAACCAATTGCCGCAAGGAATTTTACAATTGTTAAAAAGCTAATAGTTAAAGAAGGGGGTAGGTCGATGCGACCTCGCCCTTTTTTTGTACGTGTGGCATAATATAAAGAAAAAGGTGTGAACGTTGATGGAAGTGCAAAAAGTGTCACGGGCGTCGTTGAACCGTGTGGCGAAAAAAGAGGATGCACCGATGGAATTGGTGTCATTTACGGAAGTGATGCATAAGAAAAAAAGCGATGTGTTGTTTGAACGTTTTCAAACGATGGCGCAACAAATTGAAGCGCAAGGGAAAAAATTAGCCGAGTCGCAAACGGTCGAAGACTTAAAAACGTATAAAAAGCTTGTTAAACAGTTTTTAGATGATGCAGTAAAAAATAGTTTGCAGCTTGAAGAGCAACGTGGATTTAGCCGCGGGGGACGGTCGAAAATTTATAAGCTTGTAAAAGAAGTCGATCAAAAGTTAGTGGATCTCACAAACGCCGTACTAGAAAAAGAGAAAAAAGGGCTTGATTTGCTTGGACTTGTCGGTGAAATTCAAGGATTGATTATTAATATTTACACGTAAGGGGGAGCAACATGTTAGATAACTGCCCGAAATGTGGAAGTTTGTTCGTGCGGACGCAATTTCGTGATGTGTGCGAGGCATGCTATAAAGAGGAAGAAAAATTGTTTGAAAAAGTATATGCATTTATTCGAAAACGAGAAAATCGCACGGCAACGATGTCACAAGTTGTTGATGCGACGGGGGTAGAAGAAGCGTTAATCATTAAATGGATTAAAAAAGGACGGTTGCAGCTCGTTCATTTTCCAAACCTCGGCTATCCGTGCGAAAAATGCGGGGCAACGATTCGTGAAGGACGCCTCTGTCCTTCATGTATTAGTGGCATTCAAAAAGAGATGACGAAAATCCAACAAGAGGAAGAGCGACAAAAACAAGCGAAACATCAGACGACATATTTTACCGAGCGACGCAAAGACGACTAAACATTTTTTTCTTTTTGCCGATAATAAACGTAGACGAAAAAGAACGGAAAAAGCGAGGTGGGAATATGAAAATTAATCGCATTCAACCGATGAACGTCAATCCGTATGAGCGGACATCACGTGTCGAAAAGCCGACAAAAGCAACGAAAAAGATGGATCAAGTTGAAATTTCTAGCGCGGCGAAAGAACTGCAAGAAGCTGCGAAATTTTCTTCGGAACGGTTAGAAAAAGTGGAACGGCTAAAATCAGAAGTTAAAGCAGGTACGTATACAATCGATGCACGAGCGATTGCAGAAAGCGTATTGCGCTATTATAAACGATAACGGAGCGAACGAACATGATCGATGTGATGCAAAAGTTGCTGACGTTTCATCGTGGGTTATTGCAACTAGCAGAGCAAAAAACAGAAGCGATTAAAAAAGGCGATGTCGGTACGTTACAGCAAATGATGATGAAGGAACAAAAATATGTGATGGCCATTCGCCAGCTAGAAAGCGAACGAATGAGCCTTCTGTCGCATTTACCCGAGAAAGAACGAACGGTGAGCCGATATGCTGAACAGGTGGAAGAAAAAGAACGAATGAAGCTTTTTCAACTAGCCAATGAACTAAGCGACACGATTGTACGATTAAAAGAGCAAAACGAACTGAATATGCAACTACTGCAACAATCGCTCCAATTTATTCATTTTACATTAGATTTGATGATACCGAACGAACAAGATGTGACGTATGACCCGAAGCGAACGGATGAATTGCCGCCACGGTCTTCATTTGAAGCGAAAACGTAAGGGGGGTTTTTTTGTGCTTTCGACATTTCACGGTTTAGAAACGGTGCGGCGTGGGATGACTGCCCAACAACAAGCATTATACGTCACCGGGCATAATATCGCGAACGCCAACACGCCAGGTTATTCGCGCCAGCGCGTCAACTTTGAACAAACGCCACCGTATCCGTTTGCGTCTCAAAACCGCCCCGTCATGCCTGGACAAATGGGAACAGGTGTGGAAGGTGGAACGGTACAGCGAATGCGCGAAGAGTTTTTAGATGTGCAATATCGTGGGGAAAATATGAAATACGGCTATTGGAATACGCGTGCCGAAGCATTGTACAAAATGGAAGAAATTATGAATGAGCCGTCAGACGAAGGATTGGCAAAAACGCTCGATCGCTTCTGGCAAGCGCTCCAAGACTTAGCGGTAAATCCTTCGAATTCGGGGGCACGCTCAGTCGTTCGCCAGCGCGGCATCGCGGTTGCGGAAACGTTTCATTATTTGTCGAGCTCGTTAAAGTCGATTCGCGAAGATTTAAAAAATGAGTTGGATGTCACAGTAAAAGCAGTAAACTCTTTAGCTCGTCAGCTCAATGATATAAACAAACAAATTGGCGAAGTAGAAGTGCACGGCTATTTGCTGAACGATTTATATGATGAGCGAAATCGGCTTTTAGATGAATTGTCGCAATATGTAAACATCAAAGTCACACCTGTGCCAAGCGGCGGTAGCGCGCTAAAAATTGCCGAAGGACGCTTTACGGTAGAGTTAGTGGACCGTAACGGCACGTCTCTTGGGAAGCTAGTAGACGGAAATACAGGTGCGTTTAACGAGATAACGGTAAAGTATGAAACGACAGGTGACAAGTATGTAAGAGAGATAAAGTTAGGGAACGATTCATTAAATTTTTTAAGCTTTAAGGAAAATGGAAAGATTGGCGCATTGCTTCATTCGTATGGGTATGTCGGCGGAACAGGACTATACCCAGAAATGTTGAACAACTTAAACGCCATGGCGAAAGCGTTCGCGGATCAGTTTAATGCAGTTCATTCAAGAGGATGGAGTGTAACGGAGATAAAAAGTAACACAAAGGATGGGAAAACATTTTTCACTTACAATCCAAGTGATCCGGCTGGAACGTTAGATGTCGAACAAACTATTAAAAATTCGCTTGATAATATCGCCGCATCTGCATCTGGTCAAATCGGCGACGGAAGTAACGCCCAAGCGCTCGCTGAAGTAAAAAACGGAACGATGAATATTGCAGGAAACACAACAACGATTCAAAACTTTTACGAAAGTTTAATCGGACAAATGGCAGTCAATGCGCAAGAAGCGAAACGGCTGTCGCAAAATAGCGAAGTGCTTCGCCAATCGGTTGACGAACGGCGCATGGCGGTCAGCTCCGTATCGCTTGATGAAGAAATGATGAACATGATGAAATTCCAGCATGCGTATAACGCCTCTGCACGTATGATTACAATGATCGATCAAATGTTAGATAAAATTATTAACAATATGGGCATCGTTGGAAGGTAGGTGAGTAACGTATGCGCGTGACACAAATGATGCTTGCAAACAATACGCTTCGCAACGTGAGTAAAAGCTATGACAAACTTGGCACGTATCAGCAACAGCTCGCGACAGGGAAAAAAATTCATCGTCCATCGGAAGATCCAGTCGTGGCGGTGAAAGGCATGCACTATCGTACGAGCTTAACAGAAATTGAACAATTCCAACGTAATTTATCGGAGGCGTATACATGGATGGAAAATTCGGAATCAGCGCTTAACCATACGACAAACGTCCTGCAGCGCGCCCGTGAGCTTGTCGTGCAAGCGAAAAACGGTACACTCGGTCAAGAAGACCGCCAAGCGATCGCCCGTGAAATTGAACAGCTGAAAAAAGACTTAGTACAAGTCGCTAACACGAAAGTAGCAGGTAAATACATTTTCAACGGGACAAAAATTGAACAAGCGCCTGTGACGGATGGAACACCGCCAACTGTCAGAAATAACAACGATGATTTTATGGTCGAAGTGGCAAAAGGAGTTAAACTAAAAATTAATGTCACCCCAAACAATGTGTTTAACCAAGGGTTGTTCAATACATTACAGCAAATTGAAAACGAACTAGCCAATCCAACAAGTAATTTAGACAACTTACTTTCCCAATTAGATGGTCATTTAAACGACGTACTCGCAGAGCGTGCGGAACTCGGTGCGCGCGTCAACCGTTTAGAGCTCGTGGAGCAACGTCTTGCCGAACAACAACTCATCGCGAAACGAATGATTTCCGATAACGAAGATGCGGATATTGAAAAAATTATTACGGAATTAAAGTCGCAAGAAAGTGTGCATCGCGCAGCGCTCTCTGTCGGGGCGCGCATCATTCAGCCGACGCTCGTTGATTTTTTACGTTAAGGGGATGATGAATGTTGAGAATCCCGCAACTGACGATGCAAGCGACGTTCCCGCAACTATCCATTACAGTTGAGCGCGGATATATGCATATGCGTCAACAACAAGCCGAGCTGTCGATTGAACAACCAAAACCACAGCTTGAGATGAAAACAACGCCACCGCGCCTGACGATTGATCAAACCGAAGCGTGGGCAGATATGGATTTAAAACATATTTTTCATCGCATTGAAGAAGCTGCGCAAGACGGCTATGCCAGTTGGTTATCATATTTAGAAACGACAGCGATACAAGGCGATGAATTAATGCGCATCGAACAAGGTGGTGATGTACTCGCGATGCAGGCAGAGGCGAATAGCGAACGACCGCCTTTTGATTATAATGTCGGGCTTATTCCACGCCCATTTAGTGTGAAAGTCAGTTTTGAGCCAGGACATATCAATATGAACTGGCAAACATCAAATGCTCGTATTCATATTGAGCCACGCCCTGTGCAAATCGATTACAAACCAAACGTTGTGCATATTGACTTAGCGCGTCACAACAACTTGCGCATTGACGTGACCGTATAAATGAGGGATGAACATGAATATTGAAACGAAATATCATGGAACAGTTCAGCTTTCTCAGCTGGCACTCGTTTCATTTGAAAACGGACTACCGGGCTTTGAACATGAAAAACAATTTGCGTTGCTTCCGATTCACGATTCGCCATTTACCATTTTACAATCAATACAAAATAAAGACGTAGCGTTCGTCATGATTGAGCCGTTTTCGTACTTCCCAACGTACGAAATCGAATTGGACGATACGACGTGTGAGCAGCTGAAAATACAAAAAGAAAACGATGTGGCGCTATACGTCATTTTAACGGTCGCAGAGCCGTTTACAAATACGACAGCGAACTTACAAGCGCCTGTCGTCATTAACGTTCACGAACGAATCGGCAAGCAAGTCATTTTAACGAATACACCGTACAAAACGAAACATCGGCTATTTCCAGAAACGGTTGAGGCGAAATAAGGAGGCGAGGATATGCTTGTATTAACACGCAAAATAAAAGAAGCGATCCACATCGGCGACGATATCGAAGTCGTCGTTCTCGCCATCGACGGCGACCAAGTCAAGCTCGGCATTCGCGCGCCGAAACATATCGATATACATCGGAAAGAAGTATATCTCGCTATTCAACAAGAAAACAGCGCGGCATCTCTCGCCTCCGCCACTTCGCTTCAACAACTATCCGATCAACTAAAGAAAGGAGGGGAAGCAAATGAGCGTTAGCATCGGCGGTGTTCAAATCCCTGGCGTCATCGCTCGCATCGTCCAAGACAATAAAGCGATCGCGGAACAGGCGTTAAATGAAATCATCAACAAACATAAAGACGACCCAGCGCGCGTCATTAAAGAAATTCAACAACCGTCACCGTTCTCACAATTTCTTGACGTCAAAGTATAAAATTTTTTTCGCAACCTATTAAACTTTGAAAAAACGGGCCGATAATAAATGTGAGGGCAAGAAAGAAGGGCGGCCGACTTCATTCTTGCCAATCAAAAACCACAAGGACGTGGGAAAACAAATTCAAGGAGGAAAAAACAATGAGAATTAACCACAACATTGCGGCGTTGAATACGTATCGTCAATTGACTATCGGTAACTCTAACGCTGCGAAAAACATGGAGAAACTTTCTTCTGGTCTTCGCATTAACCGTGCAGGCGACGATGCAGCAGGTTTGGCGATTTCGGAAAAGATGAGAGGACAAATTCGTGGGTTAGAGCAAGCGTCACGCAATGCGCAGGATGGGATTTCTTTAATTCAAACTGCTGAAGGTGGATTAAACGAGGTTCATGCTATTCTGCAACGTATGCGTGAGCTTACAGTTCAAGCCCAAAACGACACAAACACAAACGATGATCGAGCTGCGTTAAACAAAGAATATCAGCAATTATCTACTGAAATTACTCGAATTGGTAATACAACGGAATTTAACACGCAGAAATTGCTCAATGGATCGCTCAGCTCAAGTATCGCTAACGTCGGTTCTAACTTGACAACAGCAAATGGTATTGTCAACATTAAATCGAACGGTGCAGAAGTATTGAATGGTTATAGTATTACTGTTGATACAAAAGCAGGAACGATCACTGTAAACAACGGAGCAGGAAAATCCGAGACAATTAACTACGGTGGGGCACCTACAGGATTTGGTACAAAAGAAATTAACTTTGGTTCACTAGGTATCAGCGTGGAGATTAACAGTAGCATTAAAGATATTAGCCAAGATAATACTTTTAATGTAACTTCGACTGGGTCAATTGATTTGCAAATTGGTGCTAACAGCGGTCAAAAAATGAACATATCAATCTCTGACATGCGCGCAACAGCGCTTGGCGGTGCTACAAAAGTGAGTGCTACAAGTATTGATACAAAAGCGAATGCAAACGCAGCGCTTGATGTGCTTGATAATGCTATTAAACAAGTTTCTGATGAACGTGCTCGATTAGGTTCTTACCAAAACCGCTTAGAGCACACAATCAACAACCTAGGTACAGCTGCAGAAAACTTAACAGCAGCAGAATCTCGTATTCGTGATGTAGATATGGCGAAAGAAATGATGGAGTTTACGAAAAACAACATTCTTTCTCAAGCAGCACAAGCAATGTTGGCTCAATCCAATCAAATGCCACAAGGCGTATTACAGTTACTTCGATAATTTGATTGGAAGGGCGTCTTAGCTGGAAACGGCTAAGAGGATCACTGGGTGAATTGCTGGGAAGCCCTAAAGCTTTCCTTGCCAAAACGTAGCTGGAAACGGCAGGCGTGACGGCGTGAAAAAAGGAAAGATGCAACAATGGGCAACCAGCAGCCAAGCTCCTGTGAGGAAACTCTGGAGAAGGTTCAACGACTAGGACATACCACCTAAGGCGAAAAAACGCTATGGTGATGAAGTCCGTAGGGGAAATCCCCGAAGTGCCCAGCCCTTCGCTAGCCAAATGGCTAGAAAGGTGAAGATATAGTCTACACAACGGTCGAAAGACGTTGAGGCATGGCAAGCCAACCAACAACCACAAGGAGTATTGCAATTACTCCGTTAATTTTAGTGAATTACAGAGGGGCTCTAGATTCTCTAGGGTCCCTTTTTTGTAAAAAATGAATACATGGGGAGAGTTAAATGGAAGTACTGCTTGAAATTAGTCTTCAAGAAAGTTGTTTTGAACCATCAGTTAATGTTTTTGGATCTTCACAGGTCATTTCAGGTATTTCTGACTTTTATCCAAGGGAAACATTAAGTGAAGCGATAGATGTAATAAAACATGCGATTAGA
The DNA here is from genome assembly GCF_038004465.1 of Anoxybacillus sp. FSL W8-0104. Taxonomy (NCBI): domain Bacteria; kingdom Bacillati; phylum Bacillota; class Bacilli; order Caryophanales; family Anoxybacillaceae; genus Anoxybacillus; species Anoxybacillus sp. FSL W8-0104. The sequence goes on along the minus strand of NZ_JBBOQU010000001.1, from coordinate 2,495,459 downwards.
AATCTAGATTTCACAAAAACGATAGTTAAATTTAGTTCAAGTGTTAACAAGGAGCAAAGACGAGTTATAAGTTTAGAAATGCTTGAAAATATGGCTCTTAACGATTTTAAAGATGTGTTAGGAGATGAAAGCTGAAAACGGAAAAGTACCTCTTGTTTTAGTGCTGTCACTTCCCGATAAAAGGTGGTATCTAAGGGGTATAAAATTTTCTATAATTGGAATAAGCGCAATCGGGAAATATTTTAAAGGGAAGCATATTATAAAAGCTTGGGAGCATCTGAAGTGAATAGGTATATTTAATTAAACCCGTGGTGCTAGTTGAGCGCTAGCGCTCAACTAGCACCACGGGTTAGTTTTATAATTTGTCTGTCGGGCAATGCACGCCATCGATCATTTATGAAATATTTTCATTTATGAAATATTTTATTTCCACATATAAAACTAAACAGTAGGGTGTTTGACGTGATGATTTATAAAAAATGGCTCTACCATATCACCCACTATAGCAACCTTCCATCGATCCTTTGTCACGGTGGATTAGTGGCAAATAACGTGGCGAAGGTGAAAAGTGTATCGTATGTCAATATTGCGCATACACGTATACAAGCTAGGAGATCAATCATATCCGTTCCGCTTCCTCCTTATGGCACTTTACATGATTATGTTCCTTTTTACTTTGCACCTAGGTCACCGATGTTATATGCTATTAACAAAGGACGTGTAGACGGGTACGCAAAAGGACAAGATGAGATTATTTATCTCGTGTCTAGGACAGATGTGATCCATCATAGAGGATTAGGTTATGTGTTTACGGATGGGCATGCCATTATGAAATTTACTGATTTTTATAACGATTTAAAGGATTTGGACAAAATCGACTGGAACGTTATGCGCTCTCAATTTTGGTTTGAGACGGAAGAGAACCCCGATCGGGAAAGAAGAAGGCAAGCGGAGTTTTTAGTGTATCAATTTGTTCCTATTGATATGATTTTAGGCATCGGGGTTAAAAATGATAAAATGAAGCAAAAAGTTGAAGAGATTATGTACCAATGTCATTGCCATAAACCGATAGCTGTCCGGCCGCATTGGTACTACTGAAGGAGGTGACGCAATGATCATCCTAAAACAAGGCAACCTCTTAGAAGATGAAGCAGAAGCGTTAGTGAACACGGTCAATTGTGTCGGAGTGATGGGGAAGGGAATCGCTCTGCAATTTAAGCAAGCATACCCGGAAATGTTTTCAGAGTATGAAAAGGCTTGCCGCCGCAAGGAAGTACAGCCAGGCAAAATGCATGTCGTTTCCACTAAATCGTTGTTAAACCCAAAATATATTATTAATTTTCCTACAAAACGCCATTGGAAATATAAATCCCGGATGGAAGATATAGAGTTAGGGTTAGTGGATTTAGTAAAGGTAGTTAAGGAGCTAAATATAAAATCAATTGCGCTTCCTCCGCTTGGCTGTGGTAATGGAGGGCTGAGATGGGATGAAGTACGTCCTAAAATTGAAGCAGCTTTTAAACATCTACAAGATGTGGAAGTACATTTATACGAGCCTGCAGGAAGCCCTAAACCTGACCAAATAAAGATACGTACGGAAAAACCGAAAATGACAAGATCTAGAGCATTATTTCTTATGCTAATGAATGATTACTCCATTCCAGGTTATCGGCTATCTTTGCTTGAAGTGCAAAAGTTAGCGTATTTTCTCCAAGCAGTAGGGGAACCCCTTAAACTAAGATTTGAAAAAAGCAAATATGGTCCATATGCAGACAATTTAAATCATGTATTATTGCGCTTAGATGGCCATTTTATTCGTGGTTTTGGCGATCGCAGCAGAGATGCAGAAATTTACTTAATACCAGATGCAGTCCAAAAAGCGGAGCAGTATTTGATGGACGATTCCGAAGCCTATAAGCACTTAAAAAGAGTAAGGGATATTATTCAAGGGTTTGAAACTCCATATGGGCTAGAATTGCTTTCAACTGTACATTGGGTTGTTAAGGAAAATCCAGATATAAAAGATGATATTCAGTCAATCGTTGAAGAAATCCACAATTGGAACGAACGGAAACGGAAGATATTTAAAGAGAAGCACATTACAAAAGCTTGGCAACATTTGAAAGAAGTAGAGATGCTTAATTAACAAAAATGCTTGTATTACGTTTCATTCAAATTTGAAAATGGGGCTTTTGGTGACAGTATAAACTTTAATGTTGGCACTTTTTAAATTTTGGGTAAAAATTATTATCTCATCTGCTTTGACTTGCCTGTAATATTGTTAATTAACTGCATGCTTAACAACAAGGCATTAGCTTGGCTAGTGCCTCTTTTTATGTCGATTAATAGGATTAATTTTTCATTTCGCTGTTTCACTCTCGTTTGTTTATGTACGAAATGACTTCATATTTTTCTTTTCTAACCGATATAAACAGTAGAAACGTATATGTCAAAGGGGTGAACGGTGATGATTGAACGTATTTCTTCTTCTCTTTCTTCCACATATATGCATGAAAAAACAACGACGGAGCGTCCAGCAGAGCAGCAAAAACAAGAGCAAACCACTGTACAGCAAATGAACGCAAAACAAGAAGAAGAGCGTACTTCAAAAGAAATTTCAAAAGAAAAACTTGAAGAAATCGTCAAAGGAATGAATGAATTTTTACAGCCGAGCCATACGTCGCTAAAATTTGCGGTACATGAAGATTTAAAAGAGTATTATGTTCAACTCATTGATGATCGAACAAAAGAAGTTGTGCGCGAAATTCCGCCGAAAAAATTGCTAGATATGTACGCGGCGATGATGAAGTTTGTCGGGTTGATTGTTGATCGAAAAATTTGAGAGGATGGTGAGAGGGCATGAGTACAATGCGTATCGGTGGCTTAGCGAGCGGCATGGATATTGATAAAATCGTTGGCGATTTAATGAAAGTCGAACGTGCGCCAATTGATAAATTAAAACAAAAAAAGCAATTGCTTGAGTGGCAGCGCGACGCATATCGCGATATGAACCGTTTATTAGACGCATTAGATAAACATATTTTCGACGGTGTCATGCGCCAAAGTACGTTTTTACAGAAAAAAGTGACGAGCTCAAACGAAAATATCGTCACTGCTACAAGCACGCCGAGCGCGTCAAATCAAACAGTTGAGATTAGCAACATTGAGAAACTTGCAACCGCAGCAAGATGGACATCGGGAGAAATTAAAAACAAAAACAAATCTGACGGAGCAGTAGACGTAAATGCTTCACTTGCCAGTCAGTTTGACGGCGTACCAACGACCTTATCGTTTCAAGTGACAAAGCCGGGAAGTACGACGCCAGAAACCGTCAGCATTTCAATCGATCCGAATACAGATACGTTAAATACGCTTATTAATAAATTAAACAGCAACGCGACGTTAGGCGTGCGCGCGTTTTACGATGAACATACAAAAAAGATGGTCATTACGAAAAACGAAACAGGCGAAGGCTCATCAATTAAAATTACAGCTGGGCAAGTTTTTTTACAAGACCAGCTAAAGTTTCAAGTGGGGGAAAATATTTTACAACAAGATGCAGGAACAGGACAAAACGCCATATTTACAATTAACGGTCTTACGACAGAGCGTCCGTCGAACACGTTTACGATTAACGGTATGACGTATACGTTGAAAAACACGCATACCGGGACGGTAACGATTTCATCAACAACAAATACGGATGCGATTTTTAACTCGATTAAATCGTTCGTTGATAAATATAATGAAACGATTGATGAGATCAATAAAAAGTTAAAAGAAACTCGTTATCGTGATTATCAGCCGTTGACGGATGAGCAGCGTGAGCAGTTGACGGAAAAGCAGGCGGAGAAGTGGGAAGAGAAAGCGAGAAGCGGCATTTTGCGCGGCGACTCGATTTTGTCAAACGCCCTTTCTAGCATGCGCCAAGCGTTGTATCGAAAAGTCGAAGCCGCGTCAAAAGGGTTTCAACAGCTTGCCCAAATCGGCATCACGACGACAGCAAACTATTTAGAAGGCGGAAAGCTCATTATTGACGAAGCGAAGTTAAAACAAAAAATTGAAGAAAATCCAGAAGCGGTGTATCGTCTCTTCAGCAACAATGGCGAAGGAGCGAACAAAGGCATCGTTTTGCAACTGCGCGATGAAATAAAAAAGACGATCAAAAGTATTGAGGATAAAGCAGGAAATACGTTAAAAACTGTGAACCAGTATATTATCGGGAAAAATATTCTCGATATTGATACACGCATTAGTGAGGCAGAAGATCGATTAAAACGAGTGGAAGACCGATACTGGAAGCAGTTTTCCGCGATGGAAAAAGCGGTACAACGTGCGAACTCGCAAAGCATGTATCTTATGAACGCCTTTGGCGGTGGAGCACAATAATTTAGGAGGTAACAAACATGGCGATGAATAATCCGTATCAATCATATCAAACGAATGCGGTACAAACGGCGTCACCTGGGGAATTAACGCTTATGCTTTACAACGGTTGCTTAAAGTTTATTGCGCAAGCGAAAAAAGCGATCGAGGAGAAAGATATTGAAGCACGCAACACAAACTTATTAAAAGCGCAAAAAATTATTCAAGAGCTGATGGTGACGCTCAATATGGAATATGAAGTGGCAAAGTCGATGATGACGATGTATGACTATATATATCGCCGTCTTGTTGAAGCAAATATTAAAAGCGATATGTCCATTTTAGAGGAAGTCGAAGGGTACGTGAAAGAATTTCGCGATACGTGGAAGCAAGTCATTCAAATCAATCGTCAACGTCAATATGCGCAAGGTGGACAAGCGTGATGAGCGTTGTTTTTACGCTGTTGGAAGCGACGAGGCAGCTTGCGAATGTGTTGCGAGAGCCTGTATCGAAGGAGAAACGCGATGAGGTGATCGCGCGGATTGAGCAGTTGCTTGAGGAGAGGGAGCGGTTGCTTGCGAAGCTCCCTTCTTCTTTGACAGCGGAAGAGCGGAAGATGGGGCAAGAAATATTAGCATTGAATGCCGAGATTGATGAAAAGTTACAGCAATTGAAGCAGCAAATTCAGTTCGACTTAAAGCAAACGAAAAAAACGAAAACGGTTGTCAAACATTATAACCATCCATATGAACCACTGTCTATTGATGGCATGTTTTATGATAAGAAAAGGTAGGTATGAAAATGGTGAAATTATCGCATGAACAATTAGCAGTTATCCAACAGTACGTGGCGCTTTTAGAGACGATTGAAGAAGGATTTGCGTATGTATGTGAAAGTTTTACGAACTATGAGCGAACGCAAGGGGATGTTGTGCTTGCGGATATTTTTATGGCGTTCGGTCAAATTGATGAGACGAATCGGAGTTCGCTCGCACGTTTTTTTGCGGATGATCGCGCGGTGTTAGAGGAAATTGCTCGTTTTTCTGCGGTAGCCGATGAGGCGTGGAAATTAGACGGAAAGTTGCACGATACGAATGCGAAGCAACAAGTCGTTGAAAACCATTTAGCACCAGCATTTGAAGCGTGGAAAGTAAGTGTGATGCAACATCTTCGTCCGTATATTGAGCAATAATAAAAAGGTGCGAGCGAATCGCACCTTTTGTAGTTTAAAACGCTTCGACAATCGTGACGTTCACTTCTTTTCGTAAGTCAATTTCAAACGGTGATTTCAGCACTTCCCCGTTTGGATTTTGTAAAATGCGAACGACAGGGCGAAGCGGATATTCAGGGAAAATGTTTGAGACGACACCGCGATATCCTGTGTTTAATACGATGTTTGTGCCGAGCGGGTAAATGGCGACATATTTTAAAAACGTTTTAATGAGTTCATAGTCAAACAACGTATTGCCGGCTGCGCATAAATATTCAGCTGCTTCGTGCGGCGAGTGTTGTTTCCGATGGTCACGCGGAGAAGTGAGCGCGTCGAATACGTCTGCGATGGCGATAATGCGCGCGAACTCATGAATGTATTTGCCAGCTGCTTGATGTGGATAGCCGCTCCCATCAAAACGCTCGTGATGTTGAAGTGCACAATAAGCGGATGACGGTGAAACGTTGTTTTGTTTTTTTAGTAATTCAAATCCAAGTTCAGTATGATGGGAAACGATTCGACGTTCTTCAGGACTAAGCGGCCCTTTTTTTCCCAAAAGGGCGCTTGGAATTTGCGTCATACCAATGTCAAATAAAAACGCGCCAACGCCCAAATCAAGCAATTGTTGCGATGAATATCCTTTCGCTAATCCGATAACACCTGCGATTGTTGCCACGTTAACCGAGTGATGAAAGAAATATCCTTTTGAAATGACAAGGTCAGATAAGTTAATGAGCAAGTTTTCTCGACTTAATAAATAGTCTAAAATCTCTTTAAATATTTTTTGATATTCTTGTCCGAGGTCAAGCGAAGACACGCGCTGGGCAGCCTTTTGTCCTTCGATTAGTTCCGTCATCGTTTCGTACACTTTTTTTACTGCTTGTTGCCGCACAATCGGACTAATCATTGGCTTTTCTTCAATATCAAATGTAAAAATATCGTGAATATAAATATAACGAATGCCATCTTCGAGCAGTCTGCGAATGTATGAGTCGGTCAGTTTAACCCCCTTAGCGAGCAAAACTGCACCGTTTGGTCCGTAAATATCAACGGCGAGCACATCGCCGCTTTTTGCTTCAAATATGTACACTTTACGCATGCGATAACACCTGGATAAAAAATAGGAACGCTTTTCATCATCTATAAATTGTAGCATAATTATCCATTGTTTTGTTCATCATTTTTTCACAAAAAATGTGACGATTGAGAAGGAGTTTTGTAGGGAATTGTAGAAATAAATAACTAACCTTTCATAAAAGGAGGAGCAGCGTATGAAATACAACATTCGCGGAGAAAACATCGAGGTTACACAAGCGATTCGAGAGTATGTCGAGAAAAAAATCGGGAAATTAGAGCGTTATTTCGAATCAACCGAAGGAATTACTGTTTACGTTAACTTAAAAGTATATAATGATAAGCAGGCGAAAATTGAAGTCACTATTCCAATGCCACAAATCGTGTTGCGTGCCGAAGAGCGCCATGACGATATGTATGCGGCAATCGATTTGGTCGTCGATAAACTCGAACGCCAAATTCGTAAACATAAAACGAAAGTAAATCGAAAAATGCGCGAAAAAGAAGCAAATGGTGTCACGCTAACAACAACAGCTCCTGTGGCAACAGGAGAGCATGAGGAAGAAGAATTTGAAATTGTGCGTACGAAACGTTTTAGCTTAAAGCCGATGGATAGCGAAGAAGCGATTTTGCAAATGAACATGCTTGGCCATAACTTTTACGTCTTTATTAATGCAGAAACAAACCGCACAAACGTCGTTTACAAACGAAAAGACGGCAAATATGGCTTAATTGAAGCGAACTAATCTTACCACCCTCTGTCGAATCGAGACAGGGGGTGGTATAATGTGAAAGGAGGTGAAAAAGGGTGGAAGCGATTTTACGCGAAATTTTGGCGAAGTTGACAAGCATCGAGAACAACTTTTTGTCCTTCCAACAAGAAGTGCGCGAACGGTTTACACAGATTGATAAACGATTCGCTCAAATTGACGAGCGATTTGCGCAGATTGATGAGCGGTTTGCACAGATTGATGAAAGATTCGCTCAAATCGATCAGCGTTTTGAAAACATGGAGGCTCGATTAGTGGCGCTTGAACAAAAAATGGAAGAAACAAATGAGCGGATTAGTCGCCTCGAGGAAGAAATGTGTGATGTCAAGAAGCGCCTTGCACGCGTTGAAACACAATTAGACGAAGTCAAAGAAACGGTGCATCGTCTCGAAGTTCAACTGGCGAATGACGTGCACACATTACTGCAAAACATTTATAAAAAGATCGATGAAAAAGGATTTGAAATTTATGCATTAAATAAACGTTTGCTTAGAGTGGAAGCCTCCATTGAACAACTACAGTCGCAAGTGTAATCCAGCGAAGATGCTGGCTTTTTCTTTTTCCCCATCTCCCTTTTCCGTATGAGTTGTCACCTTTTCCTGTAAATGATATCATGTAGATTAGTGATTCTATAATTAAGGAGCGTTTTCATATGCTTGGAATGTTGAAAAAAGTGTTTGACCCGAATAAACGGCAAATTGCGCGATTAGAAAAAATCGCAAATGAAATTGATGCGCTCGGTCCACAAATGGCGCAGCTTTCTGATGACGAGTTGCGTCAAAAAACAGAAGAGTTTAAGGCGCGTCTTGAAAAAGGCGAAACGCTTGATGATTTACTTGTCGAAGCGTTTGCGGTCGTTCGTGAAGCTGCAAAACGCGTGCTCGGCATGTATCCATATAAAGTGCAATTGATGGGGGGCATCGCCCTTCATGAAGGCAACATTGCTGAAATGAAAACAGGGGAAGGAAAAACGTTAACAGCGACGATGCCGGTATATTTAAACGCGTTAACTGGAAAAGGCGTCCATGTCGTCACGGTCAACGAATATTTAGCAAGTCGCGACGCAAATGAAATGGGCAGACTGTATCAGTTTTTAGGTTTATCTGTTGGACTGAATTTAAACAGTATGTCGCGTGAAGAAAAGCAAGCGGCTTATAACGCCGACATTACATACGGAACGAATAACGAGTTTGGTTTCGACTATTTGCGCGATAACATGGTGCTCTATAAAGAACATATGGTGCAACGCCCGCTTCATTATGCGATCATTGACGAAGTTGACTCCATTTTAATTGACGAGGCGCGGACGCCGCTCATTATTTCAGGTACGGCTCAAAAATCAACAAAATTGTACATTCAAGCGAACGCATTTGTGCGCACACTAAAACGAGATGTCGATTATACGTACGATGAAAAAACGAAAAGCGTGCAGCTGACGGAAGAAGGAATGAACAAAGCAGAGCGCGCGTTTGGAATCGACAACTTATTCGATTTAAAACATGTGACGTTAAACCATCATATTAGTCAAGCGTTGCGTGCCCATGTTGTGATGCAGCGCGACGTCGATTACGTCGTTGAGGACGGAAAAATCGTCATCGTCGATCCGTTCACAGGCCGTCTCATGCGCGGACGTCGCTATAGCGATGGGCTTCATCAAGCGATTGAGGCAAAAGAAGGGCTTGAAATTCAAAACGAATCGATGACGCTTGCGACGATTACGTTCCAAAACTATTTCCGCATGTATGAAAAGCTCGCGGGGATGACGGGAACAGCAAAAACAGAAGAAGAAGAGTTTCGTAACATTTACAATATGCAAGTCATCGTTATTCCGACAAATAAACCAGTCATTCGCGATGACCGTCCAGATTTAATTTATCGCACGATGGAAGGAAAGTTTCGTGCGGTTGTTGAGGATATCGCAGAACGTCATGCGAAAGGACAACCTGTTCTCGTCGGTACGGTGTCGATTGAAACGTCTGAATTGTTATCGGGCATGTTAACGAAGCGCGGCATTCGCCATAACGTATTAAACGCGAAAAACCATGCGAAAGAAGCAGAAATTATTGCGCAAGCTGGTCAAAAAGGGGCAGTAACGATTGCGACAAACATGGCAGGACGCGGAACGGACATTAAACTCGGTGAAGGTGTGCGCGAGCTTGGCGGTTTGGCCGTCATCGGTACAGAACGTCATGAAAGCCGCCGCATCGACAACCAATTGCGTGGTCGTTCCGGCCGTCAAGGAGACCCTGGGGTATCGCAATTTTACTTGTCGCTTGAAGATGAACTCATGCGTCGCTTCGGCTCAGAAAATATGATGGCGATGATGGATCGCTTAGGGATGGACGATTCACAGCCAATTCAAAGTAAAATCGTATCTAAAGCGGTCGAGTCGGCACAAAAACGCGTGGAAGGAAACAACTTTGATGCGCGTAAACAACTATTGCAGTACGACGATGTATTGCGCGAACAACGCGAAATTATTTATCGTCAACGTTTCCAAGTGCTTGACTCAGAAAACTTGCGCGACATTGTTGAAAAAATGATTCAATCGGTTATCGAGCGCGTCGTGCGTACGCATACACCAGATGAAGAAATGCCAGAAGAATGGAATGTGCAAGCGATTGTTGATTATGTGCAAGCGAACCTCCTTTCAGAAGGAGATGTGACTGTCAACGACTTGCGCGGCAAAGATCCAGAAGAAATGATTGAATTCATTTGGAATAAAGTACGTATACGTTACGATGAAAAAGAAAGCCGCATTCCGTCCGAGCAAATGCGCGAGTTTGAGCGCGTCATCGTGTTGCGTGCGGTCGATATGAAATGGATGGAACATATCGATGCGATGGAACAGCTTCGTCAAGGCATCCATTTACGTGCGTACGGTCAAATTGATCCATTGCGCGAATATCAAATGGAAGGGTATGCGATGTTTGAAGCGATGATTGCTTCTATTGAAGAAGAAGTTGCGCGTTACATTATGAAAGCAGAAATCGAAAGCAACTTAGAGCGACAAGAAGTAGCCAAAGGAGAAGCTGTCCACCCGAAAGAAGGCGAAGAAGTGAAACGTAAGCCGGTGAAAAAAGCGGTGGAAGTCGGCCGAAATGATCCGTGCCCATGCGGAAGCGGAAAAAAATATAAACATTGTTGCGGACGATAAGTCAACAACCCAATGACTAAAGTCATGGGCTTGTAAGCCCCATGTTGACCAGACCAAGGCTTGAAACAGAGCCTACGTTATAGATGTCATGACACGTTCGGGTGCTTCTCCAGCCCGTTCCTCTGTCGTGCAAGGTTAAACAAGCGTGGTGGGTAGCGCTAGTGTCTTGCACATAACAAGCATCTATAACATGGTCGAGGAGAATATGACCTGCTTTATGCAGAGGAAAGGGGAGAACCCTATGGTTTTTGTGTTAGACACAAACAAACGTCCGCTTGCTCCTTGTCACGAAGCAGTTGCAAGAAAGCTGTTGAAACAAGGGAAGGCGGCGATTTACAGGCGATTTCCATTTACCATCATCTTGAAAAAATCAGTAGACGAATCAGAAATTGTAGACGAATCAGAAATTAAAGCAACATATCGGCTAAAAATCGACTATGGAAGCAGGCATACAGGATTAGCGATTTTGCGAGGACAAGAAGTGGTATGGTTAGGGCAACTTGACCATCGCACAGACATCAAGGAAAGAATAGATAAAAGGCGTGCTTTTCGTCGAGCAAGACGAAATCGAAAAACAAGATACAGAAAACCACGTTTTCTTAATCGTAGGAGAAAAGACGGGTGGTTGCCGCCATCACTAGAGAGTCGCGTGCAAAATATCCAAACATGGGTTAACCGCCTAAAGAAATTATGCCCCATTGGGTATATATCATACGAAAATGCCAAATTCGACACGCAACTCATGCGAAATCCTGAAATCAATGGTGTAGAGTATCAACAAGGCACGCTACAAGGATATGAAGTACGGGAGTATTTGCTTGAAAAGTTTGGGCGGAAGTGTTGTTATTGCGGAAAAGAAAATGTTCCACTTGAAGTGGAGCATATCATTCCAAAATCGAGAGGTGGAACAGACCGAGTGGATAACCTATGTCTTGCCTGTCATGACTGTAATCAGCGCAAAGGAAGTAAGACAGCAGAAGAATTCGGGTATCCGCACATTCAAAAGCAAGTCAAAGAATCATTAAAGGATACAAGTGCTATCAACTCGACAAGATGGAAAGTGTATGAAGTGTTAAAGCAGACAGGATTAGATGTCGAGTGTGGAACAGGTGCACGAACAAAAATGAATCGTATTCGTTTAGACTTGCCGAAAACACATTATTTTGACGCTTGTTGTGTAGGCGAAAGCACAACAAATCACTTATATTTCAAAACAAAAGAAGTGTTATTTATCAAGGCAAAAGGGCGTGGTAGTCGCTCTCGTACAAACCTAGATAGATATGGCTTCCCAAGAGGTTATCTTGCAAGACAAAAATTCTTCTTTGGTTTTCAAACAGGGGACATGGTTAAGGCTGTTGTCCCAAGAGGGAAATATCAAGGCGTTTGGTTTGGCGAAGTCGCATGTAGAAAGACTGGAAGTTTCGATATTAAAGGCAAGGACGGAAAGCGTATCGCACAAGGAATAAATTATAGATATGTCCAAGTCATTCAGCGATTTGACGGATATGCTTATGGAAAGGGGGTGGCGGAACTTGCGTAAGGTGCAATTCCTCGCCGTGCCTAAAGGCAGGGGCTTCCTTGCGTAAGTTTCGTGAGGGATATTCCCTCGCTTTCGTTATGTTGCGTACGCCGAGATGTTTACATACAATAATGGTTGAGGTGAAGGACATGATCGATTTAGTAGAAATTAAGCAAGAGCTTGAAAAAATGGCTAAGCGATTAGTGGATATTAGGGGGTCTCTTTGACCTCGAAACGAAAGAAGCCCGCATTGAACAACTAGAAGCGCAAATGGCTGCCTCTGACTTTTGGGACGATCAAAAAGCGGCTCAGGCGGTCATTAGTGAGGCGAATGCGCTCAAAGATTTAGTCGGCGAGTTTCGTTCACTTGAAGAGCGATTTGAAAATTTAGAAGTAACATACGAGCTTGTCAAAGAAGAACCTGATGAAGAATTACAAAAAGAGCTTGTAGCTGAGGCGAAAAAACTATCGAAAGACTTTAGCGAATTTGAATTGCAGCTCCTATTAAATGAACCGTACGATAAAAATAACGCCATTTTGGAGCTTCATCCTGGCGCAGGTGGAACGGAGTCACAAGACTGGGCATCGATGTTGTTGCGTATGTATACGCGCTGGGCGGAGAAAAAAGGATACAAAGTGGAAACGCTCGATTATTTGCCTGGTGAGGAAGCGGGAATTAAAAGCGTCACGTTGTTAATTAAAGGGCATAATGCATACGGATATTTAAAAGCGGAAAAAGGCGTGCATCGCCTCGTGCGCATTTCTCCGTTTGACGCTTCTGGTCGCCGTCATACATCGTTCGTTTCGTGCGAAGTTGTACCTGAATTTGATGACAACATTGAAATTGACGTGCGTCCAGATGAAATAAAAGTCGATACGTATCGCTCAAGCGGTGCCGGCGGTCAGCACGTCAATACGACGGATTCAGCTGTACGTATTACACATATTCCAACTGGCATTGTCGTCACATGCCAATCGGAGCGTTCGCAAATTAAAAACCGCGAAAAAGCGATGAATATGTTGAAAGCGAAGTTGTATCAAAAGAAACTAGAAGAACAACAAGCGGAGCTTGCTGAAATTCGCGGTGAACAAAAAGAAATTGGTTGGGGAAGCCAAATTCGTTCTTACGTGTTTCATCCGTACTCGCTCGTAAAAGATCATCGAACAAATACCGAAGTCGGAAACGTGCAAGCGGTAATGGACGGCGAAATAGACGTCTTTATTGACGCCTATTTACGTTCGAAGTTAAAACAAGGGTAAGGTGTCCGTTATGGGCACCTTTTGTTGTATATTATTGACATCTAAAAAAAGAGCGTGATAATCTGGACATAACGAAAGTCCTGCGGTAATATGTCAAGGTGAAAAATCATCGAAATTGGAAATTCGATTGTCCGATGACCCGAAAAAAGGCAATACTTAAGAAGCCCAGTCTTGTCTTATGTCATTAACTGGGTTTTAATGCAAAATCAGTTAGATCGATACCCCTATCGATCTTCCCCCTTTCTTGGCGTGTAGATTTGACCGTTGCGTAGCAGCGCATCGATCACACGCACGAGTTTTCGAGCGGTGAGGACGAGGGCTCGTTTGTGTTGGTGCTTTGGTACTTCCTCATACTTCTTCCGGTAATAGGTGCGAAACGACGCATCATGCCGTTGTACCGAGTTGGCAGCCTCCACTAGGTAGTAACGGAGATAGCGATTGCCGGAACGAATGAGGGAAGTCTCCTCGGCTTGGAACCGACCGGACTGGTGCTTAGACCAAGTCAAACCTGCATACTTTGCTAAGGCGGCTTGGTTGTCAAAGCGCTCGATTTGTCCAATTTCGGCTAAGATGCCAGCGGCGTAGACCGGACCAATGCCGGGAATCGTTTGTAACGTATTTGGGATGCCTTCCAAATGGCGAGTAATCGCTTTATCTAGCTCTTTAATTTGCGCTTGAAGGCTACGGATGGATTGAATCGATAGCCCTAAAAGCAAGTCGATGGAATCCTCGACACATTTGGAAAGCCGATACGACGAACGAGCCGCCTTTTGAATGGACTTGGCGATGCATTCCGGATCGGCAAAGCGATTGCGTCCTTTTTGGCGCAAGAAGTCAGCGAGCTGTTGCACGTCCATCTGACTGATTTCGTCTAAGCTAAACGACTCGAGAAGAAGCTCTAAGATGGCATGTCCGAACACGGAGCTGTCCACCTCTTGGGTAAAGGAACTGCACTTGTAAAACAAGTGTTGGAGGAAGTACTGCTTTTCCCGAGTCAGCTGATGGACGAGATGATAGCGCATGCGCGTGAGCCGTTGAAGGGCGATAAACTGTTCTTGCATGACAGCTGTCACTTTCAAACGGCCAAAGCGAAGCCGATCGGCGATGATCCACGCATCGATGCCGTCCGTTTTATCCAAGTCAGTGTACGCTTCTTTAAATTTGCGAATGAGCTTTGGATTGATGGTAAACACCTTGACATTCCAAGACTTCAGCTCCTCCTGTTGGTGGAAAAACATCGCTGGATGCCAGCTGTAGACCGAAGTGGCTTCCATCCCGATGAGAATTTCGGATGGTTGGAGCTTGTTGGCCCACAGGAGGATTTGATCGCGAAGGAAGGTCGCGCCAAGGAGATGATTGTCCACCTTGAATTGGGCGCACGTGTTTCCTTCTTGATCCATGATACACGTGTATAAGTCCGTTGAGCTCACGTCAATCCCGACGTAGAGTTTCATGAGATCACCTCCAATCGTAGTAGGATCGTGGGGTTGGGACTCTTCGGGATGCCCCCGGACCGCGCCTGTTGACCAGTCACCCTCGCATATGAGAACTCACGTTGGGCCATGGGCTGCCTGGAAGCTGCTCCTTCCAGCATGGGAAACCAACGGGAACAGCCTGCGGGTTAGAAGTCCGAACAGGAGCCGGGGAGACAGACTTTCTAAGTAGTCAAAGCTACAGGAGAGAGAAGAGTGTCCCCGATGATCCTAAGACCATTATCCAAGAACATCGCGAAAAGTCCAACCCCGATGTAGTGCCATCCACGGGGGAGGGGCGCGCCCCTCCCCCGTGGGCAAATCACTTACACATATGCGATTGTCAAGGAGCATATCCAACTGGAAATTCGATTTAAAAATCTTTCTAAACATACTATACGAGGAGGGAATAGCATGGCAGTAGACAAAAAAGTGCTTCATGAGATGATTGAACAGTTAAGCGAATCCGATCAAAAATCAGCATATGAATTTTTATTGCATTTACTGCAAAGATCAAAAAAAGATCATAAATGGTGGGATGAAGTAGAGGAAGTAAGTGAAGAAGAAGCATTGTTAACAGAAGAAGAAAAACGGCAGTTACAAGGAGATGAAGGATATGTGACTGGTGGTGATGCAAAACGTGAATTTGGCTTACAAGTTGATTTACCGTAAGGAAGCAGTAAAATTTCTTGCTAAGCAAGAGAAAGAAGTACAAGAACGAATAGTTATAGCATTACAGGGATTGCTTTACAGCCCTCCTCAAGGAGACATTAAAAAAATGAGAGGACAACAAAGTTTGTACCGTTTACGTGTTGGCACATACCGCATTCTTTTCCGCATTGATCACCACGAGCAAATGATTTACATCGAAGCGATTGGAAATCGGGGAGACCTATATTAACTTCACTATATTAAATCATTATTGCGTTAATTCGATGTCATTTACTTCCTATATCGGGCATGCTATACTCACAAAGGAAGGTGAGAGGCATGCGAAAAAGAAGCAACATAACAAATCCATTCGTTGAAAAAGTGCTAGAATACGTATATATTCTTGTCGGCTCGGCCGTTGTGGCCGTTGCGTTCAATTTATTTTTACTTCCGAATCGTGTCGCATCAGGTGGGGTAAGCGGCATCAGTACGATTTTACATGCGACGCTCGGTTGGCAGCCAGCGTACGTACAATGGGCGCTTAACATTCCATTATTTATCGCAGGTGTGCTATTGCTCGGAAAGCAGTTTGGTGTCAAAACATTAGTTGGTACTGCCTTTTTACCGTTTATCGTTTATTTGACACATGATGTGGCACCAGCAACGCATGATCCGTTGCTTGGGGCATTATTTGGCGGCATTGGCGTCGGCGTAGGATTAGGCATTGTTTTTCGTGGTCGCGCATCGACAGGGGGAACCGATTTAGCTGCTCAAATTATTCATAAATATACAGGGTTATCGTTAGGGACGTGCGTCATTTTAATTGATGGCTTAATTGTTTTAACAGCGGCGTTTGTGTTTGATTTAGAACGGGCGCTATATGCATTAATTGCGTTATTTGTGACGAGTAAAACAATTGACTTTGTTCAAGTTGGTTTCGGCAATTCAAAAATGGCGATGATTATTACAACGAAAGAAGAACAAGTGCGAGAAGCGATTTTGCATAAAATTGACCGCGGTGTGACAAAACTACATGCATACGGCGGATATACAGAAAAAGAGCGCACGATGCTCATGTGCGTTGTGGCACAAAGTGAGTTCACAAAATTGAAACAATTAGTGAAAACCATTGATCCGTCTGCATTTGTCGTCGTTATGGATGCAGCAGAAGTGCTTGGGGAAGGATTTAAACGTGCCTAACGTAAAAATGATACGATATAATAGAAATGTATGAAAATGTTTACAAGGGGGATATACGTATGAAGAAAAAGCTACTTAGTTTATTCGCTGGTACAGCGATTGTGTTAGCAGCCTGTGGTGGGGGGGATAGCACAAGCGAAAAACCAGCAAACGGCGGAGGGGATACCGCTTCAGCAGCGGAAGCCGTTTACAAAAAAACGTGTGCAAGCTGCCATGGACAAAACTTAGAAGGCGGCGTCGGTCCAGCGCTTGATAAAGTAGGCGGAAAATATTCGCAAGATGAAATTAAAGATATTATCGCAAATGGTCGCGGGGGCATGCCCGGTGGCTTACTCAAAGGCGACGATGTAGATAAAGTAGCGGAATGGTTAGCTGCGAAAAAGTAAGAGGATGCGATTTTGTGCATCCTCTTTTCATTTGTAACACTCTTGAAATATAACTGTAAATAAAATTCGCCCCCCTTTTTGTCGGAAATGATGATATAATGAACAAGGCGAGAATTTTGCAGGAATATGTAGAAAAACATCGAATACTTAGGTGGTTGCTTATGATTGAGATGCAAGATGTATATAAAACATACCCGAACGGAGTGATCGCATTAAACGGCATTTCCGTTCGCATTAAGCAAGGTGAATTTGTATATGTCGTCGGTCCGAGCGGTGCTGGGAAATCGACGTTTATTAAAATGATGTATCGCGAAGAGAATCCGACAAGCGGCAAAATTATGATTAACGGCGTGAACTTAGCGAATATAAAAAATAGCAAAGTCCCTTTGCTTCGCCGAAATATCGGGATCGTCTTCCAAGACTTCAAGCTTCTTCCAAAGTTAACGGTGTATGAAAACGTCGCGTTTGCTTTGGAAGTTATTGAGGAATCGCCAAAAAACATTCGCAAGCGCGTCATGGAAGTGCTTGACTTAGTGCGACTAAAACATAAAGCGCGCTTTTACCCTGATGAATTGTCTGGAGGAGAGCAACAGCGGGTGTCGATCGCTCGTTCAATCGTCAACAACCCAGCAATTGTTATTGCTGATGAACCGACGGGAAATTTAGATCCAGATACATCTTGGGAAATTATGGACATCTTCGAGCGAATTAACGATCGTGGAACGACGATTGTCATGGCAACACATAACCGTGAAATCGTCAATACGATTCGCAAGCGCGTCATTGCGATTGAACGCGGGAAAATTGTGCGCGACGAAGTGAAGGGGGAATACGGTTATGAGGCTTAACACCCTTCGTCGTCATTTTCGTGAAAGTTTTAAAAGTCTCGGACGAAACGGTTGGATGACGTTTGCGTCCATTAGTGCTGTTACGGTGACGCTTTTGCTTGTCGGCGTGTTTCTCGTCATTATGCTCAATATTCAACATATAACGAAGCAAATTGAGCGCGATGTTGAAATTCGTGTGCATGTTGATTTAAGTGCAACAGACGCAGACAAAGATGCGCTTCGAGCCAAGCTTGAAGCTCTTTCTGGCGTGGAAAAAGTGGCGTATTCATCTAAAGATGAAGAGCTACAAAAATTGATTGAAAGCTTTGGAGAAGATGGTCAATCGTTCCGTCTATTTGAACAAGACAACCCGTTAAGCGATGTATTTATTGTGAAAGCAAAAAATCCGCTTGATACAGAAAAAATCGCAAAACAAATTGAAACTTTGCCTTCTGTCAGCAAAGTCAAATACGGGAAAGGACAAATTGAAAAGCTATTTGCGGCAACGACGACGATTCGCAACGTCGGATTGGCGCTCATTGTCGGATTATTATTTACGGCGATGTTTCTCATCTCAAATACGATTAAAATTACAATTTTTGCCCGTCGTCGTGAAATTGAGATTATGAGATTAGTAGGGGCGACTAACGGATTTATTCGCTGGCCGTTTTTCCTTGAAGGGCTATGGCTCGGTGTATTAGGTTCGATTGTGCCAATTGCCATCGTCCTGTCCGCCTATTCGTACATATTTGATTTATTGTACCCGAGATTAAAAGATACATTTTTTCAACTTCTCCCATTTTATCCGTTTGCATGGCAAGTGGCGGCTGTGCTCGTCTTATTAGGTGCATGTATCGGCATATGGGGAAGCATGATGTCCGTCAGACGATTTTTAAAAGTATAGAAAGAGAGAGGGGTTTACGGTGCGAAAAAGATGGGGAACGATTGTTGTCGCTGTGATGTTGCTTGTTTCGAGTGTAGCTGCGCCTGCGCATGCGGTGACGAAGCGCGATATTCAACAGAAAAAAGAAGAAATAAAAAATGTACAACAAAAGCAGTCAACGATTGAAAATAAAATTGAACAGTCGCAACAAGAAATTGAGCGATTGAAAGCAGAACAAGAGCAATTAGATGCAGAAATTAAAAAGCTAGATTTAGCGGTAGAAGAAACAAGCGCCAATATTCGTACAAAACAGCAAAACATTGAAGAAACGAAACAACAAATTGTTGCGCTTCGCAAAGAAATCGAGGAAGTCACAGCGCGCATTGAGCAGCGCAATGAGTTGTTGAAAGAGCGGGCGCGTTCGCTGCAAGAAAGCGGAGGAGTTGTCAGCTATTTAGACGTGTTGCTTGGTGCGAAAAGTTTTAGCGATTTTATTGATCGAATGAGCGCTGTTGCGACCATTTTTGAGGCAGACCGTCAAATGATTAGAGAGCAAGAAGCAGATAAAGCGCTAAAGGAAGCGAAAGAGGAAGAACTAAACGATAACTTAGTTCGCTTGCAAGAGCAGCTAAATGAGCTACAAAAGTTAAAACAAACGTTAAACGAACAAATTGCAGCGAAAGAAAAATTAATGGCACAGTTAAAAGAAGAGCAAAAACATGAGGAAGAAAAACAGCTCGCTTTAGAAGAAGAAAAAGAGTTGCTTGAAAAACAAGAAGCGGCGATGAAAAACCAATTGCAAGAAATGATTCGTCGCCAAAAAGAACAGGAAGAAGCGCGGAAACGAGCATTATCAAGCCGCGGATCGTCATCAGAGAGCGGTGGCAGTTTGCCTCCTGTATCTGACGGGGCGTTTATGCGTCCAGCGAACGGTCCAATTACATCGACATTTGGCCCGCGTTGGGGTGAATTCCACTACGGTGCAGACATTGGTAAGCGTGGTGCTAGCGTTCCTGTCGTGGCAGCTGCTGACGGGTATGTTTACCGCTCATACTATTCCCCGAGTTACGGAAACGTCATTTTTATCATGCATTATATTGATGGGCAAGTGTACACGACAGTATATGCCCATCTTGAGTCCCGCCTTGTTGGTGAAGGACAAAACGTCAGCAAAGGTCAAATGATCGGCTATATGGGCAACACAGGTCGTTCGTTTGGTGCACACTTGCATTTTGAGTTGCATCGTGGGCCTTGGAATGCATCAAAATCGAATGCGGTAAATCCAATGCAATACGTTCCGTTTTAAAGCACAGCTTGCCTGCTGTGCTTTTGCGTATTGGTTGAGAAAACGGTACGCTCGGTGTAAAATAAATACATCTTCATCAGTTATGAACAGTACAAGCTATTCATATAATGAAAACAAACAGGCATCGCACACGGTGTGATGCCTTTCATGTATCGAAGGGTGAGGAGGCAAAACATGAATAAAAAAACAATCGCAGCACTCATGGCTTTATCGATGTTGTTCGGATCTGGGGTGACGTATGTCGGGATGCAGTCGCTTTCTTCCGATACGTCAACGATGACGATCAACATCCCAACAACAACGGAGAAGCCATCGAACGAAGAACTACAAAAAATTGAACAAGCATACAGCATGATTAAACAAAAATACGTTCAAAACGTAGATGAAAAGCAGCTCATTGACGGTGCGATTCAAGGAATGATTGCGACGTTAAAAGATCCATACTCCGTTTATATGGATAAAGAAACAGCGGAGCGGTTTAACGAGTCGCTTGATTCTTCTTTCGAAGGAATTGGAGCGGAAGTGAGCATGGTCGACGGCAAAGTGACGATCGTTGCCCCATTTAAAGGGTCGCCTGCAGAAAAAGCTGGGCTTCGTCCAAACGATCAAATTATTAAAGTGAACGGCGAAAGTTTAGAAGGACTTGACTTATATGAAGCGGTACTAAAAATTCGCGGAAAAAAAGGAACGATCGCTCGTTTAGAAGTCATTCGTCCGGGAGTTAGCGGCGTTTTAACGATTGAAGTCGTTCGTGACGAAATTCCGATTGAAACCGTATATGCATCAATGAAAGAAGTAAATGGCAAACAAATTGGCTACATTGAAATTACATCATTTGCAGAAAAAACAGCTGAAGATTTCAAAAAGAAGTTAGCTGATTTCGAGAAAAAAGGAATCGCGGGACTAATCATCGACGTGCGCGGCAATCCGGGAGGGTATTTACAAAGCGTGGAAGATATTTTAAAAGATCTTGTTCCGAAAGATAAACCGTACATGCAAATTGAAGAACGTGATGGTGATAAACAACGTTTCTTCTCCAATATAACGAAGAAAAAAGATTATCCAATTGTTGTGCTTATTGATAACGGAAGCGCCTCGGCATCAGAAATTTTAGCCGCAGCGTTAAAAGAAGCGGGTGGCTATCCGCTTGTCGGTGAAAAAACGTTCGGAAAAGGGACGGTACAACAAGCGTTGCCGATGGATGACGGTAGCCATATTAAATTAACGTTATATAAATGGCTAACACCGAACGGAAATTGGATTCATCAAAAAGGCATTGAACCAGATGTGAAAGTAAAACAGCCTGACTTTTTCTATGCTCATCCGCTTCAAATCGATAAGCCGTTGGCATATGACATGAACAACGAACAAGTGAAAAGCGCACAACAAATGTTAAAAGGTCTCGGTTTTGACCCGGGTCGCGAAGATGGCTACTTCAGCAAACAAACGGAGCAAGCCGTTCAATCGTTCCAAAAAGCAAACGGCTTACAAGTGACAGGAAAAATTGATAAACAAACAGCGAATATGTTGCAAACAAAAGTGATGGAAGCCGTTCGCGACGAACGATACGACGAGCAATTAAAACGGGCATTGCAACTCATTGCGAAATAAAACATATCCCCCTGCCCATGTTGAAGGCAGGGGGAAACTATTATAAAAAGAGGCTAATAATGCCACGTCGTGTTTGTTTTGGTTGCTCATGAACAAGTTTCGTTTGTTGTTGATGTTCGAGGTCAACAATTCGTTGCTCGAGCCGTTGGATGTATTGGAGCATGTCTTCTATTTCTCGCCGATGTTGCAATAGTTGAAACGAGACAACGTCATCTGCTTTTTGGTCAATTTTTCGTTCGAGTTCATTGAGACGTTGTTCTACCTCTTCCCAATCGACATGTTCCTTCTCTTCTTCCTCTATGCCGAGAAACTTATATTTTTCTAGTTGTTCGACCGCTTCGTTCGTAAACACATAATGTCCTGTCTCGTTTTTTTTGCATGGAATGTTATACTTTTTTACCCACCGTTGCACCGTTTTTGTCGATACCCCAAGTCGTTTCGCGACCGCGCTCGTCTTTAGTTCCATTGTCCCACGCTCCTTCCGAATGATATGTTGAAAAAAGTTAGACATTTTTTATGAAACTCCTTGCATGTTGACAAAACTAGTGCTTATTCGGCAAAGAAAGTGAATTTTCGTCAACAATAAATGCTTGAAATTTGTTACAATACAAAATAGACCACCCGAAAAAATGGAGTTGATGGAAATGGAAGCATGGGGATTTGTGTGGTTAAAAGCGCTCGGAACGTTTTGGTTACAACCGTTGTTATATTATGCAATCATATTTGCATGGTTTATTGGCTGGCGTCGTGTGCAACGCGAAAGACGGGATTTTCATACGCGCGTCTATCGTTCTTCTCGTGAGCTGCGTGCACTCATTCGCTCACGCAGTTGGCTTGCCATTGTTTTTTCAATTGTAACCGTTGGCGTTGGACTTGTCATTCCGAATGATACGCTCGTTTTTTGGACGATTGTGACGATCGTATGCAGTTTTTTTATGCAGCTTCGGCTGTTATCGCCTGCATATGTAGGTAGTATCGTTATATTTACCGTTAGTTTTTTTGCGCAAATGGAGTGGGCACAGCCATTTTTTGCGCGCTTTTTCCCGCATATGACGGAAACAAATGTGACTGCCATCGCGCTTTTAATCGGATTGCTTTTGTTTGTCGAAATGTGGCTCGTTTACCGTGAAGGAGCAGAGCTTAGCTCGCCGCGGCTTGTAACGAGCAAGCGGGGACTTGTCATCGGTGAACAAATGATGCAACGTCTTTGGCTCGTACCTTTTATTATTCCTGTGCCAGGAGAGGGAGTGACGCCGTTTGGAGCGTGGTGGCCGATCATTTCAGGCGGTGAGACGTATTCGCTCGTTCTCGTGCCGTTTTTACTTGGGTTTTCCCAACGCGTGCAAACAGGAATGCCTATTTATTTAGTGAAATGGACAGCGAAGCGTATCGGCTGGCTAGCATCGGTTGTTAGCTTATTGGCTATCGGCAGCTACTGGTTGAAGCCGCTTGCGATCGTTAGTGCTGTTGTGGCTATTTTATGGAGAGAGTGGATTGCTTTATCAGCAAAGTTGTATGAACAAAAGCGCCCTCCGTATTTTACAAAACGAACGAATGGGCTTGTTATTTTAGGCGTGTTGCCGGATACGCCAGCACATAAAATGGCGCTTTCGGTCGGAGAAGTAATTGTGAAGGTAAACGGTATACCGGTCGTGACGGAAGATGAATTTTACGCAGCATTGCAACATAATCGTGCATTTTGTAAGCTAGAAGTATTAAACGAGAGCGGGGAAGTTCGCTTTGCGCAATCGGCTTTATTTGAAGGGGAACATCACGAACTCGGGCTGTTATTCGTAAGAGATGAGGGATAGTATGTGGTTTTTGTTAGCGTTAATTGTACCGGCGTTGCTAGTTATTTTATTTACGCGGGTGACGTATAACCATTATGTCGGTACACTGCTTACTGTCGCGTTGCTCGTAGCATCGTATGTGAAAGGATATACCGATCAATTGTATGAAATTGTTGCTGATATAGCGTCGCTCATCGTCGGATTTTTATATGCGAAACGAATGGTAGAAAAGCAAAAACAGTCGTAAACCTGTCCAAATGGGCAGGTTTTTTCATAGAATATTTGTTCGTATTTTTCGCTTTTCGGTTTCGTCATATGGTACAATGAAAATAGAAATGAAGTGGAGGGACGATTGTGGACACATTTCAATTAGTATCCGCTTATAAGCCGCAGGGCGATCAGCCGAAAGCGATCGCGAAGCTTGTCGAAGGGATTCAACAAGGAAAAAAACATCAAACGTTGCTTGGAGCAACAGGAACAGGAAAAACGTTTACGATTTCAAACGTCATTCAACAAGTGAATAAACCGACGTTAGTCATTGCGCATAATAAAACGTTAGCAGGGCAATTGTATAGCGAGTTTAAACAATTTTTTCCGCATAACGCGGTCGAATATTTTGTCAGCTATTACGATTATTATCAGCCGGAAGCGTACGTTCCGCAAACAGATACGTATATTGAAAAAGATGCAAGCATTAATGACGAAATTGATAAATTGCGCCATTCCGCAACGTCTGCGCTATTTGAACGACGCGACGTCATTATTATTGCAAGCGTTTCGTGTATTTATGGTTTAGGTTCTCCAGAAGAATATCGCGAACTTGTCGTTTCGCTTCGCGTCGGCATGGAAATCGAGCGCGATCATTTGTTGCGCCGACTTGTCGACATTCAATATGAACGAAACGATATTGATTTTCGTCGCGGAACGTTTCGGGTGCGCGGAGATGTCGTCGAAATTTTCCCTGCCTCACGCGATGAGCATTGTATTCGCATTGAGTTTTTTGGTGATGAAATTGAGCGCATTCGCGAAGTGGATGCACTCACAGGACATGTGATGGCAGAGCGAGAACATGTGGCGATTTTCCCAGCATCCCACTTCGTCACACGTGAAGAAAAAATGAAGCTGGCCATTGAAAATATTGAAAAGGAATTAGAAGAGCGGCTTCGCGAGCTGCGTGAACAAGGAAAATTGCTTGAAGCGCAGCGATTAGAACAACGGACGCGCTACGATATTGAAATGATGAAGGAAATGGGATTTTGTTCGGGCATCGAAAACTATTCGCGTCATTTGACGTTGCGTCCACCAGGCTCAACGCCTTATACGTTGTTAGATTATTTTCCTGACGACTTTTTAATTGTGATTGACGAATCGCATGTGACATTGCCGCAAATTCGCGGCATGTATAACGGTGATAAAGCGCGAAAAGAAGTGCTTGTTGAACACGGCTTCCGTTTGCCATCGGCGCTCGATAACCGGCCATTGACGTTTGAAGAATTTGAACAAAAAGTGAATCAAGTGATTTACGTATCTGCGACACCAGGTCCGTATGAGCTTGAACATTGTCCAGAAGTCGTTGAACAAATTATTCGTCCGACAGGATTGTTAGACCCGACGATTGATGTGCGACCGATCGCAGGGCAAATTGACGATTTAGTCGATGAAATTCAAAAGCGCATCGCTCGCAAAGAACGCACGCTTGTGACGACGTTGACGAAAAAAATGGCGGAAGATTTAACCGATTATTTAAAAGATATCGGCATTCAAGTGGCGTATTTGCATTCGGAAATTAAGACGCTAGAACGAATTGAAATTATTCGCGATTTACGATTAGGCAAATATGATGTGCTCGTCGGCATTAACTTATTGCGAGAAGGGCTTGATATCCCAGAAGTGTCGCTTGTAGCGATTTTAGATGCCGATAAAGAAGGGTTTTTACGTTCTGAGCGCTCACTCATCCAAACGATTGGACGAGCGGCGCGCAACGCGAATGGGCATGTCATTATGTATGCCGATACGATCACGAAATCAATGGAAATTGCGATCAATGAAACGAAGCGGCGACGTGCGATTCAAGAAGCGTATAACCGTGAGCATGGCATCGTGCCAAAAACGATTCAAAAAGACATTCCAGATGTCATTCGTGCGACATTTGCCGCGGAAGAAAAAGAAGCGTATGAAACGAAAGATGTCCGTCATTTATCAAAAGAAGAGCGCCTTGCGCTTATTGCCAAACTCGAACAAGAAATGAAAGAAGCAGCCAAAGCTCTTCATTTTGAACGTGCTGCCGAACTGCGCGATCTCATTTTAGAATTGAAAGCGGAGGTGTAACGAATGGATCATATCGTCGTCAAAGGTGCACGAGCGCACAATTTAAAAAATATTGATGTCGTCATTCCGCGCAACAAGCTCGTTGTGCTTACCGGCTTATCGGGCTCGGGAAAATCATCGCTTGCATTTGACACCATTTACGCGGAAGGGCAGCGGCGATATGTCGAATCGTTGTCGGCATACGCCCGGCAATTTTTAGGGCAAATGGATAAGCCTGATGTCGATTCGATTGAAGGGCTGTCACCCGCCATTTCAATCGATCAAAAAACGACAAGCCGCAACCCACGATCAACAGTTGGAACAGTCACAGAAATTTACGATTACTTGCGCTTATTGTTTGCACGCATCGGTCGCCCTGTTTGTCCAACGCACGGCATCGAAATTACGTCGCAAACAATTGAACAAATGGTTGACCGCCTGATGCAATATCCAGAGCGGACGAAAATGCAAATTTTAGCTCCGATCGTTTCGGGAAGGAAAGGGACGCACGTCAAAACGTTAGAAGAAATAAAAAAGCAAGGATATGTACGCGTGCGCATCGACGGGGAATTGCGCGATGTATCTGAAGACATCGTACTTGAAAAAAATAAAAAGCATTCGATCGAAGTGGTCATCGACCGCATCATCATGAAAGAAGGTATTCAGTCGCGCCTGGCTGATTCGCTTGAAGCGGCGTTGAAGCTTGCGGACGGTAAAGTGCTCGTCGATGTCATCGGACAAGAAGAGTTGTTATTTAGTGAACATCACGCTTGTCCACACTGCGGTTTTTCAATCGGTGAACTAGAGCCGCGTTTATTTTCGTTTAACAGCCCGTACGGTGCGTGTCCATCGTGCGACGGGTTAGGGGCAAAGTTGGAAGTCGATCTCGATTTAGTCATTCCAAATAAAGAACTGACGCTTCGTGAACACGCGCTCGCGCCATGGGAACCACAAAGCTCGCAATATTATCCGCAGCTGTTAGAAACGGTATGTCGTCATTACGGCATTGATATGGACGTGCCTGTGAAACAGTTGCCAAAACAACAGCTCGATCTTTTATTGTATGGATCGAACGGTGAGAAAATATATTTTCGCTATGAAAACGACTTCGGCCATGTGCGCGAAACGTATGTGGAGTTTGAAGGTGTCGTGCGCAACGTCGAACGCCGTTATCGCGAAACGACATCGGATTATGTGCGTGAACAAATGGAAAAATATATGACCGAACAACCGTGTCCGGCGTGCGATGGCAACCGTTTGAAAAAAGAAAGTTTAGCGGTTTTCGTTGGCGGCAAACATATCGGGGAAGTGACGGCGATGTCGGTCAATGAAGCGCTGACGTTTTTTGAAACGCTTCAATTGACGGAAAAAGAACAAAAAATCGCTCATTTAATTTTGCGTGAAATTGTTGAGCGTCTCGGCTTTTTAAAAAATGTTGGGCTCGATTATTTAACGTTAAACCGCGCGGCAGGGACATTGTCAGGTGGAGAAGCGCAACGTATTCGATTAGCGACGCAAATCGGATCGCGGTTAACCGGTGTATTATACGTATTAGACGAACCGTCAATCGGACTTCATCAGCGTGATAACGATCGGTTAATTGCGACATTGCAAAACATGCGTGATTTAGGAAATACGCTCATTGTCGTCGAGCACGATGAAGATACGATGCTTGCGGCAGATTATTTAATTGACATCGGACCGGGAGCAGGGGCGCACGGAGGAGAAGTTGTCGCTGCAGGTACACCTGAACAAGTGATGAATGATCCACATTCATTAACCGGTCAATATTTATCAGGGAAAAAGTTTATTCCGCTCCCGATTGAACGAAGAACGCCAGACGGTCGTTGGCTTGAAGTCGTTGGAGCTAGGGAAAACAATTTAAAAAACGTCGATGTTCGCATTCCTCTCGGGCTGTTTGTTGCGGTGACGGGGGTATCCGGTTCGGGAAAAAGTACGCTCATTAATGAAATTTTGCATAAAGCGTTAGCGCAAAAGTTACATCATGCAAAAGTAAAACCGGGAGAGCATACAGACATTCGCGGCATTCACTATTTAGATAAAGTCATTGACATCGACCAGTCGCCAATCGGCCGAACACCGCGCTCCAATCCGGCGACGTATACGGGCGTTTTTGATGATATTCGTGATCTATTCGCAACGACAAATGAAGCGAAAATGCGTGGATATCAAAAAGGACGGTTTAGTTTTAATGTGAAAGGCGGTCGCTGTGAAGCGTGTCGTGGCGATGGGATTATAAAGATCGAAATGCACTTTTTGCCGGACGTATACGTGCCATGTGAAGTATGTCACGGTAAACGATATAATCGCGAAACGTTGGAAGTGAAATATAAAGATAAAAATATCGCTGAAGTGCTCGATATGACAGTAGAAGAAGCGCTGACGTTTTTTGAAAATATCCCGAAAATTAAACGAAAGTTACAAACACTTTACGACGTCGGACTCGGCTATATGCAACTCGGACAGCCAGCTACAACGCTTTCTGGTGGCGAGGCGCAGCGGGTGAAGTTGGCATCTGAATTGCATCGTCGTTCGACAGGAAGAACGTTATACATTTTAGATGAGCCGACAACAGGTTTGCATGTGGATGATATTGCCCGTTTATTACATGTTCTGCAACGGCTTGTAGAACAAGGAGATACGGTGCTTGTCATCGAGCATAACTTAGACGTCATTAAAACGGCAGACTATATTATTGATCTTGGACCAGAAGGCGGCGATGGGGGTGGACAAATCGTTGCGGTAGGTACGCCAGAAGAAGTGGCGCAAGTTGAGCGATCGTATACCGGGAAGTATTTGCAGCCAATTTTGGCACGCGATCGCGAACGCATGCGCCAACGTATACCGAGCGTATAATGCGCTCGGCTTTTTTATACGAAACTTTCCTTTCCAACAATCGTATGTATAAGTAAAGAAAAAGGGAGATGATGCGAATGGAAGGAAATAAGTTGCTTGCGGCGTTATGTTATTTCAGTGTATTTTTTGCCCCGTTTTTATTTCCGATTATCGTTTATTTTGTCACGAAACATGAACGAGTGAAAGAACATGCGAAAAAATCGTTTTTATCTCATCTCATCCCTATTGCAATTGTGGTTGCTACGGGTGGACTGTTTATGATTTTCGCTATCACAGGAGTAGACGGATGGATCGGTCTTCCGTTTATCGGCATTGTGATCGGTGGCATTGTACATGTTGTCGTTATTGTTTGGAATATTATTAAAGGAGTTCAAGTGTTACAACAATCGGGAGGGATGTACGAATGAAAAAGCTTGTAAGGCTTCGTCATGATCGCATGATTGCAGGTGTGTTAAGCGGATTAGCCGCTCACATGAATATGGACGCTACGGTTGTACGTTTATTGTTTGTCGCGCTATTATTAATTACCGGCATTATGCCGTTTGCGCTTTTATACGCGCTTGCGGTATTTATTATTCCGAGTGAGGAGGACGTCATATGAGATGGCTAGCACATATAGTGATTAACGCTGTTTTATTATTAGCATTAGCTGGATATTTTGACTCCATTTATTTATCAAGCGTTTGGGCAGCGCTCGTTGCAAGTATTCTTTTGTCTTTTTTCAATACGTTCGTTCGCCCGTTACTTATTTTACTGACGCTTCCTGTGACCGTATTGACGTTTGGGCTGTTTTTATTCGTCATTAACGCAATCACACTGGCAATGACGGCATGGGTCATGGGAAGCTCGTTTCAAATCGGTGGCTTTAGCAACGCGTTATTTGCATCGCTTGCGATCTCACTCTTTCACTTAATCATTGAGTCAGTACGAAAAGAAAAGTAAAACGCTCCGCTTCGTGCGTGAGCGTTTTTATTTTGACAGGAAAGTGTTACAATGAGAAAAAAGGAGGGGTTCATGTGCCAAAAGTACGGACAAAAGATTTAATTGATGAGTTTCAATTTGAACTTGTAAGCGGGGCAGAGGGGATTCATCGCCCGATTACAACGAGTGATTTATCCCGTCCGGGCATTGAAATGGCCGGTTATTTTGCATATTATCCTGCTGAGCGCATACAGTTGCTTGGTGTGACTGAACTATCTTTTTTCGAACGATTAACGCCTGTAGAAAAACGGTTGCGTATGGAAAAGTTATGTACAGATATTACACCAGCCATTATCGTTTCACGTGGACTAGATGTACCAAAGGAGCTTATCGAAGCATCGGAAAAAAGAAAAGTGCCTGTCATGCGTTCAACGATGAAAACGACGCGATTGGCTAGCCGCCTGACAAACTATTTAGAAAGTAAACTCGCACCGACGACAGCTGTGCACGGTGTGCTTGTTGATGTGTACGGTGTTGGTGTACTTATTACAGGAAAAAGTGGTGTTGGAAAAAGCGAGACGGCGCTTGAGCTTGTGAAGCGCGGACATCGTCTCGTGGCAGATGATTGTGTCGAAATTCGCCAAGAGGATGAAAATTTGCTTATTGGTAGCGCACCGGAGCTCATTGAACATTTGCTTGAAATTCGTGGGCTCGGCATTATTAACGTCATGACGTTATTTGGGGCAGGGGCGGTGCGTCCACATAAGCGTATTTCGCTTGTCATTGATTTAGAGTTATGGGATCTGAATAAACAATACGATCGTCTCGGGCTTGAAGAAGAAAAGGTAAAAATTATTGATACGGAAGTGACGAAATTGACGGTTCCAGTTCGTCCAGGGCGAAATTTAGCGGTCATTATCGAAGTGGCAGCGATGAATTTCCGCTTAAAGCGCATGGGTGTCAATGCAGCGGAAGAATTTTCTGAGCGGTTGGCGGATGCGATTGGCGATGCGGAGCACGATTATGAATGAGAGGATGAGTGTTGATGTTGTTGCATATTGAACCGCTTGATCGCGTCTTTTTCCAACTCGGACCAATTACAATTTATTGGTACGGTGTCATTATTGCGACAGGCGTCTTGCTTGGTCTTTGGCTCGCGACACGAGAAGGCGAGCGGTTAGGGATACGAAAAGAAACATTTGTTGATCTTGTGTTAATTGCTGTGCCGATTGCGATTGTATGTGCACGGGCGTATTACGTTATTTTTCAATGGGACTATTATTCGCAACATATAAGCGAAATTCCACAAATTTGGCATGGTGGTTTGGCGATTCATGGCGGTTTAATTGGTGCGATCGCAACAGGTGTTGTGTTCGCTAAAAAACGAGGGCTGTCGTTTTGGAAACTAGCCGATATTGCAGCGCCAAGTATCATTTTAGGGCAGGCGATTGGACGTTGGGGGAATTTTATGAATCAAGAAGCGCACGGGGGACCTGTATCACGAGCATTTTTAGAAAGTTTGCATTTGCCGGATTGGATTATTAATCAAATGTACATACAAGGGCAATATTACCATCCGACGTTTTTATACGAATCGTTATGGAATATGCTTGGGTTTCTCGTTTTGCTTGCGCTCCGAAGACGAAATTTACGAAGAGGGGAATTATTTCTCACGTACATCATTTGGTATTCGATCGGGCGCTTTTTTATTGAGGGATTGCGGACAGACAGTTTAATGTTAACAGAAACGATTCGTATGGCTCAGTTCATTTCGCTTTTGCTTATTGTGTTTGCGGTCATGATGATCGTTGTGCGTCGCATGCGCGGTTTAGCGAATGAGCGGTACAACGATTAAATGAAAGGGGAAGGGCAGCGTGCTTCAAAGGGGTTTGTTTGTTGGGTTAAAAACGACATGGACGCTCGGAAAAGTTATTTTTCCGATTACGGTTATTGTGACGCTTTTACAATATTCTCCCGTTTTGCCATGGGTGACAAATGTGTTAACGCCGATGATGCGATGGATCGGTTTACCGGGAGATGCTGCGGTCGTTTTAGTGCTCGGCAACTTTCTAAATTTATATGCCGGTATTGGTGCGATGTTGACGATGGACTTGACGGTGAAAGAAGTGTTTATTTTAGCGGTCATGTTGTCGTTTTCACACAATATGCTTGTTGAATCTGCGGTTGCTGCACAAGTAGGTGTTCGCGTTTGGTGGACGGTTGCGGTTCGTGTCGGGCTAGCGTTTAGTGCTGCTTGGCTTATTCATGTGTTATGGGATGGCGGAGAACAAATGGCGAAGTACGGCTTTATGCCGCAATCTTCGACAACGCCGCATACGTGGGGAGAAATCGTTTGGACAGGGATCGAAAAGGCGATATATGGTATTGGGCAGTTAGCGCTCATTATTATTCCGCTTATGATCGCTATTCAAGTGTTAAAAGAATTAAAGTGGCTTGATACGTTTTCGAAGTGGTTATCGCCATTTGCTCGCTTGCTTGGCATTCGTGAAAACGCCTCGCTTACGATGGCAGCAGGCTTATTGTTCGGTCTTGCTTACGGGGCTGGTGTTATGATTCAAGCGGTGAAAGAAGACGGGGTGTCTAAAAAAGATTTAACGTTGACGTTTTTATTTTTAGTGGCGTGCCATGCGGTAGTAGAAGATACGTTATTGTTCGTGCCGCTTGGAATTCCTGTATGGCCGCTTTTAGTCATTCGGCTAACAACGGCAATTTTGCTTACAGCTACGTTAAGTTTTATTTGGAATCGAATGGAACAACGAAAAAGAAAGGAAGCGACGTATGAATATTAACACGATTTTATTCGACTTAGACGGAACGCTCATTAATACGAACGATTTAATTATTGAATCATTTTTACATACGCTCAATCATTATTATCCAAATCAATATACGCGCGAGGATGTGCTCGCCTTTATTGGCCCGCCGCTACGGGATACGTTTGAAGCCATCGATCCAAATCGGGTCGACGAGATGATTGAAACGTATCGGGCGTTTAACCATGCGCATCATGATGCATTAGTGAAAGAATATGAAACGGTGTATGACACTGTACAAACGCTACATGAAAAAGGTTTTAAACTCGGCATTGTGACAACGAAAATTCGCCATACTGTCAATATGGGATTGAAGTTAACAAAGTTAGATTCGTTTTTCCAATGCATTATTACGCTCGATGACGTTGAACATGCAAAACCGCACCCTGAGCCGATTGAAAAGGCGCTCGCTTGTTTACAGGCAAAACCGGAAGAAACGTTAATGGTCGGCGATAACCATCATGACATTTTAGCAGGGAAACACGCGGGAACAAAAACAGCAGGAGTTGCTTGGACGATTAAAGGGCGCGAACATTTAGCGAAATACGAACCTGATTTTATGCTTGAAAAAATGAGCGATTTGTTAAGCATTTTAGGGGTGACGCCGCATTGAGAAAAACCGAACGCCATGTTGTTGAAGGAACGAACTCCTTATGGCAAGTATATCGAACCGTTTCGTTTTGGAAAGTATTGAAAAATGTCATCGTCATTTTGATCGGGCGCTATACTCCATTTTTCCCGCTGAAAAATTGGCTATATCGTACGTTTTTACGTATGGACATTGGTGAGCATACAGCGCTCGCGTTTATGGTAATGCCAGATATTTTGTTTCCGGAAAAAATTCACATCGGTAACAACACGATTATTGGCTACAATACGACGATTTTAGCGCATGAATATTTAGTAAATGAGTATCGGCTTGGAGATGTCATTATCGGCAATGAAGTAATGATCGGAGCAAATACAACGATTTTGCCGGGGGTGACGATCGGGGATCGTGCTGTTGTTTCCGCAGGCACGCTCGTGCATCGTGATGTACCAGCTGGTGCATTTGTCGGCGGCAATCCGATGCAAATCATTCGTCTTAGCGAACGCTAAGGCGTTTTTTTTTTTTTGAATAAACAAAGGAATCAAGTCAAAAAAAATCGAATGAGTTTGTAGTTGACGAAATGAAAAATGGGGAGTAAACTACAAATAACAAACTTTACTTTGCTAATATATTAGCGAACTAAAGCAAAAAGAAGGACGGGACAAAAATGAGAGTATTTATGTTTGAAAAGCCGCTCGGCATGCGAGATACGTTGCCAGATGTATATAAAACAAAACGTGCATTGCGGGAAGCAATGATGGCAGAAATCGAAACGTGGGGATATTCGTTTATTGAAACACCGACGTTAGAATATGACGAAACGGTTGGTGCCGCATCGGCGATTTTAGATCAGCAGCTATTTAAGTTGCTTGATCGGGAAGGACATACGCTCGTGTTGCGCCCAGATATGACCGCGCCCATTGCGCGTTTAGCGGCATCAAAATTATATAAAGAAGGGTGTCCGCTTCGTTTAGCGTATGCAGCAAATGTGTTTCGTGCTCAGCAGCGTGAAGGCGGGAGGCCGGCAGAGTTTGAGCAAGTTGGAGTGGAATATATTGGCGACGGTACGATGTATGCTGATGCAGAAGTGATCAGTTTAATGATTTTTGCTTTAAAGCGAGCAGGATTGCGCGACTTTACGGTGACAATCGGGCATATTGGTTATGTGGATGCGTTGTTTTTTGATATTTTGCGCCACGAACAACGGGTAGAAACGTTGCGTCGCTTTTTATATGAAAAAAATTATGTCGGTTATCGCGAACACGTCAAATCGTTGCCGCTTTCTTCGATTGACCGCGACCGTCTTTTACGTCTTTTAACGTTGCGCGGCGGCGAGGAAGCCGTGGCAGAAGCAAAAGCATTCGCGATGACAGAAGAAGAACATCGCGCCCTCGATGAGCTAAAGCAGTTATGCGAGCATGTGAAACAATATGGCGTTGCCGATATGGTGAAACTCGATATGAGCTTAGTGAGCCATATGAGCTATTACACGGGTGTGCTTTTTGAGGTGTATGCAGAAAACGTCGGGTTTTTACTCGGCAACGGCGGTCGATACGATGAATTGCTCGCTAAATTTCATCGTCCATCGCCTGCGACGGGATTTAGCGTCCGTTTAGATCGTTTAATGGAGGCGGTTGGTGAGCAACAACGTAGAGAAAAGACGACGTGCATTATTTTTAGCCAAGAACGATTTGCGGAGGCGTATGTAAAAGCGGAGGAAATGAGACGAAAAGGGGAAAAAGTCGTATTGCAACAAGTGGCAGGTATTCAGGATATGGATCAATTTACTGCATCATTTGACGATGTAGTGTACGTATTAGGGAAACGCGGAAAGGATGAACGATGATGCTGACGGTTGCGATGCCAAAAGGACGTATTTTTTCAGAAGCGCTTGCTTTGTTAAAACAAGCGGGTTATGAAATTCCTGATGACTTGGAACATTCTCGAAAACTAATGATTGACGTACCGAGTGAACAGTTGCGTTTTATTTTAGCAAAGCCGATGGATGTTGTCACATATGTCGAACATGGCGTTGCGGATGTCGGCATTGCAGGAAAAGATGTGCTCCTTGAAGAAGAGCGCGATGTGTATGAAATGTTAGATTTGCACATTAGCCCGTGTTATTTGGCGGTGGCGGGACTTCCGAATACGCGTGTTCATCCGATCGCACCGAGGGTGGCGACAAAATATCCAAATATCGCCTCGACGTATTTTCGCGAGCAAGGGGAACAAGTGGAAATTATTAAACTAAATGGGTCTGTTGAATTAGCACCGCTTATCGGCTTAGCGGAACGAATTGTCGACATTGTTTCGACAGGGCGAACGTTAAAAGAAAATGGGCTTGTTGAGCTCGAACGAATTGTTGATGTGACATCGCGCTTTATTGTAAATCCGGTTAGTTATCGCATGCAAGATCGAGCGATTGAACAAATGGTTGATCGTTTAACATACGCGATCGAGAAAGCGGGGGAAAATGATGAAAATTGAACGTGTACAAGGAACCGTATCGCTTCGGCGGACGATCGAAAGTGGAACGGAAGAGCAAAGACAAGCAGTCAAACGGATTATTGATGATGTGCGAAACAACGGAGATGGCGCATTAAAAAAATATACGGAAATGTTTGATGGCATTTCACTTGATGCGTTTGCCGTCACCCAAGAAGAAATTGAAGAAGCATATTGGCTAGTTGATGAGAACATGGTTCATATCATTCGCGAAGCGGCGCAAAACATTCGAGAATATCACGAACGTCAACGTGAGACATCATGGTTTATGACGCGTGACGATGGAACGATTCTCGGGCAAAAAGTAACACCGCTTGATGCAGTCGGTTTATATGTGCCGGGCGGAACAGCCGCTTATCCGTCATCGGTGCTGATGAATGTCATTCCTGCACAAGTGGCTGGAGTGAAACGCATCGTCATCGTTTCTCCGCCAAATGAGCGAGGTACGTTGCCAGCGGCTGTCCTTGTTGCAGCATGTGAGCTTGGCGTGCAAGAAATATATAAAGTGGGCGGGGCTCAGGCGATCGCTGCATTAGCATATGGGACGGAGACGATCGAGCCGGTCGATAAAATTTTTGGACCTGGAAACATTTACGTCGCACTTGCCAAAAGGGAAGTGTTCGGTCAAGTGGACATTGATATGATAGCGGGGCCGAGTGAAATTGTCGTTCTAGCCGATGAAACAGCAAAGCCGAATGAAATTGCTGCCGATTTATTATCGCAAGCAGAACATGATGAACGAGCGGTTAGTATATTAGTGACACCGTCTTTACAACTTGCTTTAAAAGTAGAGGAAGAGGTGGAAAAACAGCTTGCTACCCTTCCAAGAAAAGAAATTGCCCAAAAAGCGATCAATGAATATGGCGCCATTTATGTAACGGATACGATGAAACAAGCCATTGATGTCGTGAACGAATTAGCGCCAGAACATTTAGAAATTATGACAGCGGAACCGTTTGAAATGTTAAGCGCCATTCGACATGCCGGTGCGGTTTTTCTAGGATCTTACAGTTCTGAACCAGTGGGGGATTATTTTGCAGGAACGAATCATGTGTTGCCGACAAATGGGACCGCCCGTTTTTCGTCTGGGCTAACAGTTGAAGCATTTATGAAAAAATCAAGCATCATTTTTTATAGCGAGCAAGCTTGGCAACAACATGCGGCAAAAATTGCGGCGTTTGCACGACTAGAAGGGCTTGAAGCACATGCACGAGCAGTAGAGGAACGGTTGAAAAGGGGAGGAAAATAATGCGAACAGCGACCATTCAACGAGCGACAAGTGAAACACAAATTGAGCTTACGTTTGCGGTGGACGGAGAAGGAAAAGCGGAGTTGGAAACGGGTGTGCCGTTTTTAACACATATGCTTGATTTATTCACCAAGCATGGGCATTTTAATTTGTTCGTCCAAGCCAAAGGGGATACACATATTGACGACCATCATACGACAGAAGATATCGGCATTTGTTTAGGACAAGCAATTCGCCAGGCGCTTGGTGATAAAAAAGGAATTAGACGATACGGAAATGCATTCGTTCCGATGGATGATGCGCTTGCGCAAGTCGTCATCGATGTGAGCAATCGCCCGCATCTTGAGTTTCGTGGGGAGTTTCCGAGCCAAAAAGTAGGAACGTTTGATGTCGAGCTCGTACATGAATTTTTATGGAAATTAGCATTAGAAGCGCGAATGAATGTGCATGTCATCGTTCATTATGGGCGCAATACACATCATATGATTGAGGCGGTGTTTAAAGCACTTGCGCGTGCACTTGATGAGGCAACAATGATCGATCCACGCGTCAAATCTGTACCGTCAACGAAGGGAATGTTGTAAATGATCGGCATTATTGATTATGGCATGGGCAATTTATATAGCGTCAGCAAAGCGTTAGAACGGTTAAACGTGCCATATATTGTTGAAAGCGATCAAAACAAGTTGAGTCAAGCAGATGGTTTCATTTTGCCTGGTGTTGGCTCATTTAAAGATGCGATGCACATGTTAACGGAAACGAAGCTGGACTCGTTTATCCACGAACAAGTTGCAGCAGGAAAGCCGCTTCTTGGCATTTGTTTAGGCATGCAGTTGTTGTTTGAAGAAAGCGAAGAAAACGGTTTGACGGTTGGGCTAAAGTTGCTCCCAGGTCGTGTGGTTCGCTTTACGGGCATGACAAAAGAAGGAAAACGATATAAAGTGCCGCATATGGGATGGAACGGGCTTGCTTTCCATCAGTCCTCTCCGCTTTTTGATGGCGTTGAACGAGGGCATGTATATTTTGTTCATTCGTATTATGTACAAACAGATGATCGAACCGTTGTGCTAGCAAGTGCGCAATATGATGTAGAAGTTCCTGCGATCGTTGGACGCGGGAAGATATTCGGGACACAGTTTCATCCGGAGAAGAGTGGGGCACTCGGCATGCGTCTATTGCAAAATTATGCAAGGCTTGTAGAAAGTCCTGCGGTAATATGTCAAGGTGAAAAATCATCGAAATTGGAAATTCGATTGTCCGATGACCCGAAAAAAGGCAATACTTAAGAAGCCCAGTCTTGTCTTATGTCATTAACTGGGTTTTAATGCAAAATCAGTTAGATCGATACCCCTATCGATCTTCCCCCTTTCTTGGCGTGTAGATTTGACCGTTGCGTAGCAGCGCATCGATCACACGCACGAGTTTTCGAGCGGTGAGGACGAGGGCTCGTTTGTGTTGGTGCTTTGGTACTTCCTCATACTTCTTCCGGTAATAGGTGCGAAACGACGCATCATGCCGTTGTACCGAGTTGGCAGCCTCCACTAGGTAGTAACGGAGATAGCGATTGCCGGAACGAATGAGGGAAGTCTCCTCGGCTTGGAACCGACCGGACTGGTGCTTAGACCAAGTCAAACCTGCATACTTTGCTAAGGCGGCTTGGTTGTCAAAGCGCTCGATTTGTCCAATTTCGGCTAAGATGCCAGCGGCGTAGACCG
The DNA here is from genome assembly GCF_038004465.1 of Anoxybacillus sp. FSL W8-0104. Lineage (NCBI taxonomy): Bacteria > Bacillati > Bacillota > Bacilli > Caryophanales > Anoxybacillaceae > Anoxybacillus > Anoxybacillus sp. FSL W8-0104. The sequence continues at coordinate 2,456,982 of NZ_JBBOQU010000001.1, read as the reverse complement.
GACCAATGCCGGGAATCGTTTGTAACGTATTTGGGATGCCTTCCAAATGGCGAGTAATCGCTTTATCTAGCTCTTTAATTTGCGCTTGAAGGCTACGGATGGATTGAATCGATAGCCCTAAAAGCAAGTCGATGGAATCCTCGACACATTTGGAAAGCCGATACGACGAACGAGCCGCCTTTTGAATGGACTTGGCGATGCATTCCGGATCGGCAAAGCGATTGCGTCCTTTTTGGCGCAAGAAGTCAGCGAGCTGTTGCACGTCCATCTGACTGATTTCGTCTAAGCTAAACGACTCGAGAAGAAGCTCTAAGATGGCATGTCCGAACACGGAGCTGTCCACCTCTTGGGTAAAGGAACTGCACTTGTAAAACAAGTGTTGGAGGAAGTACTGCTTTTCCCGAGTCAGCTGATGGACGAGATGATAGCGCATGCGCGTGAGCCGTTGAAGGGCGATAAACTGTTCTTGCATGACAGCTGTCACTTTCAAACGGCCAAAGCGAAGCCGATCGGCGATGATCCACGCATCGATGCCGTCCGTTTTATCCAAGTCAGTGTACGCTTCTTTAAATTTGCGAATGAGCTTTGGATTGATGGTAAACACCTTGACATTCCAAGACTTCAGCTCCTCCTGTTGGTGGAAAAACATCGCTGGATGCCAGCTGTAGACCGAAGTGGCTTCCATCCCGATGAGAATTTCGGATGGTTGGAGCTTGTTGGCCCACAGGAGGATTTGATCGCGAAGGAAGGTCGCGCCAAGGAGATGATTGTCCACCTTGAATTGGGCGCACGTGTTTCCTTCTTGATCCATGATACACGTGTATAAGTCCGTTGAGCTCACGTCAATCCCGACGTAGAGTTTCATGAGATCACCTCCAATCGTAGTAGGATCGTGGGGTTGGGACTCTTCGGGATGCCCCCGGACCGCGCCTGTTGACCAGTCACCCTCGCGTATGAGAACTCACGTTGGGCCATGGGCTGCCTGGAAGCTGCTCCTTCCAGCATGGGAAACCAACGGGAACAGCCTGCGGGTTAGAAGTCCGAACAGGAGCCGGGGAGACAGACTTTCTAAGTAGTCAAAGCTACAGGAGAGAGAAGAGTGTCCCCGATGATCCTAAGACCATTATCCAAGAACATCGCGAAAAGTCCAACCCCGATGTAGTGCCATCCACGGGGGAGGGGCGCGCCCCTCCCCCGTGGGCAAATCACTTACACATATGCGATTGTCAAGGAGCATATCCAACTGGAAATTCGATTTAAAAATCTTTCTAAACATACTATACGAGGGAGAGAAACTAATGTTTACGATTTATCCAGCCATCGACATGCGCGACGGAAAATGTGTTCGTCTCGCGCAAGGAGACTATAACAAAGAAACGGTATATGGACATTCGCCAGTCGAAATGGCGCGCTCGTTTGTTTCACAAGGGGCGACATGGATTCATATGGTCGATTTAGACGGGGCGAAAGAAGGAAGACGGGTGAATGATGCATTCGTCGTCGAAGTGGCACAAACGCTTGCGGTGAACGTTCAAATTGGCGGTGGTATTCGTACAGAAGAAGACGTGGCATATTACCTCGAACAAGGTGTATCGCGTGTCATTTTAGGAAGTGCTGCGATTTCGAATCCTTCGTTTGTGAAAGCGATGCTTCGCGCGTATGGTGAACGCATTGTCATCGGTATTGATGCAAAAAACGGATTTGTTGCGACAGAAGGATGGACACATACGTCGACGATCGAAGCGGTTGAACTCGGGAGACAGCTTGCGGACGCTGGAGCAGAAACGTTTATTTTTACCGATATTGCGACAGACGGGATGTTATCCGGTCCAAATATTGAGGCGGTTGTTCGCCTAGCTCAGGCGACGAACAAACGTGTTATTGCTTCTGGCGGCATTCGCTCGCTCGATGATTTACACGCCTTAAAGCAATTCGAAAATGAAGGAGTGGCTGGAGCGATTGTTGGTAAAGCGTTATATACAGGGCAGTTTACTGTTGCTGAAGCGTTAAAGGCGGTGGAACAATGATTACAAAACGCATTATTCCTTGTTTAGACGTGAAAGATGGTCGTGTTGTCAAGGGGGTGCAATTTGTTTCGTTGCGCGATGCGGGTGATCCGGTTGAGCTCGCGCGTGTGTATGATGAACAAGGAGCTGACGAGCTTGTTTTTTTAGATATTTCAGCATCACATGAAGGACGAAAAACAATGGTACACGTCGTTCAGCGTGTCGCTGCACAGCTAGCCATTCCGTTTACGGTCGGGGGCGGAATTAGCACATTAGAAGATATGAAAACGATTTTGCGTGCGGGAGCGGACAAAGTGTCGGTTAATACGGCTGCGTTATTACGCCCAGAGTTGATTACAGAAGGAGCGAATTTTTTTGGTTCGCAATGTATCGTCGTGGCGATTGATGCTAAATATGATGAAACGATGCAATCGTGGCGCGTGTATACGCATGGCGGTCGCCGTCCAACGAATTGGGAAGTTGTTGCATGGGCGAAAGAGGCTGTCAAACGTGGAGCAGGAGAAATTTTATTAACGAGTATGGATCGTGACGGTGGAAAAGACGGTTTTGATTTGGCGTTGACGAAACGAGTAAGTGAAGCTGTTTCTGTTCCTGTTATTGCATCAGGAGGGGCTGGGTGCGCCCAACATTTTGTTGATGTGTTTCAAACCGCTCAAGCAGATGCCGCATTAGCCGCCTCGATTTTTCATTATAAAGAAACGTCCGTCCAGCAAGTGAAACAGTACGTGCGTGAACAGGGGGTAAACGTCCGATGAATATTCAATTTAATGAACAAGGACTTGTGCCGGCGATCGTCCAAGATGCACACAGTAAAGAAGTGTTGACGTTAGCGTATATGAACGAGCAATCGTTGCAAAAGACGTTAGAAACGAAAGAAACATGGTTTTATAGCCGCTCGCGGCAACAGTTATGGCATAAAGGAGAAACGTCTGGAAACGTACAAAAAGTTGTTGATGTTCGTTATGACTGTGATGCGGATGCCCTTCTTATACTCGTTGAGCCGAAAGGACCGGCATGCCACACAGGGGAATACTCTTGTTTTCATCATCGGTTAAACGATGAAAAGCCAGTTGCTACGCCGAATCGTTTCGCGATTTTAAATGTGTTAGAGTCGCTTATTGCGGAACGTGAGGCAAAACGTCCTGAAGGGTCGTATACAACATATTTATTTGAAAAGGGAATTGATAAGATCGCAAAAAAAGTTGGGGAGGAAGCGGCAGAAGTCATTATTGCAGCTAAAAACCGCTCAAAAGAAGAACTACGATGGGAAGCGGCAGATTTATTATATCATTTACTCGTTTTGTTGCGTGAACAGCGTGTGTCGCTCGATGATGTGCTTTCCGTATTAGCGGAGCGTCATCGGTAATGCTTTTTTACCTATCCATGTTGTTCTGAAGCGAAAATGTGGTATACTTTCTTTCGGTGAAAGAAATCAACATGGAGGGTTCGATGAAAAAACATTTGCAAAAACGTGTCGGGAAAGTCATTCCGTTTATTCAAGACGGTACGTACTTTTTTAATAAAGGTGTCACATATTATCGTCGTCGCGATTTACGTAAAGCGAAAGCATATTTGCAACGGGCGGCGCAACTTGAGCCAGAACAAAGCACATTTGCGTGCCAATTGGCGATTGTATTGTCAGAATTGGGGGAATATGCGCAATCGAACGAATGGTTATTACGCATCATTGAACGAGACGACGATTTAGCGGAATGTTTTTACTTTTTAGCGAACAACTATGCTCATTTAGGGTTGTTTGGTGAGGCGACGAAATATGCGGAGCAATATATGGAACGCGAACCGGATGGAGAGTTTGCGGAGTATACGCTCGATTTATTAGATATTTTAACGATTGAACAAGATGACGAGTGGCTGAATTATGATGATATGTTAATGAAGCAAGAACAGGCTCGTACGTTGCTCGAAAAAGGCGAGTTTCAAGAAGCGATTGTTTTGTTTGAAGAAATGATTAAAGAGCATCCAGAACATTGGGCGGCTTACAACAACTTAGCGCTCGCTTATTTTTATCAAGGGAATGTCGGGAAAGCGAAACAAACGATCGAATACATTTTAAAGCAAAATCCAGGTAATTTGCATGCTCTTTGCAATGATGCGGTGTTTTCGTATTATTTGCAAGAACAAGAGCGACTATTTTTACTTATTCAGTCGTTGCAACGCGTATATCCGATTTCATTTGAGCATCGCTATAAGCTTGGGGTGACGTTTGCAATTGTCGGACGCTATGATTTAGCGTTTCAATGGTTGCGACAGTTACAACGCCGCGGTTTTGAAGGGGATGCACCGTTTTATTATTGGTACGCATATGCTGCATATCATATGGGATATCGCATGCTAGCGGAGTCGATGTGGAAAAAGTTCATTGCGCTTCACCCAGATAAAAAAGGAAGCGAGCCGTGGCGTTATCGTGAACAGACGATTGAGCACATTCAGTCATTATTTGCAAAACAAGATATTGCTTCTTCATTGTATGCGTTATATTTAATAGGCAAATCGTTTATAGCAAGCGATTGTCCGTTTCCAAAACAATCATGGTCTCATCCGTTTTTGCAGGAATGGAGCGACTACGTGTACGGATATGAACATGAACCATCCGCGCATGTTGTCGATGCGCATCGCATCGTGACGTTGCTTATTCAACATAACGGGTTTGGATACGAGCCTTTATATATTGCTTGGTTTTCTTTTTTTATCGAGGCAATAAAAGAAATCGATTCGTTTTCTAATCACGAAGGATGGGCAGCGGCGTTTGAATATATGTTTCGTAAACGTCGTGGTGAGCGTGTGACACAGCGAATGCTTGCAGAACGTTATGGGGTGTCAGTAGCAACGATCGGAAAGTATGTGAAAGTTATGAAACAGAAGTGGCACGGATGAGCAAGTTAATAGACCCTTTTGTTTTGTTGTATTATGATAGACATATGGAAAAGATAAAATGAAGATTTGTTTATGCGGAAAGGGTGAAGAAGACGTGTCACAAGAAAAAGTGTATGACGTAATTATTATCGGTGCTGGACCCGCAGGAATGACGGCGGCGGTATATACATCGCGTGCGAACTTGTCAACGCTCATGTTAGAGCGTGGCGTTCCCGGTGGGCAAATGGTCAATACAGAAGAGGTGGAAAATTATCCGGGATATGATCATATTCTTGGACCGGAATTGGCGTCAAAAATGTTCGAGCATGCGAAAAAATTTGGTGCTGAATATGCGTACGGTGATGTAAAAGAAGTGATTGACGGCGAAGCGTATAAGACGGTTGTCACAAGCAATCAACAATACAAAGCTCGTGCCGTTATTATTGCGACAGGTGCAGAGTATAAAAAGCTTGGCGTTCCTGGTGAAAAAGAATTGGGGGGACGCGGCGTTTCGTATTGTGCGGTATGTGACGGAGCGTTTTTTAAAGGAAAAGAGCTTGTCGTCGTTGGCGGTGGAGATTCGGCTGTTGAAGAAGGTGTATATTTGACGCGCTTTGCAAGTAAAGTGACGATTGTCCACCGTCGCGATCAGCTGCGCGCACAAAAAATTTTACAGCAGCGCGCATTTGCGAATGAAAAAATTGATTTCATTTGGAATCATACAGTTAAGCAAATTAACGAAAAAGATGGTCGTGTCGGCAGTGTGACGCTCGTTCATACACAAACAGGGGAAGAGCGTGAGTTCCCATGTGATGGCGTGTTTATTTACATCGGTATGGTGCCGCTAACAAAGCCGTTTGCTTCACTTGGCATTACGAACGAAAACGGCTATATTGAAACGAACGAATTAATGGAAACGAAAGTGCCTGGCATTTTCGCAGCAGGGGATGTGCGTGAAAAGTCGCTCCGTCAAATTGTTACCGCAACAGGCGATGGAAGCATTGCGGCACAAAGCGCGCAACATTACGTGGAGGAATTAAAGGAAAAGCTTAACATTCAGTAATGAAAACGTAATGTGGCTTTAATTGAACTGTAACACGCTTGAAACAATAAAAGAGTATGATAAAAGTAAGTAATTGACCCCCTTTTTTATATATACTTGTTGGCACGGGCTTTCGTCCCGTGCTTTCTTTTTTGTTTATGGTCATGAAAACGTTTCAAAAATTATACTTTGTGACCGTTTGTAAGAAATAGTATAATGAAAAAAAACACATTCATTATTGAGGTGAACGGACGTTGCAACGAGTGACGAACTGTGTATTAGTGAAAGACGGGCACGTACTCTTGCTGAAAAAACCTCGGCGTGGTTGGTGGGTAGCGCCGGGTGGAAAAATGGAGCAAGGAGAATCAGTACGGGAAGCTTGTGTGCGCGAATATCGCGAAGAAACAGGTATTTACTTAAAAAACCCCCAATTAAAAGGGGTATTTACGTTTGTCATGAAGCGAGGAGAAGAAGTCGTTTCTGAATGGATGATGTTTACGTTTTTTGCGGAACATTTTGATGGCGAAAACGTAGTACAATGTGAAGAAGGGGAGCTCGCTTGGCATCCAATTGAACAGATTCCGACGTTGCCGATGGCGCCAGGCGATTATCATATTATTGATTATGTCATTAAAGGAACGGGAATGATGTACGGCACGTTTACGTATACAGAGGAATTTGAATTGTTATCGTACCGACTAGATCCGAGTTGAAGAAAGGAGAGAGGGCGATGAGCACAGGTTCAGCACATGTCCATATGGTGATTATTACAGGGATGTCGGGAGCAGGAAAAACGGTAGCGATCCAAAGTTTTGAGGATTTAGGCTATTTTTGTGTCGATAATTTGCCGCCGACGTTGTTACCAAAGTTTCTTGAATTAATTCGAGAGTCAGGAAATAAAATGAATAAAATTGCTCTCGTCATGGATTTGCGGAGTCGTGATTTTTTCGATCGTCTTTTTGCAGCGCTCGATGATTTGGCAGAAACATCGTGGGTCACGCCGCAAATTTTATTTTTAGATGCAAACGATACGACACTTGTTAGCCGTTATAAAGAAACGCGGCGTTCGCATCCGCTTGCTCCAAGCGGATTGCCACTTGAAGGAATTAAGTTAGAGCGCCAGTTGCTCGAGGAATTGAAAGGGCGTGCGCAAATGATTATTGATACATCCAACTTAAAACCGCGCGAACTGCGCGAAAAAATTGTTCAAACATTTGCGACACCAGCTACGACAACGTTTTCTGTCAATGTTGTTTCATTTGGCTTTAAATATGGGTTGCCGATTGATGCGGATCTTGTCTTTGATGTTCGTTTTTTACCGAATCCGCATTATATCGAGCATATGCGTCCGAAAACAGGACTAGATGAGGAAGTATCATCTTACGTTTTGAAATGGACGGAGACGCAAAAATTTATTGAAAAAGTAACGGATTTACTTTCATTTATGCTTCCACATTATAAGCGAGAAGGAAAAAGTCAAGTCGTCATTGCCGTTGGATGTACAGGTGGACAGCATCGTTCTGTAACGTTAGCGGAGTATATCGCACGTTATTTTGCTGACGAATATACAACGCACGTGTCACATCGAGATATTGCCAAAAGAAAGGATACGCACCGATGAAAAAAATTGTTGTCATTGGCGGGGGCACAGGGCTTCCTGTCTTGCTTCGGGGGCTCAAACAATATGATGTCGATTTGACAGCGATCGTCACCGTTGCAGATGATGGCGGAAGCTCGGGGAGATTACGTGATGAACTGGATATACCTCCGCCCGGAGATATTCGTAACGTACTTGCGGCTCTTTCTGATGTAGAGCCACTCATTATCGAATTGTTTCAACATCGATTTGAAAACGGGAACGGGTTATCCGGTCATTCGCTTGGCAATTTAATTTTAGCGGCGATGACGGCCATCACTGGCGATTTCGTGCATGCGGTTCGTGAAATGGGAAAAGTGTTAAATGTGCGTGGAAAAGTGTTGCCAGCCGCAAATGAAAGTGTTGTTTTGCATGCAGAAATGGAAGACGGGACAATTGTATCAGGTGAGTCAAAAATCCCGTATTCCGGAAAAAAAATTAAGCGCGTCTTTCTAACTCCAGAACATATTGAGCCGCTCGAAGAAACGATTACAGAATTACAAACGGCAGATTTAATTGTGATTGGACCCGGGAGCTTATATACGAGCATTTTACCGAATTTACTCGTTCCTAAAATTGGCGAAGAGGTATGTCAATCAAAGGCGAAAAAAGTATATATATGCAACGTCATGACTCAAGCAGGAGAAACGTTAAACTATACGGCGAGCGATCATGTGAAAGCGCTGTACGATCATATGGCTTGTGCGTTTTTAGATGCTATCATTGTCAATAATGCGCCTATTTTGCCAGAAACGAAAGAGCGATATGCGAAAGAACTGGCGACACCGGTCATTTGTGATATGGAAGAATTAGAGAAGCTCGATTTACAAGTCATTTGTGGTGCGATCATTGATGAGCGAGATGGAACGGTGCGTCACGATACGAAAAAAGTAGCGGCGTTGCTCGTTTCGCTTCTAGCACCTCCTTCGCACGACGTATATTTATAGGAGGTGGGATCGTTGTCATTTGCATCGGAAACAAAGAAAGAATTAACGGGTATTGACGTGAAACCTTGTTGTTTAAAAGCAGAGTTGTCTGCTTTAATTCGAATGAACGGTTCCATTTCATTTTCTAACCGCCGTTTGTTGCTAAACATTCAAACAGAAAATGCCGCAATCGCACGGCGCATTTATACGTTATTAAAAAAAGGGTATGATGTAGTAGTTGAGTTGCTTGTACGCAAAAAGATGCGTTTAAAGAAAAACAACGTATATATCGTACGGGTGGTAGAAGGAACGCACGAACTATTATCAGATTTAAAAATTATGGAGGAAGGATTTTCGTTTGTTCACGCCATTTCGCCAAAACTCGTGCAAAAAAAATGTTGTAAACGTTCGTATTTGCGTGGTGCATTTTTAGCGGGTGGATCTGTTAATAACCCAGAAACATCGTCTTATCATTTAGAAATTTTTTCGTTATATCGTGAACATAACGAATCGCTTTGTGAACTGATGAACACGAATTTTCATTTACATGCGCGCACGTTAGAAAGAAAAAAAGGGTTTATTACGTATTTAAAAGAAGCGGAGAAAATTGCAGAGTTTTTAAGCATTATCGGAGCACATCAAGCGCTATTGCGTTTTGAAGATGTGCGCATCGTGCGCGATATGCGTAATTCAGTCAATCGTCTTGTTAACTGTGAAACAGCGAACTTAAATAAAACGATTGGCGCAGCGTTGCGACAGGTGGAAAACATTCGGTATATCGACGAAACGATCGGGCTTGATCAGCTGCCGGAAAAACTTCGTGAAATTGCGAAATTGCGCATTGAATATCAAGATGTGACGCTCAAAGAGCTTGGAGAAATGGTTTCTGGTGGGAAAATTAGTAAATCGGGTATTAATCATCGCCTGCGTAAATTAGATGAAATTGCAGAACGACTTCGTGCAGGTCAGCCGATCGATTTTCATAAATCTTTATGAACTATGGGAGGAATGCAAAATGGTAGAAAAGCAAGTGGAAGTACGGTTGAAAACAGGGTTGCAAGCGCGTCCAGCAGCGTTATTTGTTCAAGAAGCAAACCGTTTTTCAGCCGATATTTACATCGAAAAAGATGGAAAAAAAGTAAATGCAAAAAGCATTATGGGTTTAATGAGTTTAGCAATTCATACAGGGGCAGTTATCACCATTTATGCTGACGGTCCAGATGAGCAGGAAGCGCTAAACAAACTTGTTGAGTATGTACAAAAAGAAGCATAAAAACAAGGCGGTTGCACCGCCTTGTTTTTATTTTTCATCGACGCGTGTTAATACGCGGTCAATTAAACCGTATTCTTTCGCTTTTTCAGCTGTCATAAAGTTGTCGCGATCGGTGTCGCGCTCAATGACTTCGATTGGTTGTCCTGTATTTTCGGATAAGATGCGGTTTAATTTGTCACGCAAGAATAAAATGCGTTTGGCTGCAATTTCGATTTCTGTTGCTTGGCCTTGTACGCCACCGAGCGGTTGATGAATCATGATCTCGCTATTTGGCAATGCAAAACGTTTTCCTTTGGCGCCTGCTGCCAGCAAAAACGCCCCCATAGAAGCTGCCATACCGATACAAATCGTCGATACATCTGGTTTAATAAATTGCATCGTATCGTAAATCGCCATGCCTGCTGTAATCGACCCACCAGGGCTGTTAATGTAGAGAGAAATATCTTTTTCAGGGTCTTCAGCAGCTAAAAATAAAAGCTGAGAAACGATTGAGTTTGCGACATGATCATCGATTGGGCTTCCTAAAATGATGATGCGATCTTTTAATAAGCGAGAGTAAATGTCATATGCACGTTCTCCACGGCTCGTTTGTTCAATAACTGTAGGAATTAAGTTCATACTCTTCCTCCTCCGAATAATTCATTTTTTTATGTACTTTTATCATACAGGAAAGGTCAATAAAGGTCAAATGAAATACCTTTCATTCATATGTATTCGCCTTTGTTCTTCTGCATCCCTTCTTTCATCGTTTCCGCTTTTTTAAATTTTAAACGTCACCGCTATTGCATTTTTTTTGCTTATTCACTATAATGGTAAATGCGTTTATGATCATGCCCTCGTAGTGTAGTGGATAGCACGAGAGATTCCGGTTCTCTTAGCGTGGGTTCGAATCCTGCCGAGGGCGTTTTTTTTATCTCGATGGTTCAGATTAAAAATCACCAAACCCTTGATACGACTGCGTTTGCGGTCGTTTTTTATTTTTCGAAAATCCGATTGAAAACGATAGAATTCGAAAAAATTTTGCACGAATTTTGCACGGCTTTTTTATTTTGCATTGTACAATTCTGTCATCGTTAAGTCTACTTGTCGGGACTCTTTTTGTTCCATCTCATCTAAAATGTGCGAATATGTTTGCAAGGTGGTTACAATATCTTTATGGCCAAGCCGTCTGGACACATACTTAATGTTTATCCCCTTGTATAAAAGCATAGAAGCGTGCGTATGGCGCAGTCCGTGGCAGGTGATAGGTTTAACCCCAACCTTTTTACATAACGCTTGTAGCGTCTTGTTTACCGCGTTATTTGTGATGACTTCCATTTTCGTGTTAACGAACACTAAGTTCTTTGAATTTCGCAATCCAGTTTTCATCGCCAACTCGTTTTGGTGTTTCCGCAGCTCTTTTAGCATGTTTAACGTTTCGTCATCAATCGTAATCGTTCGTTTAGAATCGAAAGTCTTCGTATCGCTAAAATCGTTTTTATCCTTGAAGTCCCACGTTTTATTGATTGTAATCGTTTTGTTTTTAAAATCGACGCAATCCCATGTAAGTCCCATAATTTCAGAGAACCGTGCACCGGTGGCAATCGCGAACAGAATGATGTATCTGGAGATGTATTTTGGCTTCATGTCTTTTTTAACTTCGACTACCAGCTTTTTTACTTCATCGAAATTAAGGTACTTTAATTCCTCTGATTTTGTTTCTAATTCGCCTTTTATAATGACTTTATATGTCGGATCGCGCGTAATAATTCCGTCCTCGATCGCGTCCCGGAGACACGATTTAATGTACGTGTGCCGTTTCTGGACCGTCGCCGTCGTGTGTTTTTTGCTGATTTCGTTAATAAATTTTTGGTACATGTCACGTGTAATATCTTTCAATTTTACGCCAGCGAAATGTTCTTCGACCAACCGGACGGATAATTCGATATTTCGTTCATGCGCCAAGCTGTATTTCCCTTTCTTATACACCTCATACCAATTCCGCATATACTCCGAAAACAGCTGATCGCCAGCGTTGATGTCGTATCCTTTGTGTAATTGTTTTTCTAGCTCCGCAGCAGCCAATTCTGCTTCTTTTTTGGTACGAAATCCTCCCTTCGTTTTCGTTTTGTATTGCCCATTTTCTTTGTATGAAACACGATAACGCCAACCGTTTTTCATTTTTTGAATGCTGGCCATATGTATTCACCCCTTTCTTTATTATTTTAAGCGTTTTGTCGTCCGGTGCTGGTATAATTCAAGCAAAACACATAAAGTGATTGCTAAAGCATGAATGATTGACTAATATGCGATTTTGAATTTGTGTTAAGCGCTCTTCGCATAACTTCGGTGTCACCTTAAACATGTGAGCCATTTGCTCTATTATGTATCGTTCATTCCAGTCGATGAGCTCAAGCATATGATATGGGATGGCTGCGTATTTCGTGAAAAGCTTTGCATCACGTTCTTGCAGTTCGCGGAACGCCTCTGGCATCATGCTTTGCACACCGACATGACGAAGAATATGGCAAAGCTCATGGAAGAAAGCTTCGCGCTTCTCTTCTTTAGATAGGCGTGAGTCAACAACAATGCAGCGAAAGCGACCAACAACTTGATGAGTTGAAGAGAACGGTTTTTCACGTAAGAAAATACTTAGTTTTTGGGAAATGACTACAGGGTTAATATCTTCTGGACGGAAAATCTTGAGTCTGGAATAAAACTTGGTTACCCAATCTTCAAGTGCGGTTGTATGGTAGTATTGTAGCCCCATATAATCCCCCCCTAAGCTAATTATAGGAACATATGTTTGTTTTTGCAATAAAAAGAAAAAGCCCTTTATAGGGCTTTATAACATTGATGAATTATCACTACCGTCGCATAAATGATGTCTGAATTTTCAGTTTTATTTTTTCTGGACTTTAGAGAAAAAACGAAAACACCTAAGCGAGGGTAGTAGACATCCATTTTTTTACTATAACCTATGACTTGTGCAACAACGACTGGCAAACCTTTATGGGACGCTGTTTCCTTCGATTTTTCGTAACCAAATGTGAGCGGATTTCCACAAAGAAGCCTTCAAATAGCGACTAATTTGTAAGTAACTGCGTTCGCTATTCGTGTTCAACTGAGCTAAAACATTCAGACAGTACACTATCATGGCTACGTACACTTGATTATGTACAGCTTGTTCACTGTGACCAAAAAACTTTTTAATGTTCAGATGTTGTTTCATCCATTTGAAAAAAAGTTCGATTGCCCAACGTGATTGGTAGATTTCTGCAATTTCATCTGCGTCAATGTCAAACCGATTTGTCAGTAAATGAAGCTCATTTCCTTTTGTATCTTGCAATTTGAGTAAGCGAAACACGTTTTCAGAACGATTTTGTGGTGTTCCAATGACAACCATTTCATCAGAGAATACGGGTGAATCTTCTGGTAACGAAAAGGATTCTAACACTCGGACAACAGCGTTTTTACGCAAACGGGTCACAAAGAAATAGCCATCTTCCGTCATTTGATCAAAGCGCCTATAATCCAAGTAACCACGATCAAACACGTACATGCATTCTTTGTCATCCACGAATACTTCTAGTTGACCACGATCATGTTCGTTGGCATTCGTGAGTACGGCTTTATCTGGATAGGAGAGTCCTTTTTCCATAAAAACAAGTCGTAAGTGAAGCTTTACTCCTGATTTTGTCTTTCGAAACTCTGCCCACTTATGATTGGTCAAATTAAGCGGTAATGTACTCGAATCAATGATTTTCAAAGGCGTTGTCACTTTTCTTCTTGTTTGGAAATTGGTTTTCCGATGAATTTGTGCCACTAAATCGAGAAAAATCGTTTGAAAGAACTCAGTTGGGATGGTATTGATTCGTCTCCCTAACTGTGAAAAACTAATCGATTCCAATCCCGTTGCTCGTTGTAATTCTTCTAAAAAGACAGCGTCACTCAACGCCCGTAAACTCTCGGTTTCATGGAGTTGGGCATACAAAAGCAGTTTCATAAATGAAGCCATATAAAGTTTCTTGGTATAGTGATTTAATTGATGTGTTTTCACTAGGTCGTCAAATAATGGACGATTAATCGGTGAAAACCATTGTTCAAATGATGTTTTTCGTGTAAACTTATCCATGGTTTTGTCCTTTGTATTGGATTTGGATGGTTTACTACCACCCAACCATTATAAAGGATTTTTTTGTGTTTGGATTATATTTCAGAAAATTCGGTTTATTTAAAGGTGTTAAATTATTTTAATGCGACGCTAGTGATGAATTATATACATTCAAATATTTTGTTGAATCATCGTATTTTGTTTTTTTCGAAAAAAACATATATTCAATGCCTTTTGTTTTATTCTGTGCACTATAAGTTAAATAGTATTCAAGGTAATTTAAGTCTGCATATAATTTTTTTATTTCATTATTATGATCGTAAGTAACAATCCAATTTCTATTTTTTAGGTCAGTCTGAATCTTCTTAGCCAATTCAGTATGATCGTTTTTAGTATAAAAGTTTGTATATAACGATGGACCTTTTTCATAATAAGGAGGGTCAAAAAATGTAAAAGAATTCCTTGTTTTTTTTATTACTTTATCTATAAATTCAATAGCATCCATGTTATATACTTTAATGTATTTTTTTTTGCTTGATATTAATCTGATTTTGCGGATAATATCGTCTTTATTAAATCGACAATCTAATTTGTAAATTCCTTTTTGTTCTTTGCCGCCAATAACGCCGCCTTTGATAATTCCTGATCGATTTGTTCGATTCAAGAATAAAGTGGAGAAGCCGAGAGTCAAAGCATCAGCATTATTTTTGGCTTCTTGAATCTCTTTTTGTTTATACCACTCTTCAATCGTTATGTTGCAATTTTGGATTTTGTCAATCAATTCTTCAGGTTGGTATATTACTGAATACCAAAATGAATAAATTGATTTATCATAATCGTTAATAATTATTTTTTTTACATCATTGTTAAGTAATAAGGCAAGTGCTACGCCTGCACCACCTGCAAATGGCTCAATATAGGTAGTACTACCATTCATCTCAATTAAATGCCTTATAAATTTGTAAACTTTTGCTTTTCCTCCAGGATATCTTAGAGGAGAATAGGTTCCCATTTTATATCACTCCTGGCCTAATTATAAATCAACAAATTACTTTTGGCCAGCGTTTTTTGCTAACAATTCATCTAGTGTCTCGATAACAGTTGAGATTTTACTCCATGCTTCTAATAGTTCACTCTGATCAGGATAATGAGTACCAGAATGGATGTAATAATTGATAATTTGCATTGCTGAAGCTTTATTGTTATCTGTAAAAGTAACATAAATTAATTCGTAAGTATTAGCATAATCTTGTATTACATTTTTTAGGTGGTTGTATATATCATCAAATATTAATTCCCTCAAACTTTTTTTTCTTTTTTCTCGCTGAGGAGGAATATTTTTCATTTTATATTGATGATGCCGATCTAGTGAAGCGAAGTAATCTATATATTCGTGTACATATGTTTCAAGTATACTTCTAATTAAATACATCGCAGAAACAGGGTTTTCCTTATAATTTATTTGGGAAATTTCTTTTAAAATCTGATTAATTCTTGAATTCTTACGATATTGGTTTTTAAAAGGTATTGCCTTAGTTAAAATATCAAAATCCCTAATGTCTTTAGGAGGTCGTCCTGAAGTTTTTCTGCCATTATCTTTATTGATCTTATCGTTATTGCTTTCCGATGCTTGGTTGAAATTTCCTGTGAGAGACTCATCTCTATTGGAATTGTTCTTATCAGAACTATCTTGGTCTCGATTATCTTGATTTGAATTTACTTTATCCCAATCATTTTGATTAAAGAGATCTTTCTGAGAACTACTCTCCTTATAATTATTCTGATTTAAGTTATTCTGAGCAGGAACTATTTTCTCGTTATTTTTAGTAGTTTGATTATCTTTATTCGTGATTGTTTCAATATATAATTCTTTCCAAGGTTGATGTTCATTGTTTAATAAATATTCTTGAGCAAATTTTTGTCTGTCTTTTTTATGGCGAAAGGTATTCACATTAAATTTTTTGGTTAAAAGTCCATCCAATATAAAGTACAGTTTTTGTTTCGAGTTATCGTTAATTAATGTGATTTTTTGATTTTTTCTGTCCATGGTTAAACCAATTGCATCTCTCATATCTGGGTCAGATATAATTCTTTCTATAGTTGTTAAACCGAAGTTATCTCTGATTTCAGGATGAATACCTTTTAGAAATTCGAGTAAATACTTCCTAAAGGCGTCTGTTGATTGAAATCTTACTTTACTTTCTGTATCCCAGTTAAGCCTTCCTGCACCTTTGTTTTCGCCAGTATGCTTTAATTCAATGAAATGGTGTTTAATACCTTCGTCATCAATAATAACGCAATTAATCTCTTTTATATTACTATAAGAAAATTTTTCTTTTATTTTTTTCACTTGTCTTATGAATTTATCACGATTTCTAGTAAAGTGAGGGGTTATATCTGGATCGTTTAAAATTTTAACTGCTGTTACTCGTCTATTGCCTTCATCGGCTACATATACTCCTAATTTTTCGTCATAAGAAACGATTAAATTTTCACTTGGATCTAATCCGTACTGAGCGATATCTTTAATTAATTCTAATATTTTACCTTGACTTACTATTAAATCCATTTCTTTTAGTTCATCTTCTTGGGGTTCATATCTCGGATTTAATATATTAACATGTATTTTATCAATGTTAATAGTTTTGAACTTATAAGCCATAATGACACCTCTTTGGGAATCGATTGTCATATTAGGTATAGATTTACTTTAATAATATCTAGTTTTGTTAACTAAAAATAAAAATACAAAATAATACATAAATTGACATTACATAAACAAAAATATACACGCTTTTGACAGCGTGTTATTCCTTTTCTTTATTTTTCTCCTTCGCCTTATGAACAACCCACTCAAAGTGCTTAATGATTTCCTCGATTTCTTCTTCCGATAAATGTTTCCACTTCTCAATATCAAAGAATCCCATCTGCTCGATTCCATACTCTTTGATGAGCTGATTAATCCTCGCCAGTGTACCTAATTCCTCATTGTCGCTGTCGCTCCCTGGCGGATTCGGATCATCCGTGCGACCGAGTAGGTAGTCTGCTGATACACCGTAGTAATCAGCAAACTTGTTGATAATATCTGGATCTGGATTGCTTGTCCCTGATTCGTAGCGATGAATTTGATACTTTGTAAGCCCGAAAATCTCTCCAGCTCTCTCTTGGGTCAGGTTGTGCCTTTCGCGCAACTTCTTCAAACGGTTTCCCAGTACACTCATAGGCATAGTGACTCCCTTACATTTCTAAGATTTATCATATCATAATTGCTAAAAATGCAAAATAAAATTGCGTAAAACGAAAAAAAGTATTTGACATTGCACAAAACGCAATTTATACTAAAATCAAAGGTTGCGAAAAATGCAACAGAAAGAAGGTGAGATGTTGTTTAAATTGAACCTTGAAAAGGTCAAGGAACTACGAAAAGAAAAGGGTCTCTCACAAGAAGAAGTTGCAAAAATACTAGGTCTAAAGACTGTGTACCCATATCATCGTAAAGAAAGTGGAAGACAATCGTTTACAGCAGAAGAGCTTATGATGTTGTCTAATATCTATAACGTCCCCTGTGAAAAATTTTTTTACTCTTCTTGTTGCAAAAAATGAAACTTTGTGGTTGAGGCATCGTTCCTTGACAACCCAATCCCATGACATGAAAGGAGGTGAGTAAGATGAGCGTTCTAAACAAATACGTGATTATCGCACATTTTCATCTCATGTTAAGACAAAACAATTTTAGTGAAGCAGACCTAAAAGAAGCGGTCGATCTGCTTCACAAAGAGCTGTTCCCAGAGGTTTGGGCGAAAACTAACGATTTGAATAATAGCAAAGCTTAATTTGCGTTAATAACTTGTTCAGAATTTATCGCACGTTTTGTGTTTTTAAACTCCTTAACACCCCAATCCATTGTAAGGAGGTGAAACCGAATGACAATTGAGCAACAAACGAATAAAGAGATTGTTCAAGCCATTGAACAATATGTCGAACAAGAGTCTGAAGAGTGGGTGCAACATGTTCTCAGCAATGCAAAAACGGTAGGCGATTTAATGACGGCTCTCTGGGAGCATGGCAAAGTAAAAAAAGACGGAACCGAAGTTGAACGTATGTTACATCGCTTAATTTATGAGCGCGGCGCATCCACAATAAAAGCTTTGATTAGAGAAATGGAGTGCCTTGTGTCCGAAAAAGCACTGTCTCACTTTGGAGACAGCGCAATACGCTAATTTAGTTGCTGAATTTGATCTTTTAGCATACGTTCAACAATCTCATGTTGTCTTTTGTAGTTTTCAAATTCTGAATATAACCAAGATGTATTTCGATCCCGTTGCTCAATCACTTCCTTTAATTCAAAGTAAACATCATTCCAGAAGTTGAACAGTGAAGTGATTTCATAATGAGCAAGCTCTTCGTTCATTGCTAAAAATAATTTAGCTTTTTCACTAAGTGTATAAATCTCTGATAAGTAAACGCTGACGATTGGCGACGGATTTTTAGGATCGTTTACCGTTTTTTGATACAAAGAATTTGTTTTATGAAAGAGCTCAGTGCAATTGTTCAGAAACTCAATCAAGCGATATTTATCCATTTGTTTTTCACCTCCTTCCTGCCGTATTCATTCGCCAAGAAGGAGGAAATTCCTACAAAAAACGACCTGACTGAAACAAGGTTTATGAACAACCATAGTAACGGAAATGAGCGATGTTTTAATGCAAAGGAGGTAGGTTTAATTGGATAAAATCTGGTGGTCCATGCAAGACCTCAAAGAACGAACGGGCTATAGCGAGGATTGGCTCAAAGAGAACATCCTCTTGCATCCTCGCTATCGGCAAATGCTTGATTTAGAAAATGGTGGGTTTGTGTATTACCCAGAGAAAAAAGGAGAGCGTTGGTGCTTTATCGCATCGCGTATGGAGGAGTTTTTAGCCAAGTATTTCCGTGACATATTCACGACAAAGACCAACACAAAATCACGGATCGCTCAATGAACTTCCACTGTTGACGCTGGTTGTTCTAATGATACTGTAACATGCCATTCTCAATGGTGATGGTAGAAGGGGGAGAACAGGAAATGAAACGTGGTAGAGCGGCCGATGCGGTGAAGTCGGCGCGGCAGGCGACAGGGATGACACAACAACAACTTTCGTTTGAAATCTATGAATCTCGCGAAGCAGTTTCACAGCAAGAAAACGGACGGTATCGAGTGCAGCCGAATATATCGAAATATTTTGCAGAGAAGCACAACAATCCGTGGGTGGCACTGGAAGCGGCAGCGGAATATACAGGATGGGGACCTGTGAAGCTGGACGGTGAGGTGGTCGATTTACACCGAGCAAGTGTGGCGATGAAAACAAAAGAGGAACTAACCGAAGCGCTACAAGCAATTGAAAGTGTATGTGTAGCGAACCATCCTCGCGCGATTAGGGAGTACGACAAACAGCACTTGGAAGAAGCGATTTTACAAGCAATTGATGCAATTGTTGCGCTCACGCAATACGTCGCAGTTATATGTATGGATTACGGTTTTTCCTGGTTTAAAATGTGGCAACGGCATCGTACAAAATTGCAGACGAAAGGATTTATTAAGAGATAGGGGAGGAACAAAAATGGATCATGCGATTGAAAGGTTGAAAACATTCTTGGAAGCCGAGTTGGACTTTTTGCGTGAAGAATGGAAGGACGGAAAAGGAGGGTACAAAAAACTTTCTGATTGCCCGTCATACAAAACATGCAAAGCATATGTGGATGCAATCAATGTTCTTGTGAAAGCTTATTATCATCCAGAGTACGTGGAGCAATATAAATGTCCATCTGTAAAAGAATTAATTTGAGGAGGAGAGAACAATGAGTTTTTGTTTAACAGCAAGCCGTTTAATGAAAGCAAGCGAAGTAAAAAAGTTATGCGCAGAATTGCGTAATGATCCAGCAATATTGGTGTTAGAAATGGAGTTAAAAAAGGAATGGTACAAAAGAAAAATGGCCAGTGCGCCAACACTAGCCATCGCTCAATAAATAATCAACCTTTGATCTAATCATATTCTAGCATAAACGATTCGCGAAAGGAAGGGCAAGCGCATGCTTGCCGATTGGAGTACAAGCAAAAGATATCTCCCATCTTGAAAGTGGGTGTGTCCCCCAGCCCACGAGCTTGTACTTCAATCGGTGCGTATGCACACTAGACCGAGCGAGAGCGGGCGACGATCCGAAAGGGGAGCCGCGCCAAAATACATGCGATGGCCATTGCGAAGACGTCTAGTCATTCATTCAGAAGGAGGAAGAGGTTATGCAAGATATGCTCTTTTTGCAAGAAGAGGATTTGTTACAAAAAGCATCGCGGTGCGTCGAGTATATACAGGAATCACTTCAAAACCGCGACTATGAAACGGCAAAAATTGAAATGTCGGAGCTACGCTTTTTATTAGACGAACTGCAAGCAATCGAACAAAAGAAATTACGTCGCGCACAGCTTTTTGAAGTTGTCGCTGACATGAAAAAACCGCGGCATCCAAATCGACTTTGTGTCAAGATTGCTGGGGTGATGGTGTGACAAGGGAAGAGAAAAAGCAAATTCGGCTACAAATTTTGAAATTGCTAGATACACAGTGTGCAGGATGTAAAGAACGGCATAGTGGTACACAAAGCACATGTGTAATCAGTTGTCCGATCGGCAAGCAAATGCAACAGCTATCTGTGTTGTTATCGAAAGAAAGCCCTCGCATAAAAAGAGGTAAATGGACCGAAGAGGAAGAGTTTTACCTATGGCAACATAAAGATATTTTCGATGTTCCAGAGCTTGCTGCACGCTTGGAACGAAGTGAATTATCTGTGTATTCAAAGTTGCGCCAGCTTGAGAAAAAGAATGTTTTACCTTGTTAGAAAGGGGGTCATGAAGCATCACTACATTGTATGCTTCATGCGTGTAAATATGCTATTTGAAGTAGAGTTCGCAGCAAAGAAGAACGGCTATTTCGAAACGATCCATACGGCACTCATTCACGCGCTTACTGTGTCCGAGTGCCGAAAAATCGCATTTGAAATAGCCGATCAGCTAGGAAAAGGTGATATACAGGTTTTTATTTCAGACTTCTAGGTTTTATCATGCCACAACATACACTATTTTGCAAGGTTTTGCAAGGGAGGAAGGGGATATACATGGCGACAAGACTTTTAATGGATGAAGAGCCGTTAGTGATTTTACCGTCACTCGCGGCTACGATCGGCTTAAATGAAAGCATCGTGTTACAACAGTTGCACTACTGGCTTGAGCGCAGTAATCACATTCACGAAGGGCATAAGTGGGTATATAACACGTACGAGGAATGGCAAGAACAATTCCCATTCTGGTCGGAAAGTACGATTCGCCGTATTATCACAAAACTTGAAAAGCAAGGGCTCATTATTGCAGGCAATTTTAATCGCTCCAAGATCGACAAAACGAAGTGGTATCGGATCAATTATGACAAATTGGCTGAACTTGAAAACCCGGTTTATGAAGTAAGTACGACTGTTCAAAATGACACCTCGACTGCTCAAAATGAACAGACGACTGACGAAATCGACAGTCCATCTGGTCAAAATGAACAGTCCATCTGTTCAAATTGGACAGACGAAGCGCTCAATTTGAACAGACCAATACCAGAGAATACTACAGAGATTACTACAGAGAAAAAAGAAGAAGTAGAAGAAGACGAGCGCGTGCGCGAAGAGAATCCGTTCACTTTTTTCGAACAAAACGGCTTTGGTGCAATCGGAAGCTACATAAGCGAAAAAATTTCAACATGGATCGACGACACATCTGAAGCGCTAGTTTTAGAAGCGATGAAAATTGCAGTAGAAAATGGCGTCAAGACATGGAAGTACGTTGAAACCATTTTGCGCGACTGGGCAGACAAGGGCTATCAAACCGTCGAACAAGTGCATGCAGCGCAAAAAGCATTTAAAGAGCAGCAAGCAAAGAAACGAAATGGTGCTGGCACGAATGGAAAAAAAGCCGTTCGAACGGAAGTTATTCCAGACTGGCTTAACACCGATTATTCGCAATATGAACAAAAAGCTGAAACAGATCAAGAAGCACTCGAACGCAAACGGCGTGAGTTAGAAGAGCGACTGAAAAAATATCGCAATGATGATTAGGTGAGCCTATGCCGTACCCGATTTGGATTCGCTTAGAGTATCGAAACGACGTTGGGCGAATTGTTGGTTTCACTGGAAGCATTCAATCCGAAACAGCGTTACGTGATGTATTAGAGCGATACGAGATTACTAGAGAACGACTTGTGTCGCTTGAAATCAACGGCAAGCCATATTCGCCGTCAAAACTTGATCGCTTTTTGCGGAGGTGAAGCAGTTGCTTTTGCTCAAACATGTATTGATTCAGCGTCTACGGCGAAAGGGCGTTTTCATTGCAACAGACGGGCGAGCACTATCAAAACTGACGATCGAAGAAATTCAACGGGAATACGAGCGAGCGGAGGGAGAACGTAATGAACTGGTCAAAAGCAACGCTTAGACAGCTATACGTTATCGTGCGATATGAACATTGCCCGATTCGATATAAACAAATGGCGCTAAAAGAGATACAAAAACGATTGGAGGATTTGCGATGAGTCGTAAGTCGCTACATGGCCCAGTTGTCGTCAGTTACCTAACACCAGAAGAGCTTGAAGCGTATCGGAGCCGACCGCGCAAGAAATATTATGACGAAGACAATCGTCGGCTAATCGACTGGCGATGGCCGCAAAACAGAAAGAAAAGGGGAGCGAAATAATGGATTTATCCAAACTTTTTGAGATGCAGCGGGAACTGGATGAGCGGATTGTTCGAGAAAAAGGATTAGATGGTCAGAATCTTTTGCCGAATAAAGTATTAGCCTTACAGGTGGAGCTGGCAGAACTCGCAAACGAGTGGCAAGGGTTTAAGCATTGGAAAACGAATCGGCAACCGAAAGAGGGGATGTTGGAAGAATATGTGGACTGTTTACATTTCATTTTGAGCATTGGATTGAGCGGAAATATCGGGACGATAGAATGGGAACAGATTGAACCGTATAAAGCAAAATCCACTATTCAACAGTTTATAGGCTTGTTTGAATATACATCACGTTTACTTGAAGATATCACGGTATATGTCGACATTTGGAGTTCTTTCATCGGACTTGGAGAAATGCTCGAATTTACTTGGGATGAAATTGAGGCAGCGTATATGCGTAAAAACGCAGTCAACCATCACCGCCAAGAAAGTGGGTATTGAGATGGATGCAAAGCATTGGATGGAAGAATTAAACAAGAATCAAATACTTCGCAACGTGCAAAAATTGCTCGAAATACAAACCGAAAAGGGGATTGAAAAATACGGAACAACCGTCAATCCAAGTGACTACACATTGGTCGGCTGGCTGGAACACTTGCAGCAGGAAATGATCGATGCAATCGTATATTGCGAGGTGCTGAAATTTAAATTTGCGCACTTAATTGCGCTTGAGAAGCTAAATTCGGACGTGAATGACGAATGAAGCGTCGTAAGCGAAAAGCCAGATGGTATCTTTTATATCGCAAGGAACATCGTGATGCTGTTTATGTTTATGAACCATTGCGTAAGTATGAGTTGCAAAGTAGGATTCGACGTGGATGGAAAGTGATTGGATAAAACAAAAAAAGCCGGGATTCCTCCCGACAACCCGATTTCATTATACCACAACGGAGGGATTCCGGTGAGTAAAAGAGCGCAAGAATTGCAGATTGATATAGATAATATGACTGTTTCGCATCCCGTTGTGCCAGGGAAGGTGCTTGTGATTGTCATTGACGGTGTGCAAGGGAAAGCAAAAGTAGCGGAAGCGGTTGAACATGGATATACGATTATTGAAACAGCGAAGGGAAAAACGGCACGAATCAAATTCGAGGAAAGCGAGTTGTTTTAAGTGAAAATAGCGGTTCATGTGTATGAATGCAAGAGTTGCGATGTAGTGTTTGCAGTTTCGCAAGACTTTGAAGAACAGCACCTTGTGCAATGTCCGGTTTGTAAGACGGACGAGGCGCTTCGAGAATTACCTTCTGGAGAGTTGCTTATACAAGCAAAAGCACAGCAATTCGTCGTTCCGGAAGGACAAACAGATATTTATGAGTTCTTGGGGTGAGAGGATTGAATATCACTTTGCCAAATCTCTCAGATGATGACGTAATTGAGCTTGATATGTATATCAGTTGTGCCGTTAGTCAGATGGGAGAGCCTGAAAGTGAAAAAATGCGACAGTTCTTTGATTTTATTCGCCAGAAGCGGCGAGAAATTGAGGAAGATCGTTGGCGCAGCAATCCTAAAAATTGGGGAGCATGCAGTAAATGGCCGTATGAGGATGATTTGCCGTTTTAATACACATTCGACACAAACTATGAAATAGGAAAGGAGATAAATCAAATGGAATTTATTAAAAAAGTTAAAGATGTTGCTTTTTATTATGAAAGATGTTCCGATGGTAGTTTTAAAGTTATTGCTGATTCGGAACTACAACAAAAGAGCGCGATACTTGCTTATGAGAATAGTATTGAAGGTGTTTTCAACTGTGTAAATGTATTTTCTCGTGGTTTTAACTTAAATGGTTTTGAATTAAATATTTCGAAGTAAAAAAGAAACGCCAATAGTGGTCTAGTTTATGGGGAGGGAATTTTCGATGAATCAATTACAAAAGGTGTTTACTTACAGCGGAAGTCAAGTAAGAACAATTATAAAAGATGGAGAGGTCTGGTTTGTTGCAAAGGATGTGTGTGAAGTGCTGGGCATTACTAAACATAGGGATGCTATTAGCCGTTTAAGCGATCGACAAAGGGGGTCGGTGAAGGTGGACACCCTTGGAGGTCCTCAGGAAATGGCTGCAATCAATGAAGCAGGTGTTTATAAATTAGTTTTTCGCAGCAATAAACCGGAAGCGGAAAGGTTCAGCGATTGGGTAGCTGAGGAAGTCCTTCCAACCATACGGAAAACCGGCGGCTATGTAGCGAATGACGACTTATTCGTAGAAACGTATCTGAAGCACGCAGATGAGCAAACGAAATTATTATTCCGCGCTACACTAGAAACGGTTAGGAAACAAAACGAACAAATTGCAATCATGCAGCCAAAAGCTGATTATTTTGACGCGCTTGTTGATCGTCGCTTACTGACAAATTTCCGTGATACGGCCAAAGAATTGAAAGTGAAGCCAAAAGCTTTTGTTGATTGGCTTATTGATAAGAAATATATTTATCGCGATCAGAAAGGGAAACTAAAGCCTTATGCTCAATACGTTCCATCTTTATTCGAATTAAAAGAATGGGAGCGAAATGGACGAGCTGATGTGCAAACGCTCGTTACGCCGAAAGGAAGAGAAACATTTAGAATATTACTACAAAAAGCTGTAGTATAAGGTATAATATGGGTAAGTGAATATGTCCAAGACCGAGAGCGTGAGGACACCGATTGTACAGAGTAGCAAGGCTATTTCTGTATGATTGGTGTCCTTTTTGTTTGATTAGAAAAATGAAAGGGAGAGGAACAATGCGAACAATCCAGCAAGAGTTGAAAAAATGGATGAAAGTCAAAAAAGTTCGGCAACATCAAAACAAACGGAAGAAAGCGCGGAAAAAGAAAAGAGATAAGGAGCGGCTGACGGAGCGAGATATTAAGGAATTAATGGGCGTTGGTCGTCCTGTTTATAGACGCGGCAAGGGTGGGGCATTTCGCCAACGATAATCACTATTTCGGAGGTTGAGAAGATGGACTTTATGCTACCTGAAATCGATCGAAAAGCGACGAAAAAAGCGGTGGAAGCGGCGCTCGAAAAATATCGCATTTTCTTGTTGACATTGAAACTAGACCAGCTGCCAAAGGTGACTCAACATTACTCGCTCGTTCCTGCAAAAACAAATCAGTTCCACTCCTCAACCGAAGAAATGGCCATTCGCAATGCAGATTACGAGCGGGAGCGTGCGGAGTACATTCAGCGCATCGTTGAGGCTGTGAACCGTTTAGATTACTGGGAGCGAGCGGTTATTATTCGGCGATATATGAACGAGGAAGAGGTATTTGATTATGCCGTCTACAACGAGTTAGGAATGAGTCATCGAAATTATTATCGTTTGAAGTCTAGAGCATTTTACAAGCTGGCATTTGCCCTCGAAATAGAAGTGTATCGGAAAAGAAGGAGGGACGAGCCATGAACTTTGTTCAACCCATTCGCGATCCTGAAAAGATTGCGGCAATGAAAAAATACTTGCTACAACGAAACAAGCGCAATTATATTTTGTTCATTATCGGAATTAACACAGGTTTGCGTATATCAGATATATTGCAGCTGAAGAAGGAAGATTTGCTCCAAACGCATTTGAAGTTGCGGGAGAAGAAAACACGGAAGGAAAAACGAATTCGCATTCCGCCAGCGATACGAAAAGAGTTGATTGAGTACGCAAAAACGCTCAAAGACGGTGAATATGCTTTTCGAAGCCGGCAAGGTGGCAATCGTCCCATCGATCGTTCAACAGCGTACCGTATTTTGCGCGAAGCTGCTGAATATGTGTCGCTGGATGAAGTGGGTACGCATACGCTTAGAAAAACGTTCGGCTATCACTTTTACCAACAAACCAAAGATGTTGCGATGCTTCAGGAGTTGTTTAACCATTCGAGCCCACATATCACCTTAAAGTATATCGGCGTTAACCAAGATGCGATGGACAAGGCGATGATGAAATACAAGATATGATTTTTCTTTTTTGGCTATCAGCACAACATAAAAAAACATGGTGTGCACTCGTTCTATAAAATGGCTTAAAGCTAGAAATATCAAGGGGTTTATGAATAGGGCGAGTGCATCAGTCTGTAAATTGAAGTGAACTCATTGGAGGGAAAGCGAGTGTTAGTCGAAGAAGCGAAAAAGCGAATCGAATATTTGCAAGAATACATTCAGATGATCGAAAGCTACACACCGACGACCATGGAAGAAGAAGCGGTGTATTTGTATGTGCAGCTGGAGAGTGTTACGAAAGTGGTGCAGGAACTAAACAAAAAAGGCTATCGGATCGGTAACCGGAAGCTAACGACGGTGGACGTATCTAATATCATTCGCGCCAAACCAAAAGATGAGATGCACGAGCTGGCCAAGCGGATGTTTACGAAGAACAGGAAGCGGGGGAGTCGGTATTGGTAAGCGAATGATGGCACAATCATGGCACAATTTTGGCACAAAGATGGCACAATATTTTCATTTAGAGGTGTTATGATGATAGCGTGAAAGACTTTTGAAGCGGGGCGTCACTCCGATCGGGGTGGCGTTTTTATTTTGAGGTGAAAAGCATGTATAAACTGCATGGTGACGATAAAGACAAGAAACCGAAACGGAAGAAAGAGAAGATGACCTGGCGTGACTGGCTCGACATTATGGGTGTGAAAAGAGACATGTACAAGCGAGTGCGTGGGGCGATTCGAAGAAAGTGAAAGACTGGGCTAAACACTTTTACAAGTCAAAGGCATGGCGGAAATGTCGCGATGCTTATTTTGTTTATCGGCACGGATTGTGTGAACGATGCCAACGTCCAGGGAAAATAGTCCACCATAAAATCTATCTCAATCCAAGCAATATTAATGATCCAGACATCTCGTTAAACTGGCAACATCTCGAATTGTTATGCCAAGACTGTCATAATAAAGAGCACCACGAAAGACGGAGTGTGACGAGATACGACGTGATGTTTGATGAGAATGGCGATTTAGTGATTAGACAATAACCCCCCCTGTTGGAATTTGATGGGGGTCGGTACGGGACCGGCGGGGGGTACCTTCGCGTAACACGCAGGTCTCACGCGTGACCCCCCTACCGAAAAACGGAAGAAAGGCAGGTGATTTTTGCGATGAAAAGAAAGGAAATGACAAAAGAAGAACGGATTACGCGAGAGGAGAAACGATTACGAAAAAGCTACAAGGATTTACCAAAAGATAAGATGCAGGTTGTTGAAGGGTTAATTCGTCGTGCGGCATTCATGCGTGTGACACTTGAGGATATGGAAAAGGACTTGGACGAAAATGGTTTTGTTGAGATGTTCACACAGTCTGAAAAGACGGAACCGTATGAAAGGGAAAGACCTGTCGCGCGGTTGTACAACACGATGAACAAAAACTATCAGAGTATTATTAAACAACTGACCGACTTGTTGCCGAAAGAGGAAGTCAAGGACGATGATGACGGGTTTGAGTCGTTCGTGATGGAACGTGATTAGGTATCCACTTGATTACAACCCGATTCTACACTACTGGGAGAAAATCAAGTGCGGCGAGGAAGTTGTTTCAAACAAAGTCCGCCGTGTTTACAAAAAGTTAGTTGACGAAATTAACAATCCTGATAGTGAGTGGGAATACAATACGAAACGCGCCAATCACGCAATCGAGTTTATCGAAAATTTTTGTAAACACTCGAAGGGGAAAATGGGCGGTAAACCGTTCATCTTGGAATTATGGCAAAAAGCATTGATTGCAGCGGTGTTTGGTTTCGTACACAAGATTGACGGAACAAGAAAACATCGTGAATTGATCTTGATTGTTGCGCGGAAAAACGGGAAATCGGCTCTTGGTTCGGCGATCGCATTGTATATGCTCGTTGCTGATGGAGAACCAGGGCCTGAAGTGGTATCGGCAGCGACCAAAAAAGACCAAGCGAAGATCATATGGTTAGAAGCAAAACGGATGGTCAAAAAATCACCGACGCTACGAAAAAGAGTGAAGACGCTTGTTGCAGAATTGATTAGTGAATTCAACGATGGTTCATTCAAACCATTGTCGAGCGACAGCAACACGCTCGATGGTCTAAACGTGCATTGCGCATTGATTGACGAGCTGCACGCAATTGAGGATAAAAACCTGTATGACGTTATCGTGGACGGCATGAGCGCGAGGGAGCAACCACTTACCGTCATCACGACGACAGCTGGAACAGTTCGTGAAGGAATTTTTGATATCAAGTACGACGAGGCTGAACGTATCATCAACGGATATGATGACCCAGATGGTTATAAAGACGAGCGTGTTCTCCCGATCATCTATGAGTTAGATAGCCGCGAAGAATGGACGGACGAGAAGTGCTGGAAGAAAGCGAATCCGGGACTAGGAACGATCAAAAAATACGACGAGCTGAAACGGAAAGTGGAAAAAGCGAAAGCCAATCTGTTGCTTGTGAAGAACCTGCTAACGAAAGACTTTAATATCCGCGAAACTTCAAGCGAAGCGTGGCTCACATTTGAGCAATTGAACAATACAGAAGTATTTGATATGTCTGTTCTTCGTCCAAAATACGCGATTGGTGGAGTTGATTTATCCAGCACGACCGACTTGACGGCAGCGTGTGTGCTGTTTATGGTGCCTGGTAGTGAAAAAATATACTTTGAACACATGTATTGGTTGCCAGAAGACCTCTTGGAACAACGAGCCAAAGAAGATAAAATCCCTTATGACATATGGCATGAACAGGGTTTACTTCGGACGTGTCCAGGAAATAGTGTTCATCCAAAATACGTGACTGAATGGTTCTTAGAGTTATTGAACGAAAAAGGTGTATATCTCCCTTGGATTGGATACGACTCATGGTCGGCTAAATATTGGGTGGAAGAAATGGAAGGATACTTTGGAAAAGAGTCGATGATACCTGTTATACAAGGTAAAAAGACGTTGTCAGCACCAATGAAAAAACTTGGCGCGGATTTAGAGGCAAAAAAAATAGTGTATAACAACAATCCAATCACAAAATGGTGTTTGTCGAACACAAGTATTGATATTGACAAGAACGGAAATATTCAACCGTCGAAAGGAAAAAATCAACGGCGTCGCGTAGATGGTTTGTCAGCAATGTTGGATGCATACGTCGTGCTGGATCAGAAGTTGAATGACTACCTAAACATGATTTAAAAGGGGGTGAGTTCGTGGCTTTTTGGAATAAGTGGTTTAAAAATAAAGCGCCCGAACAAGCTGGAGTGAAGTTTGAGTTAATCACTGAACGTGGCAACGGGTTTTATTCGTGGCATGGTGAGTTATACAAGTCGGACATTGTTCGTTCAGCTATCCGCCCGACAGCTCGCGCAATCGGGAAATTGGTTGCTAAGCATGTCAGAGAAGGTCCTGACGGCATAAAAATCAATCCTGAACCTTACATGAGGTTCTTGCTTGAAGAACCAAACCCGTTTATGAGTGGTCAGATGTTACAAGAGAAGCTGGTTACGCAATTGCTACTGAATAACAACGCTTTTGCTTTGATTATCCGTGACCAATTTGGTTATCCATCGCAAATTTATCCGATTCCTTGTGTTTCGGTAGAGGCTGTTTACGACAAGTCGGGTGAATTGTACTTAAAATTCATGTTGAGAAACGGAAAGATGATGCAGTTTCCTTATCGCGATATCATTCATTTGCGTCAAGATTTCCATCAGAACGATATTTTTGGAGACAGTCCAGCCGAGGCGATTACGTCGCTAATGGAGATTATTAATACGACCGACCAAGGAATTGTGAAAGCGATCAGAAACAGCAACGTCATCAAATGGTTGTTAAAATTCAAACAAGTGTTGCGGCCTGAGGACATAAAAAAGAACGTTGATGAGTTCGTTCGTAACTATCTGTCAATTGACAGTGAAGCTGGCGGAGCGGCGGCAGCTGATGCGAAATATGATATTGAACAAGTGAAGCCACAGAGCTATGTACCCGATGATAAGCAAATGAACAAGACGCTACAACGGGTATATAGCTTTTTTAATACGAACGAAAATATCGTGCAGTCGAAGTTTACAGAAGACGAATGGGTATCTTATTACGAGGCAACGATTGAACCGATTGCTATTCAGATGAGTTATGAGTTCACACGGAAGTTGTTCAACCGTAAAGAACGTAGTTTTGGAAACAAGATTATTTTCGAGGCATCGAATCTACAATATGCGAGTATGCAGACGAAATTGTCGCTTGTACAGATGGTTGACCGTGGCGCAATGACGCCTAATGAATGGAGACAAATCTTGAACATGGGACCAATTGAAGGAGGCGACGTCCCAATCCGTCGCTTAGATACCGCAGCTATATCCACAACGGAAGGAGGTGAAACCGAGAATGAAGGTTAAAGGAAAAGACAATCTCGTCAACCTGCTACAAGTTAAAAACTTCACTGAAACAAGCGCTGATTTGTATTTTTACGGCGACATTGTTTCCAGTTGGTGGGGAGCATGGGATGATACAGATCAATATCCTAGTTCCGTTCGCGATTTTTTGAATGAAGCGAAAGGAAAAAACCTCAATATTTATATCAATAGTGGCGGAGGGGCTGTATTCGCAGGTATGGCCATTTACAACATGTTGAAACGACATGAAGGATATAAGACCGTATATGTCGACGGTGTGGCTGCTTCCATTGCGTCTGTTATTGCGTTGGCTGGGGATAAGGTGATTATTCCTGCGAACGCTTATTTTATGATTCATAAGCCGTGGACAAGCGCGTACGGTAATGCGAATGATTTCCGTGAAATCGCCGACATGCTCGATAAGCTGGAAGAAGGTATTTTAAATGTCTACAAGGAACATCTCGTCGATGGAGTGGATATTGAAACCATTAGGGAAATGGTGGCAAATGAGACGTGGATGACCGGCGAGGAAGCGGCACAATACTTCAATGTGGAAGTAGGACAAGCTATTGAAGCGGTAGCGTATAGTGGTGACATGTTAGAAAAATTCAAGAACGCGCCTCAACGATTGAAAAAAGCGAAAGAACAAAGTCTTGCTGAATATCAAGCAAGGCTTAATTTTTTGAAACTCAAAGGAGGAATGATTGATGAATAAAAAAGAGTATCTAGCAAAGCGCAAAGCGTTATTAGAAGCAGCAGAAAAAGCGTTAAACGAGGGGAAACTTGAAGAATTCAAAGCGAAGGAAAAAGAAATTAAGGATTTAGACGAGCAATTTGAAGCATTCGCGAAAGCACAAGCTAATATGAACGCATTAAAAGATAAAGTAGCTGTAGATGTTGCTATGGATATGACTACTCAAGACAATGGTGTTGTTGCTTCTACAAAGCCCATTGAAGTGAAAGATGAGAAACAAGTTTATCTTAACGCATGGGCTAAAGAAATGATGGGACAACCATTAGCGGAGCAAGAAAAAGTGGTGTTTGACAAATTTAATGCGGACATTCGCAACGCAACACAAACCGCGGCAACACACGCCATTTTGATTCCAGAAACGGTTCGCGAGGGAATCTGGCGTGAAGCTGGTGAGTTGTACCCGATTCTTGGTGATGTCCGCATGACGTTTGTTCCAGGTGATTTGACAATCATCAAGGAAACGAACGCTGGCGATGACGCGCAATGGTACGACGAAAAAACGGAAGTTGCAGACAGCGGTTTTGGGTTCGGTGAATTGAACTTAACAGGGTGCGAACTTGCGAAGTCCATTCCGATCAGCTGGAAACTTCGCAAAATGTCTATCGATGCATTTATTCCTTACATTCAGACATTACTTGCTGAAAAAATGGGTGCTGCATTAGCGAAAGCGATCGTTAGTGGTCTAGGAAAACCGGGAACAGGCGATACATTTAAGCCACAACCGAAAGGAATTGTGACTGCGCTTGTGGCAGAACAAGGAACTCCACAAATTATCGAATACGATGACACCGATGTTTTAGATTATGACAAACTTGCAAAAGCTATGGGATTAATCAAATCTACTTACAAAAATGGCGCAGTTATTTACGCAAAGAGTACAACTATTTGGAATAAGTTAGCGCTCATTAAAGATAAACAAGGCCGCCCATTATTCATCCCGGATGTAACGACAGACGGTGGCGTTGGACGTATCTTCGGTTTACCAGTCAAAGAAGAAGATTCAGTCGCTGATGACGCTATCTTATTTGGTAACGTTGCGCGCGGTTACGCCATGAACGTCAACGAAAACATGACGATTTACACAGAAGATCATGTTAAACAACGCTACACAGATTACATGAGCTATGCAATTGTTGACGGTGATGTCATGTCAACAAAAGCATTTGCTTATATCCGTAAGAAAGTTCAAGTTTAAGACGGGAATAGCTCCCGTCTTTTCTTTTTGGAGGTGAATGGTGTTGGCCATTAAGAAAAAGACGAACGAAGATGTAGAGGTTGTCAAAGAAGTAGCGGAAAAGACAATTGTACTCCAAGCGAAACGACAATTGACGTTCGATGAACATATCGAGTTGTCAAAACGTTTACGATTTGAAGAAGAACAAAGTGGCGTAAAGATTATTCTTCTTCCGCATAGCGTGAAATTAGGTGAATAGCTATGTTGGAATCGGTAAAGCTGGCGTTGCGTGTAACAATCAGTGATTTTGACGAGGAAATTCAAGGATTAATTGATGCAGCTAAGCGTGACTTATCAATAAGCGGCGTGGACGTGATTGACGAAACCGATCCGTTGATTCGTCGTGCGATCATCACTTATTGCAAAGCGCATTTTGGGTATGACAATCCCGACGCTGAACGATTGCAGGCATCATACGAGAGTTTAAAAGAACACTTGAGCCTCTCGTTCGAATATCGGGCGGTGGATGACAATGCGACATCATGAAGTGATATATTTGGTGTCTGTGCAAATGTCTGAAGACGAAATCGGAAATCAAGTGGAGCAGATCGCAGAGCGAAAAGTATTTGCCAACGAGTTTTCTATATCGTCAACTGAATATTACAATGCGGCGGCAACTGGTATACGTCCTTCCAAATCGTTCGAAATATACTCATCCGAGTATAAAGGCGAAGAAAGATTAAAGCATAAGGACGTCGTATATCGCGTTGTGCGCACGGAAACGCGTGGTGAAAAAACACGTATCACATGCGAAAGGGTGGCGGCAGATGGCTAATATCCCGATTGACAGATTTGCGGACGAGCTTACACAAGCGATTCGAGAGTATACAGAAGACATGGAAAGAAGTATTAATAAAAAGGTCGATGAGACAGCGCGTAAAGTATTAAAAGAAGCGCAATCTCTCGCGCCAAAACGGACGGGTGAATATGCAAAGACGTTCACAATCACAAAAGATGACGAGTACGGAGTGACACGGCGTATCATTTGGAACAAGAAGCACTATCGCCGTGTGCATTTGTTGGAGTTTGGTCACGCCAAAGTAAACGGAGAAGGTCGGGTGAAGGAGCGTCCGCACTTACGACCAGCATACGACAAGTACGGTGCGGCGTTGCCAGACGAACTGAAAAGAATAATCGAAAACGGTGGTTAAGATGACACAGGCAGAGCTATATCAAGCCCTAAAATCCATCGGCTATCCTGTCGCATACAGTTCGTTTTCCAGTCCGGTCACGCCGCCTTTTATCACATATCAGTTTGCCTACTCGAATGACCTGATTGCCGACAATATCAACTATGTATCAATTGATGATTTTCAAATTGAACTTTACACAGCGAAAAAAGACCTTGTAGCTGAACAAAAAGTGCAGGATAAGCTGAAAGAATTAGGCCTGCCCTATCGTAAGTTTGAAGCGTATCTCGACAGCGAAAAGCTGTTTCAGATTATTTACGAGATTCAAATTTTAGGAGGATGATAACATGAGTGCAAATAAAGTCACATTTGGTCTTGAGAAAGTTCACATTGCATTTTTAGATGAGGACAACGCAACACAACCAGCGTGGGAGACGCCAATCCATATTCCTGGTGCAGTGAGCTTCACGCCTGAACCTGAGGGCGAGGAAACGACATTCTACGCCGATAACGGTCCATACTTCACTCACACAAGCAACAACGGGTATTCAGCAGAATTAGAAGTGGCTAATATCCCTGACAGCGTGCTCGCGGAATTGCTTGGATGGGAAATTGACAGCAATGGCATGCTTGTTGAAACGACAGACGGAACACCGCGCGAATTTGCGCTGCTTGGTCAAGTGCTTGGTGACAAGAAAAACCGCCGTTTTGTGTACTACCGATGCAAAGCGAGTCGTCCGTCGAAAGAGCATAAAACACGTGCTGAATCGATCGAGCCGAACACAGAAAAATTGAGCATTCGCATCTTACCAATCGAAATCAACGGCAAGAACGTGGTGCGTGGTGTGCTTGAGTTGAACGACACGAACGCAACGGTTTACAACAGCTTCTTTAGCGCAGTAAAAGTACCAGGAGCGGGGGCGTAATAGATGAGAACGATTCAGATTGGTGAAAAACAAATCGGGTTAAAGGCGACACCTTTAGCCCTACTCTACTATAAACAAGCATTCAATAGCGACCTCATCGGCGACATGATGAAAATGCAGAGCCTTGCAGATGACCCCTCTACATTCGATAGCGTCCTTCTTCTTCAAATCGCATGGGCAATGGCAAAAGCGCATGAAGGTGTGGGCAAACCGTTCCCTGACTTCACAACATGGGTAGCTGAACTTGATTCCTTTGACTTTTCTGACACAACAGTGATGGGCGCGATCATGGACGAGGCGACAGACGGCTTTTTTCGTCGAAGTGGAAGAAACGGCGGAAACACAAAGTGATATACAACCAGCGCGGCTCGACTTACAGCTACTTGTAGTCGGGAAACGTGCTGGTCTTTCTTTCAACGAAATCAACGAGTTCAGAGTGCGTGACCTCATGCAGTTTGTCGACGTACTGACAGAAAGTACAGAAGGCAAGAAGAAACGCGCAACGCAATCTGAGATTGACGCTTTCTTTACGTAAGGTGGTGAGAACATGGCGGAAAGTGTGCGTGGGATTAACGTTGTCATCGGAGCGGACACAACAAGGCTTGGTCAAGCCCTTTCTGACGTCGAATCAAAAAGCAAGAGTATCCAGCAAGAATTGAGACAGGTCGAACGTCTATTGAAATTTGACCCGTCGAACACGACTTTACTTGCTCAAAAACAACAGTTACTTGCCCAGCAAATTGAGAACACAAGTGAGAAGCTAAACCGTTTGAAGTCGGTACAACAACAAGTCAATGAACAATTCCAACGCGGTGAAATCAGCGAGGGGCAATATCGCGCTTTTCAACGCGAGATTGAAAAGACGGAAGGGCAATTGCGCAGTTTACAGAGCCGATTGGACGAGACGAACGGTGCAATTAAACAAAACGCAAGCACATGGGGACAGCTACAAGAGAAGCTGAATGCAATCGGACAACGCGCGCAAGAGGTTGGGCAACGTATGCAAGCGGTTGGGCAAGAATTAGCAATGTCGTTTGGCGCGGCAACGCTTGCGATCGGCGGAGCGTTAGGGATTGCGACAAAGAAATCAATGGATTTTGAAGCACAATTGTCGTCGATTAAGTCCGTGTCGGGCGCGACAGGGCAACAGATGGAACAGTTGAAAAATCTCGCAATTGAGATGGGTGCAAAAACAAAATACAGCGGTTTAGAAGCGGCGCAAGGTATTGAAGAATTGATTAAAGCGGGCGTGTCGCTTGAGGATATCATGAAAGGAGGGTTAGAAGGCGCGCTTTCTCTTGCGACTGCTGGGGAATTAGACTTAGCAGAGGCAGCAGAAATCGCGTCAACAGCGCTCAATGCTTTCAAAGCCGATTCTCTGTCGGTTAGTGACGCAGCAAACCTTCTTGCTGGCGGTGCGAATGCGTCCGCGACAAGCGTAAAAGAATTGAAATACGGTCTATCGCAAGTGTCGGCTGTAGCGGCAGGACTTGGGTTGAGTTTCAAGGATACAACAACAGCATTGGCTCTATTCGCGAACAACGGATTAAAAGGCTCAGATGCTGGTACGTCGCTCAAGACAATGTTGAGCAACCTCATACCTAAATCGGACGCGGCGGCAGGAATGATGAAAGAACTTGGGATTATTACGAAAGATGGCGCTAACTCATTTTTCGATGCAAACGGAAATATCAAGTCAATGGCTGATATAGCCGGGATTTTACAAAACGCCTTAAAAGGGTTGAATGCTGAACAAAGACAAAACGCACTCTACACAATGTTTGGTTCAGATGCTATCCGCGCAGCAAACATCTTGTACAAAGAAGGTGCTGACGGTATCAAGAAAATGTACAGCGAGATGAGTAAGGTAACAGCGGCACAGGTAGCAGAAGAAAAGATGAACAACTTGAAAGGTCGCATTGAGGAGTTGAAGGGCGCTTTTGAAACAGCACAAATCACGATAGGCAATGCGTTAACACCAGCTATTGATGCACTTGTGAAAGCACTACAGGGACTTGTAGATTGGTTCAACAACCTTTCGCCAGCAACACAGCAGTTCGTCGCTATCGGCACAGCTGTTGTTGCGGCACTGATGGGAATTGTGGCTACTTTTGGTGTAGTTCTAGCTGTAATAGGCAGCGCTGTAACGGGATTCGGAGCTCTTGTTTCTGTATTTCCTGGAATTTTAACAGGCCTAGCAGCAATTAGAACAGCTTTTGCTGTTATGACAGGACCTATCGGTTTAGCTGTAGCTGCATTGGTTGCAGCGGGCGTAGCGATTTATCAAAATTGGGACACAATCAAAGCGAAAGCAATTGAAATATGGGGTAGTATCAGAGAGTGGTTCAACTCAACACTTGACGGTATTAAGCAGTTTTTTGAAACGACATGGATACAAATAGGAGAGTTTGTTATCTCTACATGGGAAAGTATTAAACAAGTTACAACAACCGTATGGAACGCGATAAAGGATGCTGTGATTACTATTCTCAATCCTTTTATTACTGTTGTGACTAACTTGTTCAATGGCATGAAAAATGGCTTACAAATGATTTTTGAGGGGCTAAAGCAGTATTTCAGCGGCGTATGGGAGTTAATTAAAAACATCTTCCTTGGTGCAGTCCTTCTCATTGTCGACCTTGTAACAGGTGATTTTGAAGGTCTAAAAAATGATGCGAAAGCTATCTTTGACAATCTCAAAAACGCTTTACAAAGTATTTGGGAAGGAATAAAACTTGTTTTTAGCGGTGCTTTAGAAGTAATAAAAGGTTTTGTGAACGCCGCTTGGGAGAACGTCAAATCAAATACATCTATCGTGTTTAATGCTGTAAAAAGTACCATCTCGTCCATTTGGGAAGGAATCAAATCCTTCTTCTTTACAACGGTTGAAAATATCAAAACAACAATCAGCAACGGTTTTGAAAACATGAAAAACGCTGTTTCTGAAAAGATGACAGCAGCGAAATCAAAAATAGAGGAAATCTGGAACCAAGCAAAGTCGTTTTTGGAAGGCATCAATCTGTATGAGATCGGCAAAAACATCATTCAAGGACTCATTGATGGTATTTCTTCAATGGCTAGTGCTTTGTGGGAAAAAGCTAAAGAAATAGCCGATATGGTTAAAAATACAATTCGCGATGCACTCGACATCAACTCACCTTCTCGTGTCATGCGTGATGAAGTGGGGAAATGGATTCCGATTGGATTGGCAGAAGGCATCAATCGAAACATCAATGCCGTTGTTTCTGCTACAAATCGTATGGTACGAGCGACAATTCCGAATGTCACGGGATATTCGAGTGCTGGCATTCCTGCTACTGCAACGATCAATGTCCCAAAAATGGCTGGTGCAAAGATAGAAAATCACTTCCATTTTCACTCAACCGCGCCAACGCCATCTGAAGTTGCGCGTAAAACTCGTCAAGTAAGCCGTCAACTCGCAATGGAATGGGGGCTATGATATGCAGCGAATTATCTTTACAAATGCAAGAGGTCAATCGGTGGAGCTGAAATCGTCAGCTCCTTTTCTTTTGCAAAGTGTCGATGGGCTTGGCGATGTCGACGCCGATATTCAAACACAGAAAGCCCCATTTCAAGATGGCAGCACATATATTGATTCAGTTTTGCAGGAAAGAGCTATCTCTTTGCAAATTGCGATTCTAGCAGCGGATAAATCGACACTATTACAGAAGCGTCAATACCTTGCTTCTGTCTTCAATCCTAAGCTTGGACCCGGAACGCTTCGGTATGAGAACAGCGAAACTGTTCGTGAAATAGAAGCAGTTCCCGATGGGGTACCGGTTTTTCCGAGCGGGAAGGAAAATCGAGGGCCTACATTCCAAAAGGCACTTGTCAATTTGCTATGCCCTTCTCCGTTCTGGCTAACAGAAGAAAAAGTCGATCAGCTAGTCGTTTGGGAAGGAGGACTGGAGTTTCCTCTAGAGTTGCCTACTTTCTTTGCGCAGCAATCTGCTAATAAGGCAAAAATTCTATTTAATGATGGAGATGTAGAAACGCCCATTTTCGTGACCTTTCACGGTCCTGCAACAGCTCCGATTCGGATTATTAATGTGACAACAGGCGAATTTATCGAGGTAAATCAAAGTCTTTTGCCTGGGGAACGGTTAGAAATTAGTACTGCTTTTGGCCAAAAGAGAGTAACAAAGGTGCTAGCTGACGGAACTGAAGTAAACGCGTTTCACTATATTTCACTGGACAGCACGTTTTTTCAACTTATACCTGGGAACAACCTACTTGATTACTCGACAGGCGCAGACTATGAACGAGCTGCAGTAAAAATTACATGGTGCAATCGTCATTTAAGCGTGTAGGGAGGTGGGAATATGGCAGAAGAATATTCGTTTTTTAATAGTGTTAACGGCGATAGAAAGTATGATATGGAGCAATTCGCAACGTACTTTAAGCAATTTCTATCGAATGGAATTTATCACACGAACAATGTTCCAGCATTAAGAGTATCGCATGTATCAGGAATGCAAACAAAACTAGAACCGGGTTCAGCTTATATCGAGGGTTACATGTATCGAAATACAGAAGATATCATTTTTACTCATGAAGCCGCGGATCCAACAAATACGCGGATTGACCGCATTGTTTTACGCCTTGATAGAAGTGTAAATGCAAGGTATATTAAGGCGTTTGTTAAAAAAGGAACTCCGGCAACGAATCCACAACCGCCAGCACTTCAACGCGATGACATTGTATATGAAATCAGTTTAGCTCAAGTAAGGATTGAAGCAGGGAAAACAACTATTTCGAGCGTGAAGGACGAGCGATTGGATCCCAACGTCGCAGGATTGGTATCATCTCTTATCACGGTGCCAACGGAACAATTTTTGGATGAATGGAATGCATGGATGGCTGAAATGAACGAGAAAAAAGAAGACTATCAAGCGGCTTGGGAAAGCTGGTTCAACGGTATTCAGAATCAAATCGGGGCTAGGTTATTAACAGGTAGCGTTGAGCCTTCTAATGCAATCGCTGGTGACATATGGCTTAAAACAGTGTAGGTGACGGACATGCAACCGATTCGCATATTGACACCATCGTTTCAATTTCTTGGTGAGATAGATGATTATGAAAGCTTGCAATTCATCCGTCGTTTCCGTAAGCCCGGAGAATTTGAATTACACATTAACGCGAACAAAAATCTGACGGATACGTTGCAAGAAGACAATCTCATTGTTTTGAGTCCGCGTAAAGTTGGAGTCATTGGGCATCGAGAGTTGAGTAGGGAAAATACGGAACAGTTAATGATTAAAGGGTATACACTACAAGGAATACTTAGCCGACGCATCACAGTTCCGCCAGTCGGGCAAGCATACGACAAGATAAAGGCTAATGCTGAAACTGCCCTTAAACATTACGTCCGTCAGAATGCTGTTGAGCCAGTTGATCCCAACCGAATCATTCCTAATCTTATCATTGCTGATGATTTGCAACGAGGCGCTATTGTCGATTGGCAATCACGATTTAAAAATCTTGTTGACGAGCTGGAGTCTATTTCATTTTCTGCCGGAATTGGATGGGATGTTTTTTTGGACTTGCAACAACAAAAATGGGTTTTTGAAGTCTATGAACCTAGAAATCTCACTGCGTCACAGAGCGAATTACCGCCTGTGATTTTTTCTATAGATTTTGACAACATTAAGAATCAAACGTTCACAGAAAGCAGTGTGAGCTATAAAAATTACGGTTATATCGGCGGCCAAGGCGAAGGCGAGGATCGTGCAGTTGTTGAAGTAGGTGACGCATCGGGCATATCCCGAATTGAGACATTTATTGATGCCCGTGACATTGAAGATGGGGAAAATCTCACTGTGCGGGGGCAACAAAAACTACAGGAAATGCAAAAAATATTGAGCTTTGAATCAGAAATCCTCACATATGGTCCGTTTGTTTATGAAAAGGATTGGGATTTGGGCGACATCGTAACTGTGCAAGACAAAAAATGGGGAATTACATTAGATACGCCGATCACAGAAGTCAAGGAAATCTATGAGCCTGGTGGATTTCGTCTCGAAGCGACGTTCGGGAATACTATGCCGACTTTGATCGAACGTATCAAAAAGACAATCGATGTTCCTATGGTTGAAAAACCGATTAAAACAAACGTTCCAACAAAGCTTTCAGAACTTGAAAACGACGCCGGGTATATCACTGCGGATGATATTCCTGCGGCACAATCATTTATTCATGAGCAGCTCACGCCTAGTAGTCTGTGGGTCATCACTCATAATTTGAATAAATATCCTACTGTCACGGTAACGGACAGCTCGGGAAACGTGGTAGTAGGAGATATAAAGCATACATCGTTAAATACGACTGAAATAAGCTTTTCCGCAGCATTTGCAGGAAAGGCTATTTTAATTTAGGGGGTGAGGAGAATTGAAGTTCTTAACGAATTTGGATTTGTCGAAAAATGAGATACAGAACGCCCGTATTCAGAACCTTGCAACTGCCCCATCGAATCCGGTGGCAGGACAAATTTATTTTAATAGCACAGATAAAAAGTTCTATGGCTACAACGGATCTGGATGGGTTGATCTCGGGCAAGTTTTGACAGGTGACTCAATCATATCTTTACTCAATGCTTCGTCTTTAAAGATTGATGACGATAATCTTTCTACTAACGCCAATGATGCAATCAGTAAACGTCACAGTCACGCAAATAAAGCTGTCCTTGATGCGATTGAAGCAGCATATACAACAGCGGAAAAGAATAAACTTGTCGGTCTCCCTGAAATCAGACAAGGGTTAGAAGCTGATCGTCCGGCTGCAACAGGTAGTGGAATGATATATTTTTCGACGGACACAAAGAAAATCTGGAAAGATACAGCGCCTAATACATGGACGCAGATGGGCGGACAAGACACAATAGATTGGTCTGCTATCACAGGAAAACCGACTGAATTTACTCCGCCAATTGCAAGCGCTACGACGCTAGGTGGAATCAAAGTAGGGGCGAACCTAACAATCTTACCTGACGGGACTCTAAACGCCAATGACAATCCTGCTTCCTTCATCCGAAAGCAGGAACGGTTCACGGTTGCGGCAGGTCAAACGGTTTTCAATCTCACAAAAGGTACGTATAAACCAGGAACGGGAGCCATCACTTGGTTTTTAAATGGTGATAAGCAAGATGATGCAGCGCTTATAGAATCTTCTCCTACAAGTGTGACTTTGCCAGCTGGTCTTCCAGAAGGCAGTGAGGTCATGTTCGAATACTACGAAGTAATCAATTGGCACCCGTTTCCGATTCATGCGAATGAGCATTTGACGGGCGGAGCTGATCCGATTCCATTAGCAACGCCGACAAGTGATGGTTTGATGCCCAAGGACGCTTTAGCAAAATTGAACGGAATCGCTGCGGGTGCAGAAGTCAATCAAAATACATTTGCCAACGTGAAAGTTGGTGCTACTACTATTGCGGCTGATTCAAAAACAGATACTCTTGAATTAGTGGCAGGAGCGAATATTTCTCTTACTCCAGATGCTACAAACGACAAAATAACGATTGCGGCAACGGTTCCAGTCACTAGCGTAAACGGAAAAACAGGAGCTGTTTCACTTACTGCATCAGACGTTGGAGCGGAAACACCAAGCGGAGCGCAAGCAAAAGCAAATACAGCCGAAGCCAACGCAAAAGCTTATACCGACACAAAGATTGCAAGTTTGATTAACAACGCTCCTAGTACGCTAGATACACTGCAAGAACTTGCGGCGGCACTTGGGAACGATCCGAATTTTGCAACAACGATTTTGAATCAACTTGCTTTACGGACAAAAAAATATGCAGCTACTATCGGGGACGGCACAACAACGACATTCACGCTTACGCACAATCTAAACACACAGGATGTGGTTGTGACTGTTCGTGAAAATGCAAGCCCATATAATGTGGTTTTTGCCGATGTCCAAATCACGGACACTAATAATATCAAGTTGTTATTTGCTACAGCACCATCTTCCAATCAGTATAGAGTTGTCGTCATAGGATAGGAGGGAGTGGGATGAGTTGAAATTTTTTGGTATAGAACTAAAATTCAACGGATTTGATATCTGGCACAGAGGAAATCTCACAAATTTAAGCCAGCTCAATAATGATGTTGGGTACGCGACCACTTCACAAATTCCAACAAAACTAAGTCAGCTTCAAAACGACATCGGTGCAGGAGGTGGTGTGAAAATAACGACTAGTCCTACAGCTCCATCTAATCCAAGCCCAGGAGACTTTTGGTATAAGGAGGTATAGAAATAATGGCAGATAAAAATATTCAAATGACACAGCGAAACGCAAGTAATACAGGATGGGATAATCTTTTCCCAGTAACAAAAGATAGTAATGTTATTATCACGGACCCGAATAACCGATTCGCTGGAACCAAGTTAGATCAGGTTCTTGATGAACTTTTTACGTTTGCCAATGACGGGAAAACAGGTGTCGCCACCGTCGTTGGAAGTCCAGCAACAGCAGGCGACACATTCAGTCAGTTAGTAACACATATTCAGAATGCTAAAAACACAATGGCGACAAACCTATCTAATAAAGGCGTTTCAGCAAGCGGAACGGAAGCGTTACAAGCATTAGCCGATAAAATTGCGGATGTGAATACAGGGAAAAAGTGGGCGGTCGTTTCGGTTCCCGGGTACAGTAAAGGGTCAGTAATACCAATAACCGGTTTAGGGTTTAGACCTTCTATTTGTATCTTTAGACATACAGGTAACTACGCGGTGGGCGGTTCATATCATGGCGGATCTCGCGGTGTCACCGTGACGACTTACGGGACAACTCACTATTCAGTTTCTTATAATGTTTCGGGTCTGC
The DNA here is from genome assembly GCF_038004465.1 of Anoxybacillus sp. FSL W8-0104. Lineage (NCBI taxonomy): Bacteria > Bacillati > Bacillota > Bacilli > Caryophanales > Anoxybacillaceae > Anoxybacillus > Anoxybacillus sp. FSL W8-0104. The sequence goes on along the minus strand of NZ_JBBOQU010000001.1, from coordinate 2,413,111 downwards.
GACTATACCTGCAAGATGTCACTGACAATGGATGTGATGTATATGTTGGCGGTGATGGGTCAAGTTTTGATATGCTATCGGTCAGCGGAACTGCCTATTTATTTAGTTGAAAACAATTGCGAAAGGAGATGGCGTTGTGAAAATAGGCAGTAATTTAACATATGAAGCCCGCATACAGATTCAATCTAATGGGTTTATTTATCCTACAGGTATGGTAGTTCTACACCTTCAAGAAATAAAGTTACTTGGTGGGCTTTTGAATAAGGAGGATAAATATGATTAATAAAATTGGTCGCAGATTATATTTTGAAGTTGCAACAGGAAATATTTTAGTTGACACAGGTGAAAAAATCGGCTATGTAGTGCAAACTACTGTAGAAGAAGATATTGCTTCATATAAAGTTTTATCAGAAAGAAATAGAAATACATTTGACCATATCGAATTACCTTATGGTGCATATGCTCAAGACTTTGCAGAATGTAATGGATATAGAGTAAATCCCGAAACAAAACAACTTGAATTTAGTTATCCCGACCCGAACGCAACCGAGCCACAAGAGCCTGTTTATCGCAAACCGTTATCAGAAGAATTAGAGGAAACGAAACAAGCAATTGCTGAATTGGCTTTATTAATAACTCAAAATGTAATGGATATAGAGTAAATCCCGAAACAAAACAACTTGAATTTAGTTATCCCGACCCGAACGCAACCGAGCCACAAGAGCCTGTTTATCGCAAACCGTTATCAGAAGAATTAGAGGAAACGAAACAAGCAATTGCTGAATTGGCTTTATTAATAACTCAAATGGGAGGTATGTAAGATGTTTAATGAAAATAGCGGATTAGTAAAAGTTTGGGTGAGCCTTGTTCTAAACGGCACATATACACTCGACCAAGTGCCGAAATTGTCCAATCTTAAAGAAGTGGTTACGCAAGTAGTCAATAGCGTGAAGTAATGAATTAAACAAACGCCAAAACAGAGGCGTATTTTTTATCGTTTTAGGCGAGAAGACTCCCACTTCTAAGCGAAGCGAAAGTGGGAGTATCAAGCCTTTATACAGAAAGCGAGGTTGTTGAGTTGGAACGCTTAGAAGTTGCTTTTAAAACCGGCGCGGCTGCGGTTGGGGCTGTTGTCGGTTTTTTGTTTGGTGAGTCAACAGGATTATTAGTTGCGTTATTTTGGATGGTTGTGATTGATTACGGGAGCGGATTGGCTGCTGGCTACACAGAAAAAACGTTATCAAGCAAGATTGGATTCAAAGGCATTATTAAAAAAGTGATGATTTTTGTCATGGTGGCACTCGCCCATTTGGTCGATAGCGCGCTCGGAACAAAAAACATGTTCCGAGATGCGACTATCGTTTTTTATATGGCCAACGAGCTGCTAAGCATTTTTGAAAATGCAGGACGAATGGGAGTGCCAGTGCCGGAACGACTTACACAGGCGGTAGAAGTATTGAAAGGGAAATCCGAAAGAGGTGTTAACTATGACAATCGGACTGAAAGAATTGATTGAACGCGCCGAGAAAAAGTTGGTTGGTGTACATCCTCTTGTTGCAACAAAGGCACGACAACTCATCGAACGGGCGTACAAGGAAGGTATCAACATCATCATCACACAAGGATTACGCACGATTGAAGAACAAAACGAACTGTACGCACAAGGTCGAACGAAGACAGGAAAAATCGTAACCAATGCGCGCGGCGGATACAGCTACCACAATTTCGGACTTGCCTTTGATTTTGCGATTTTAAACGCAGACGGAAGCGTGAATTGGAACGTCGATGAAAAATGGAAACGTGTTGGAGCGTTAGGAAAATCACTTGGACTTGAGTGGGGAGGAGATTGGAGGGACTTCCCTGACTACCCGCATTTTCAATTGACGTTTGGTTTGTCACTCGCCGACCTACGTGCAGGAAAAAGACCGCCAACACAATCACCACAACAAAAGGAGGAAAAAGAAGTGAACAAAGATGATGTGAAGGGACATTGGGCAGAAGCGAGTATACGTAAAGCGATGGAAAAAGGTGTGATAAAAGGATATGCAGACGGGACGTTTAAACCTGACGAGCCAGTCACACGTGCACAGTTAGCAGTCATTCTCGATCGATTAGGACTATTGGAATAACCCCTGCCAAACGGCAGGGGATTTTTTTGTTTTTCTACATAATTCGACAACATTTTTTCGTTAATTGTGATATGGTGTAAACGTAATAGTGCAAAAGGGGGGATATTACATGGATGATATTGCATTGATTATTAGTCTTATTGCAATGGTTGTTTTTCTTGTTTATTTGGTTCGTGGTATTGCGTGGGTTGCAAAAAAAAGAGAAGGAACAAAAGCGCTATTTAAACGGTCGCTTATCGCTTTAGCAGTATCTCTTGTAGGATTTATTGTGTTTGGAATGACGACAGAGCCGCCAAAGGAAACAGCGAAAGAACCAAAGCAAGAGCAGCAGAAAGAAAAGACAAAAGAGCAAAAATCCGAAAAGTCATCTGATGAGCAAAAATCTAAACCAGCCGTAGCTCAGCCAAAAGAGGAAAAAGAAGATGTGAAAAAAGAAGAACCGAAAAAAGAAGAGGTAAAAAAAGAGGAGTCAGTTAAAAAGGCTGAACCTAAAAAGCAAGAAAAAACAATCGATGAGGTTGTAAAAGAAATCATCTATGACAAAGTTGGTAAAAAATCGAACATGGGGGAAAAACGTATCATCGAACTGCAAGTCAATGACAATTTAGGAACACCTGATAAGACAGATAAAATCATTATCGCAAAGTTGTATGCTAATGAAAATTTAACGACTAATATGACAAGAGATGGAATCCTAATGGATAGCAAAGACCTGTTTCAAGAAATGTTTAAACACAAAGAGATCAGCGAAGCTGTTTTAATGTGGAACCTTACTCTTGTCGATCAGTACGGGAATGAATCGGTTGATACTGTTTTAAAGGTTGGGCTGGATCGTGCGACAGCTGATAAAATCAACTGGAAGAACTTTTATTACAAGAACTTCGAAAACATTGCTCCGCAATATTTCGTGCATCCAGCATTGTTGAAGAAATGAGCCTACTCGCTTTGAGTAGGCTCTTTTTGTTTCTTTGGTACACAGTATCACAGACAAGAAAAGAAAAGGTGGAGAAGTGGTGCCGACAATATGAGATTCCGCATGAAGTGTTGTGTAAGCAGGATTTTTGAAGAAAAAAGAAGGCGGAGATCACGCTCCGCCTCTTTTTTGCATAGATTTATACATTGAAAATAATTTTGCACAAATTTTGCACGATACAAAAGAACGTGTGGCTCAAATATTGAAATATCAATACTTTTAGGTATATGGTTATTATCCTGCCGAGGGCGTTAATTAACCCCTGCTTGCTATGCAAGCGGGGTTTTTGTATAAAAAAATAAAGTCCGGTGTGCCGCACCGGACGAATAGATGAATTTTGCGAGGCTTGCTCGCTTGTTCTATAAGAATGATAACATGCCTTCGATGCATATGCATAGTAGAAAAAACATCCAATATGTTTTTATCGTCTCTCCCTTATAGAGATGATAAAATGAGGATGAAGGGAGATGGCATGAATGGAGATGCAATTAACGCAAAGGCAAGAGCTAAAAGTTGCGTTGACAAAAGAGCTTGTTCAAGCGATTGAACTGCTGCAATATTCAACGATCGAACTACAATCGCTTTTACACGAACAAGCGCTTGAAAATCCATTTATTGAGTTGCATGAACGAAAACGAACAGCTACAAAGCGACGCGATCAAACGAATCGGATGAATTATATCGAAAATGTAAGCGCTTTTAATCGTTCGCTTGCTTCACATTTACATGGCCAACTCGTTGGTATGCGTGTATCCGACGAGGAGAGAAGAGCACTTGATTATTTAATTGCGTCACTTGATGAATATGGTTATTTGCATACAACAATTGCCGAGGCGGCTTGCCATCTTCAGTTAGAAGAAACGACTATATCGCGAGCACTTCATATGTTACAGTCACTTGATCCTGCTGGGGTAGGAGCGGAAAATTTGTCGCATTGTTTATATTTACAACTCATCCGTCTTCCACAAAGGGATGAGCTAGCAGAGACGATTGTGACGGAGTATTTCGAATCGTTTGTCCATAAAAAATGGAAAGAAATAAAATCGAAACTAGGTGTAGAGTTAGCGGACTTACAGCGGGTGTGGGAACTTATTCGTACGCTCCATCCACGCCCAGGAAGTTTGTATAACGATGAACAAATGACGTATATTGTTCCTGATGTCATCGTGTCATATAGTAATGGGGTGTGGAATGTGACGATGAATGAAGAAATTATTCCAACTGTTGTATGGAATGAATCGTATGAACGGAAAGTACGATCGGATGATCCACACGTTCAAAAATATATCGAGGAAAAACGTCAACAGTTTCAATGGATCCAACGTTGTTTAATGCAGCGAGCAACAACGATTGAGCAAATTGCCTGTGAGTTAATTCATCGACAACGTGATTATTTTGAAAAAGGTTTGCTCCATATGAAGCCACTTACGATGCGCGAAGTGGCAACAGCATTAAACATTCATGAATCGACCGTCAGTCGCGCGGTGAAAAATAAATATATGCAAACGCCTCATGGTTTAATTGACATGCGCCGCTTTTTTACAAGCGGTGTTGATGAACACGCATCGCAAGAAAAAGTAAAAGGTTTAATTGCGGAATTAATTAAGCAAGAAAATGGGCAAAAACCTCTTTCCGACCAAAACATTGCTGATTTACTCGAGCAACGATACAATATTTGTGTAGCGCGGCGGACGGTCGCGAAATATCGTGAACAGCTTTGTATTCCACCGGCTTCGAAACGAAAGCAATATGCATAAAGGGGACAAAACATGAAAATCGTGTTATATTCGAAAGAAAACTGCTGTCTTTGTGATGAAGCAAAAGACATTCTTCGCGAGTTACAAGTCGAATGGGAAGAAGTCGATATTTATAAAAACGAGCAGTGGCTCGAACGATACCAACTCATGATACCTGTCATCGAAATCGACGGGGAAATCGTTGCATATGGTCGTATTCACAAAGATGTCATAAGAAAACGATTACAACAAATACGAAGCAGTTGAATAACGTTTCACTTCCTGTTACAATAAAGTTGTGGCAGGGGTGAATTTTTTACGTAAAGTGGGACATAATACGTCGTAGCGGGACTTGAAACGTCCTGAAAAAGAAAAAGAGAGTAAAGAAGGAAGAAAAGAGCATGCGACAATGGATTGATGTTCAACGAAAATTGTTGCCTGATCTTCTCGCGATTATGCAAAAGCGATACGAAATTTTGCAGCACATCCGCTTAATGCAACCGATTGGACGCCGAACATTATCCTTAAACTTAGGCATTAGCGAGCGCGTCTTACGGTCGGAAGTGCAGTTTTTAAAAAAGCAAAATTTGCTTGATATTACAACTGCGGGCATGAGTGTTACATCAGAAGGAAACGATGTGCTCATTCAACTTGAAGATATGATGCGAGAAGTACTCGGGTTAAAAGAGCTGGAAAGAAAAATAAAAAAGAAACTTCCTGTCAAAGATGTCATTGTCGTTGCTGGAGACAGTGACCAATCCCCTTGGGTGAAAAGAGAGATGGGAAGAGCTTGTGTCTCACGTATAAAACATTCACTAACAGGGAAAGACGTTGTAGCAGTAACTGGTGGAACAACCCTTGCTGCTGTCGCTGAAATGATGACACCTGATGCAAAATATCGAAATGTGTTATTTGTTCCGGCTCGTGGTGGGCTTGGAGAAGATGTGACGAACCAAGCGAATACGATTTGTGCGCGCATGGCGGAAAAAGCAATGGGACATTATCGTTTGTTACATGTCCCTGACCAACTAAGTGCTGAAACGTATCAATCGATTATTGAAGAACCAGCTATTAAAGAAGTGCTTGAATTAATCAAGTCATCAACGATCGTCATTCATGGTATAGGTGACGCAAAAACGATGGCGGAACGGAGAAAAACACCGCCGGAGGACATGAAAAAAATTGAGCAAAACGAAGCGGTGGCGGAGGCGTTTGGTTATTACTTTAATCAACATGGAGAAGTTGTTCATAAAGTGAACACAGTTGGCATTCAGCTCGAAGATGTGCGCCACGTTCCTTGCGTCATTGCAGTGGCAGGAGGCGCTTCGAAAGCAAAAGCGATTCAAGCGTATATAAAACAGGCACATCAGTGCATCTTAATTACAGATGAAGGTGCAGCAAAACAGTTAGTACGGGATGATTCATCCCTCTAAAATACATTCCTACAATTTCAAAGGAGGAAAAAAACATGGCAGTAAAAATTGGTATTAACGGTTTTGGTCGTATCGGCCGTAACGTATTCCGCGCAGCATTAAAAAATCCTGAAATTGAAGTGGTTGCAGTTAACGACTTAACAGATGCAAAAACGTTAGCACATCTTTTAAAATATGACTCTGTTCATGGCACATTAGATGCAGAAGTGGCTGTCAACGGCAACAACATCGTTGTAGATGGAAAAGAAATTATCGTCAAAGCAGAGCGCGACCCAGCAAACTTAGGATGGGGCGAACTTGGCGTTGATATCGTTGTTGAGTCAACAGGACGCTTCACAAAACGCGAAGACGCAGCGAAACATTTAGAAGCAGGCGCGAAGAAAGTCATCATTTCTGCACCAGCGACAAATGAAGACATTACAATCGTGATGGGCGTAAACGAAGACAAATACGATCCAGCAAACCATCATGTCATTTCAAACGCATCTTGTACAACAAACTGCTTAGCGCCATTTGCGAAAGTATTACATGAGAAATTCGGCATCATTCGCGGTATGATGACGACTGTTCACTCGTATACAAACGACCAACAAATTCTTGATTTACCGCATAAAGACTTACGTCGTGCGCGTGCAGCAGCTGAATCGATCATTCCAACATCAACAGGTGCGGCAAAAGCAGTGGCACTTGTATTGCCTGAATTAAAAGGAAAATTAAATGGTATGGCGATGCGTGTACCAACACCAAACGTATCTGTTGTTGACCTTGTTGCTGAACTTGAAAAAGAAGTGACAGTGGAAGAAGTAAACGCAGCTTTAAAAGCAGCGGCAGAAGGTGAATTAAAAGGCATTCTTGCTTACAGCGAAGAGCCATTAGTTTCTCGTGACTACAACGGCTCAACAGCTTCTTCAACAATCGATGCCCTTTCAACAATGGTTATGGAAGGTCGCATGGTGAAAGTTCTTTCTTGGTACGACAACGAAACAGGATATTCTCACCGCGTTGTTGACCTTGCTGCATACATTGCGTCAAAAGGTTTATAATTTTTTGGATTGTTTGCCCAAAACGGTTTATAATAAATAGTTGGACATACCGAGAAGGGGAGCGGGGTTCATCCCCACTCCCTTTCTATATATCACACGAATAAGGGGGCCTCTCCATGAACAAAAAAACAGTTCGTGACATTGATGTGAAAGGGAAACGTGTATTTTGCCGCGTCGATTTTAACGTGCCAATGCAAAACGGTGTCGTCACTGACGATACACGCATTCGCGCCGCGCTCCCAACGATCCAATATTTAATGGAACAAGGAGCGAAAGTCATTTTAGCGAGCCACCTTGGTCGTCCGAAAGGAAAAGTTGTTGAAGAGATGCGCTTAAATGCCGTGGCAGAACGTTTAAGTGAATTGCTTGGCAAGCGCGTCGTGAAAACAGATGAAGCGTATGGCGATGCAGTGAAAGCTGCGATTGCTGAAATGAATGAAGGCGATGTGTTATTGCTTGAAAACGTACGTTTCTATCCTGGTGAGGAGAAAAACGATCCAGAATTAGCGAAAGCATTCGCAGAACTTGCGGATGTATATGTCAACGATGCGTTTGGTGCAGCTCATCGTGCGCATGCATCGACAGAAGGTATTGCCCATCACTTGCCTGCGGTAGCTGGATTCTTAATGGAAAAAGAAATTGAAGTGTTAGGAAAGGCATTATCTAATCCAGATCGTCCGTTTACGGCAATCATCGGTGGGGCGAAAGTAAAAGATAAAATTGGCGTCATCGAAAACTTATTAGACAAAGTCGATAATTTAATTATCGGTGGCGGATTAGCTTACACATTTGTGAAAGCGCTCGGATATGAAATCGGAAAATCGTTATTAGAAGAAGATAAAATTGAATTAGCAAAATCGTTCATGGAAAAAGCGAAAGAAAAAGGCGTCAACTTCTATATGCCTGTGGATGCAGTTGTAGCTGACGATTTTTCAAACGATGCAAACAAAAAAGTAGTGAACATCGATGAAATTCCAAGCGATTGGGAAGGACTTGACATCGGTCCGAAAACACGCGAATTGTATCGCGACGTCATTTTAAAATCAAAACTTGTTATTTGGAACGGTCCAATGGGCGTATTCGAAATGGATGCGTTTGCTGAAGGAACAAAAGCTGTTGCACAAGCGCTTGCTGATGCGAAAGATACATATACGGTCATCGGTGGCGGCGACTCAGCAGCAGCGGTTGAAAAGTTCAGACTTGCAGACAAAATGGATCACATTTCTACAGGTGGCGGTGCGTCGCTTGAATTTATGGAAGGAAAACAACTTCCAGGTGTCGTCGCATTAAACGATAAGTAAGAAAGGGGTTAAAAGCGATGCGAAAGCCGATTATTGCAGGCAACTGGAAAATGCATAAAACGTTAAAAGAGGCGCTTCAGTTTGTGGAAGAAGTAAAACATGAGGTTCCTTCCAACGAGCAAGTGGATGCCGTTGTATGTGCACCAGCCCTCTTTTTAGCGCATTTAGTTGAGGCGACAAAAGGAACAAATGTAAAAATTGGTGCGCAAAACATGCATTTTGAAGATCAAGGGGCATTTACAGGTGAAATTAGCCCCGTTGCGTTAAAAGATCTCGGTGTGGAGTATGTTATCATCGGGCATTCCGAACGCCGTGAAATGTTTGCGGAAACAGATGAAACAGTCAACAAAAAAGTGCTTGCGGCATTTAAGCACGGACTTGTGCCAATCGTTTGTTGCGGGGAGACATTAGAAGAGCGTGAAAGCAACCGTACAAATGAAGTCGTTCGTGTACAAGTTGAAAAAGCGCTTGAAGGCTTAACAGAAGAACAAGTAAAGCAAGTTGTCATCGCCTATGAGCCAATTTGGGCGATCGGAACAGGAAAATCGTCCACGGCAGACGATGCAAACAACGTATGCGGCTACATTCGCCAAGTCATTGCGAACAAATTCTCACAAGAAGCGGCTGATGCGGTACGCATTCAATACGGTGGTAGCGTAAAGCCGGAAAATATCGGTGCATTTTTAGCGCAAGAACATATTGACGGCGCACTAGTCGGTGGCGCCAGCCTAGAACCACAATCGTTTTTACAACTCGTGGAGGCAGGAAAATGAGCAAACAACCAGTAGCACTAATTATTTTAGATGGGTTTGGACTTCGGGAGGAAACGTTCGGAAATGCGGTGGCGCAGGCGAAAAAGCCGAACTTTGACCGCTATTGGAATGAGTTTCCGCATGCGACGTTAACGGCATGCGGCGAAGCGGTTGGACTTCCAGAGGGGCAAATGGGGAACTCGGAAGTCGGTCACCTAAACATCGGTGCTGGTCGCATTGTGTATCAAAGTTTAACGCGTGTCAATATCGCCATTCGCGAAGGTGAGTTTGAGCGCAACGAAACATTTTTAGCAGCGATGGATCATGTGAAAAAACACGGAACAAATTTGCACATTTTCGGTCTTCTTTCTGACGGTGGTGTGCATAGCCATATTAACCATTTATTCGCTTTACTCAAGCTCGCTGCAAAAGAAGGCGTAAAAAACGTGTATATTCACGGCTTTTTAGATGGACGTGACGTCGGTCCGCAAACGGCGAAAACGTACATTCAACAGCTAAATGAGCAAATCGAACAAATTGGTGTCGGTGAAATCGCGACATTATCGGGTCGTTATTACTCGATGGACCGCGATAAACGTTGGGAGCGTGTCGAAAAAGCGTATCGTGCGATGGTGTATGGAGAAGGTCCAGCATATCGCGATGCGCTTGCGTGCGTCGATGATTCATATGCGAACGGCATTTACGACGAATTCGTATTACCGTCTGTGATCGTACGTGAAGATGGAACGCCAGTCGCAACGATTCAAGATAACGATGCGGTTATTTTCTACAATTTCCGTCCAGATCGTGCGATTCAAATTTCAAACACGTTTACAAACGATGATTTCCGTTCATTCGATCGTGGACCGAAACATCCGAAAAACTTGTTCTTCGTATGCTTAACGCACTTTAGTGAAACAGTAAAAGGGTACGTGGCATTTAAGCCGACGAACCTTGATAATACGCTCGGTGAAGTATTGTCACAAAACGGGTTGAAGCAATTGCGCATTGCCGAAACAGAAAAATATCCGCACGTTACATTTTTTATGAGCGGCGGTCGTGAAGAAAAGTTCCCTGGCGAAGAGCGCATTTTAATTGACTCGCCAAAAGTAGCCACATACGATTTAAAACCAGAGATGAGCGCATACGAAGTAACGGACGCTTTACTGAAAGAAATTGAAGCAGACAAGTTTGATGCGATTATTTTAAACTACGCAAATCCTGATATGGTCGGCCATTCCGGAATGCTAGAGCCGACGATTAAAGCAGTCGAAGCAGTCGATGAATGTTTAGGAAAAGTCGTCGATGCGATTCTGGCAAAAGGCGGGATTGCGATTATTACCGCTGACCACGGGAACGCGGACGAAGTGACAAATCCAGACGGCAGTCCGAATACGGCGCATACGACAAACCCAGTGCCGGTCATTGTCACGAAAAAAGGCATTACACTTCGTCAAGATGGCATTTTAGGCGACTTAGCGCCAACGATGCTTGATTTGCTCGGATTACAACAACCGAAAGAAATGACAGGAAAAACGTTAATTGTGAAATAAGAAAAGGAGTGATGAACGATGCCAACAATTATTGATATTTATGCTCGTGAAGTATTAGACTCTCGCGGCAATCCGACAGTAGAAGTAGAAGTATATACAGAATCAGGTGCGTTCGGACGTGCCCTTGTACCGAGTGGAGCGTCAACAGGTGAGTATGAAGCGGTTGAATTGCGTGATGGCGACAAAGGTCGCTACCTTGGTAAAGGTGTATTACAAGCAGTGAAAAACGTAAACGAAGTCATCGCGCCAGCATTAATTGGTAGCTACGATGTGACAGAGCAAGTTGCTATCGACCGTGCATTAATTGCGTTAGACGGTACAGAAAATAAAGGAAAATTAGGGGCAAACGCAATTTTAGGCGTTTCAATGGCTGTTGCGCGCGCAGCTGCTGACTACTTAGGCATTCCTCTATATCAATATTTAGGCGGATTTAACGCAAAAACATTGCCAGTGCCAATGATGAACATTTTAAATGGCGGTGCGCATGCAGATAACAACGTTGACATTCAAGAATTTATGATTATGCCAGTTGGCGCACCAAACTTCCGTGAAGCGCTCCGTATGGGTGCGGAAATTTTCCATAGCTTAAAATCAGTGTTAAAAGCGAAAGGCTACAACACCGCTGTTGGTGATGAAGGTGGATTCGCTCCAAACTTAAAATCAAACGAAGAAGCGTTGGAAACAATTATCGAAGCGATTGAAAAAGCAGGCTACAAACCAGGCACAGAAGTGATGCTTGCGATGGACGTGGCATCTTCTGAGCTTTACAACAAAGAAACAGGCAAATACCATTTAGAAGGCGAAGGCGTTGTGAAAACGTCAGAAGAAATGGTTGCTTGGTATGAAGAACTTGTCAACAAATATCCGATCATTTCGATCGAAGACGGCTTAGACGAAAACGACTGGGCTGGTCATAAATTATTAACAGAACGCCTTGGCAAAAAAGTACAACTCGTCGGTGACGATTTATTCGTAACAAATACGAAAAAATTAGCACAAGGTATCGAACAAGGTGTCGGCAACTCGATCTTAATTAAAGTAAACCAAATCGGTACATTAACAGAAACATTTGAAGCGATTGAAATGGCGAAACGCGCAGGTTACACAGCGGTTATTTCTCACCGTTCTGGTGAAACAGAAGATAGCACAATCGCCGACATCGCCGTCGCAACAAACGCAGGTCAAATTAAAACAGGTGCACCTTCACGCACAGACCGCGTCGCAAAATACAACCAATTGCTTCGCATTGAAGATCAATTAGGCGAAACAGCGGTATACGATGGAATAAAAACGTTCTACAACTTGAAGAAGTAAGAAATAAGGATGCCTTCGCATGGGGGCATCCTGTTGTTTTTGTACGTTATGTCGATTTTAGAAGAAGTATGTCGAAGAATACATATAGACAAAGAAAAATGAGTGCCGCTATGATTGAATTGTAAAAAAGGGTTAGGAGAGGAGATTTGAATGATAAATAAAATACTGTAGTTGAGCAATTTTCGTTACAATAATTACCATTTAAAAAGAGACAAACAGGGTACCCCTTATGCCACGTGGAGCTGTTTTTTCACGGTATCAATGGGAATATTTTGTTTTGCTGCACGGTAAATGAACTCCACGAGGCTATGTCCTTTTCTCTTGCGCAGGAGATCGAGCCCATCCGAAAAATCACTGTTAGACTCGAACATGCTGTACACATACGCAAGTTGCACCAAGATCCAATACCGTTTCACCGCCCGACGCCCGCGAACGCGGTATCCATCGAGTTTCAGCTGGTCTTTCGCTTGACGGAAAAAACATTCGATCGACCAACGTGCAGCATAGTAGCGCAAGATCTCTTCATCGCTTAGCTCGCGATCGGTGCTCAAGACGCAATGAAGATGTTTCGGCGTCATCGGCTGATCGGCTTTCCATGCGAGCAGCACCACGGCATCCTTGAGACCGTTCAGAGCGCCTTCGTAGCGATACACCCGATAACGCTCTTTTCCCACCGTGACGAGGCGGGTATCCCGTGGCTCCATAGATTTGGCAAATTCTTTTGCTTGAATGGCCGTCCCTTTTGGATAGAGAATCCGATTCGTCTTCAGCATCGCGATGACGTGGAACCCTTTTTTTAAGCAGGCTCCCACGAGGGTTTTCGATGGATACCAAGAGTCCATGAGCACATAAACGGGTCGACTCACATCCAACGAAGAAAGCATCTCGATCGCGAGTTCCCCTTTGCTTTTCCCCACCGTCTTGTCGTAGAGGCGAAAGGCAAAAGGAAACGCTTGGGTCATCGTATGAACCATGAGCCAAACGAGAGAATGTCCCCAGATCGACTTTTTCTCTGCGTGAGAATAGTGCCAATCACACCCTTGAATGGCGTGTGTTGCCCGTGACGAGGGCTTCGTTTTTTGGCAAATCGTATCATCGATCGAAACAAAAATGGGTTGATTCTCTCGTTTCGAGCTGCGTTCGACACGATGAAGCACCCACTGTTGGAGTTTGCGAAGCAGCGTCTCTTCCTCCCATGGGCTTTTCGTGAAAAAATGGCTCAGTGTCGTGCGATGGTTCGGATGAAAACTCCCATGATGTAGATCGGTCAGCGTTCCCGAAAAGCCCTTTGTAATCATCGCATCCACGATATGAACGAGATGCTTCATGACAGGTTTCGAGAAATAAAGGGCCAACCCCAACATCGTCAAAAACTTGTGGATTCCTTGGTGATGTGCTAATCTATTCATGAGACATGAACCTCCTTGTGAATGGTTTGTTGGCACATCTATTCTAACCAAGGAATCGGGTTCATGTCTTCTTTTTTGTTTGGTTGTAAATTTATGTTAGTAAATTTGCTCATCTACAGTAAAATATTTATTGCAATTTTGGCAGGAGTTTTTGGTCTCTCGTCTGTTTTTATGATAGGTGTCAATTTAGCAAGTGCGACTTCAAATAATACACCCATTGTACAAAAAGAAACATCTACCGCTACGTTTTTGACAATTACACCAACTATTCAAAATGCACAAATTACTCAACAACAAGTGCAGCCTTATGGGATAAAAGGATTCCTAGTTAAACAAGCAATTAAAATTATTAAAGCTGCCATTGATAAAGGCGGAGATGTTTTAAACTATATATTGAAATGGTTTGATGAGGATACAGCAAAATATTTTAATAATAATAAAAGCAAAGTTGTAGAAGCATTAGATGATCTAGAAAGTTGGATTGATGATGCGAATGATTTAGCTCAAAGTACAATTAAAACTAAACTAAATTCCTTATTAATCGAAGCGAGAGTACCTGGTACATATTCGTTACTTATCGCTGATGCTATTGCAAGAACGATTACTTGGTTAATCCTTTAATTTTATATTTTATCAAAACTGATATGAGGAGATAACGATGAGAAAAATTTACGAATACTTATCAATCGAAGAGAAAAAAGAAGCAGTTAAAAGACTAAAACGAGATTTAATAAAATTAGAACAGGAGATATCCGAAAATAAAAGCTCTTTTTCAAGTTTTATATGTGAAGTACTGTACAGTACACGTGATAAATGGAGGTTGGAGATTGAGGAACTAGAACACGAAATAAAATGTCAACTAGACAAATGAGTGTTTCTCATGGTCAACAAGTTAAAAAAGCAGCAACATTCGTCACAGTCCTAGCTTCTGAAAGTAGTGAAGCCTTGGGTCGGAGTTCCAAGGCTTCACTTGTTATATAAGGCACCTCTTAGGAAACATGTAGCTGTTTTTTATAACACAGTTGAAGCTCGATTTGCTTTGTAACGAGCTTCAATGGAATCGGGGACATGTCTCCTGTGTTAATAAAATTTTAGATTTTTTAGGGACTCAAAAAATGGTTTCTGTTCATTTGCATCACCCCTCTCTTTATTCGAATTGTAAAACAAAATCAAGGGGGAAAAAGATGTTTTCGACAAATTTTGCAATCTTGCTGTGGCTTTTTATTTGTCTGTTGTTTCGGAAAATCATCATGACTAAAGTTTTATCCCGTATCTTTTCGTCCGTTGTACAAATGAATCGTGTTGTGTTAAAATGAAACTATTGTGATGTGCGTCGTTGGAGGTGTAAAGTATGCATGCGTTTCTTGTTACGTTACTTGTAATTGTTTGTATTGGAATCATTGCGGTTGTTTTATTGCAATCAGGCCGAAGTGCAGGGCTTTCTGGTGCGATTACCGGCGGTGCTGAACAATTGTTTGGTAAACAGAAAGCACGCGGCATTGATGCGGTGTTACACCGTCTGACTGTTGTGCTTGCGGTGTTGTTTTTCGTATTAACAGTAGCTGTCACTTATTTTGAACTGTAACAGCGGTCCAGCAATGTGGATCGCTTTTTTCGTGGAGAAAGGAGGAATCATTTGTGAAACTTGTTGCACCACAACCGTTTACGTTTGAAGCTGGTGAACGTGCTGTTTTATTATTGCATGGATTTACTGGAAATTCGGCGGATGTTCGTATGCTTGGTCGTTTTTTACAGTCAAAAGGATATACGTGCCACGCTCCAATTTATAAAGGACATGGCGTGCCGCCAGAGGAGCTCGTTCATACCGGCCCGGAAGATTGGTGGCAAGATGTGATAAACGCTTACGAATATTTAAAACAAACCCATGAAAAAATCGCTGTTGTTGGATTATCGCTTGGCGGTGTGTTTTCGTTAAAACTTGGCTATACTGTTCCTGTCGTTGGCATCGTACCAATGTGTGCCCCGATGTATATTAAAAGCGAACAGACGATGTATGAAGGAGTTTTAGCATACGCTCGCGAATATAAAAAGCGAGAAGGAAAAAGCGAGGAGCAAATCGAGCGCGAAATGGCGGAGTTTGCGAAAACGCCGATGAAAACATTGAAAGCACTGCAACAACTTATTGCTGATGTGCGCGATCATTTAGATTTCATTTATGCACCTGTTTTTGTTGTACAAGCGCGTCATGATGACATGATTAACCCAGATAGTGCAAATATTATTTATAACGGCGTCGAGTCTCCCGTAAAACAAATAAAATGGTATGAGGAGTCAGGACACGTCATTACGCTTGATAAAGAAAAAGAACAGCTTCATGAAGACATTTATGCATTTTTAGAATCATTAGATTGGTAATCCTCGAAAGGAGGAAGTAAATGAAGGAAAAATTATTATCGTTTATGCGCGATGAAGCGTATAAACCTCTGACTGTTCAAGAGCTAGAAGAAGCGTTTCATATTACAGACGCAGCCGAATTTAAAGAACTTGTCAAAACACTTGTCGCATTAGAAGAAGAAGGACTAATCGTCCGAACGAGAAGCAATCGGTATGGATTGCCGGAGAAAATGAACTTAATTCGCGGCAAAGTGACCGGCCATGCGAAAGGGTTTGCGTTTGTCATTCCAGAAGATCCGACGCTTGATGACATTTTCATTCCACCGTCGGAATTGAAGAATGCGATGCATGGCGACACCGTTCTTGTGCGTGTCAACGGACAAGCAACGGGGGCGCGTCAAGAAGGGACGATCGTCCGCATTATTGAGCGGGGCATTACAGAAGTCGTCGGTACGTATACAGAAAGCAAAAACTTCGGTTTTGTCATTCCAGACGATAAAAAAATCGTCAACGACATTTTTATTCCGAAACATGCTTCAAACGGTGCGGTTGAAGGGCATAAAGTTGTCGTCCGTTTAACGACGTATCCAGAGGGACGTATTAGTGCAGAAGGGGAAGTTATTAAAATTTTAGGGCATAAAAACGATCCGGGGGTCGATATTTTATCGATTATCCATAAACATGGATTGCCGCTCCAATTCCCAGAAGACGTCATTGCCCATGCGAACAGCATTCCGGATACAATTTCGGAAGAAGATTTACAGGGTCGACGGGACTTACGCAACGAAATGATTGTGACGATTGACGGCGAGGACGCAAAAGATTTAGACGATGCGGTGACCGTAACAAAGTTAGCAAACGGAAATTATAAGTTAGGCGTTCATATTGCCGACGTAAGCCACTATGTGACGGAAGGCTCGCCGATTGACCGCGAAGCATATGAGCGCGGAACGAGCGTTTATTTAGTTGACCGCGTCATTCCGATGATTCCGCATCGCTTGTCAAACGGTATTTGTTCATTAAATCCGAAAGTCGATCGCTTGACGTTGTCGTGCGAGATGGAAATAAACGATCGCGGTGAAGTCGTGAGCCATGAAATTTTTCAAAGCGTTATTCGTACGACTGAACGAATGACGTATACCGATGTGAACCGCATTCTTGTCGATAAAGACGAGGCGCTAAGAGAAAAATACGCTCCGCTTGTGCCGATGTTTGAGTTAATGGCGGAATTGGCGGATATTTTACGCGACAAACGCATGAAGCGCGGTGCAATTGACTTTGATTTTAAAGAAGCGAAAGTGCTTGTCGATGAAAATGGAAAACCGTATGATATCATCTTGCGTGAGCGTTCTGTTGCTGAACGATTAATCGAAGAATTTATGTTAGCGGCAAACGAGACGATTGCAGAACATTTTCATTGGATGAACGTTCCATTTATTTATCGTGTGCATGAAGATCCGAAGCCTGAGAAGCTGCAGCGTTTTTTAGAGTTTATTACGAATTTCGGCTATATTGTCAAAGGAACAGGAAACCAAATTCATCCGCGCGCCTTGCAAGAAGTGTTGGAAGCGGTACGTGGCGAGCCAGAAGAAATGGTCGTATCAACCGTCATGCTCCGGTCGATGAAGCAAGCGCGTTATGATGCTGAAAGTCTAGGTCACTACGGGTTATCAACGGAATTTTATACGCATTTTACATCGCCGATTCGTCGCTACCCAGACTTAATTGTGCATCGCCTTATTCGCACGTATTTAATTAACGGGCAAATCGACGAACAAACGCAGCAAAAATGGGCGGAGAAGCTTCCGGAAATTGCCGAACATACGTCGAATATGGAACGTCGTGCAGTCGAGGCAGAGCGCGAAACAGATGATTTGAAGAAAACAGAGTTTATGGAAGATAAAATTGGCATGGAGTTTGACGGCATTATTAGCTCGGTGACAAACTTTGGATTGTTTGTTGAACTGCCGAATACAATCGAAGGGCTTGTACACGTTAGCTATTTAACGGACGATTATTATCATTACGATGAGCAGCATTATGCGATGATCGGCGAACGAACAGGGAAAGTGTACCGCATCGGTGACGAAATTACGGTGCGCGTCATTAATGTCAATAAAGAGGAGCGCATCGTCGATTTTGAAATTGTCGGTATGAAAGGGCGCAAACGTAAACAAGCGAAAGCTGCTCCAGTCGTCATCGAAGGAAAACAGAAAAAGAAAAAAGAAGAGCAATGGCCAACGAAAAAAACGAAGAAAAAGAAAAAGTTTTATGAAGATATACCAAACATGAAAAAGAAGAAAAAGAAAAAACGATAAGGAAAGCCTCCACTGATGAGGCTTTTCCTTTCTTCTTATTTTTGCTAAAATATTCGTTGTCTGAAGGGAGGGAAACAAATGCCAAAAGGGGAAGGAAAGCTGATCGCTCAAAATAAAAAAGCACATCACGATTATTTCATTGAAGAAACGTACGAAGCAGGACTTGTGTTGCAAGGAACGGAAATTAAGTCGATTCGCGCAGGCAAGGTGAACTTAAAAGATTCATTTGCGAAAGTGGAAAAAGGTGAAGTGTTTTTGCATAATATGCATATTAGTCCGTACGAACAAGGCAACCGTTACAATCATGATCCGTTGCGGACGCGCAAACTACTGCTTCATCGTCGCGAAATTAGCAAGCTCATCGGCTATACAAAAGAACAAGGCTATACGCTCGTGCCGCTCAAGCTATACATTAAAAATGGTTTTGCGAAACTGTTGCTAGGCGTCGGAAAAGGAAAGAAAAAATACGACAAACGGGAAGATATGAAAAAGAAAGAAGCCCAACGCGAAGTCGAACGCGCTTTCCGCGAACGGCAGAAATAAACCCAGTATGTTACAATTGCAAAGCACCTGAAATGTGATATAATAAAAAGTGTCAGCCAGTTATAAAAGCTTAAGCTTCCTTCGTACGTTTCTCTTATACGGGGACGTTACGGATTCGACAGGGGTAGATCGAGCTTAAGCTGCGAGCCGAGGGGATCGTCCTCGTAAAAACGTCACTTAAAGATAACTGGCAAAGAAAACTACGCTTTAGCTGCTTAATTAACGCGGCTAACTCCTACCGCCATCGCCCATGTGGCGGCCTAGGGGTTCATAACAAGTGGGCTACGCCCAAGTCCGCCGTCTGAGGACGAGGGAAGAGAATAATCAGACTAGCTGCTCGGATGCCTGTCGGTAGGCGGAAGAAGCAGCGAAACATAAATATACCGACTACGCTCGTAGACGCTTAAGTGGCGATACCTCTGGACGTGGGTTCGACTCCCACCGTCTCCATACGCTAATGAGAAAACGCTAGAGAGTAAATGCCTCTCTAGCGTTTTATATTTAATAATACCATCCGCCACCATATGGATAAAACGGATATGGACGTGGTGGATAATAATATGGGCGTGGCGGATAAAACGGATAAGGCGTTAATGCGCTGCCGAGCAATCCACCTAGAAAGCCCCCAAAAAACGGTGCACCGAAAAAACCGAAAAACGGTCTGCGACCATACATTTGAGCATTCCCTCCTCGCAAATTCATCATTACATTAACACGATATGCAAGGCGTTTGTCCAATGGTTGGGCTCATCATAAGAAAAACCGACTGCATCAGCAGTCGGCTTTTCTTATTGTATCATATTGTTGTACGGGAATTGGCTCGCATATCCTTGAAATTGTTGATATGATTGTTGTAATTTTTGCTGGTCTGCTTGTTCAAGCGCATACCAACCTTTTTTAAACATTAAGTTGTACAATTCACGTTGACAGTTTTGTGTTTCGGTAAATATATGCAATATTTCGTCATACAAATGTTGATGACTTGCTTCATTTAAAAACGTACAATAACTGTCTGTCATATATTTTTCAGTCGATAACATATCATTAATAAAATCGCGATCGTTCATTTGTGGGGTTTTTGGAATTTGTGTTTCTGGATTTTGCACCTTCATGTTATGTCCTCCTTTATTGCACGTGGGCAGATGGTTGCAATTGATGTAAAAGTTGCTGATAATGACGTTGGTGCATTTGTCCAACGCGATCAATCGCTTGTTTAATTTCTTGATCTTGACATTGAGAAGCGAAAAAATGTGCTTTTTTCATCGCAATCAAATTCCATGAGAGCGCATCCGTTAAATAAAGGGCGTCTTTCGTCGAAATCATTTTAGGCGGTTGAGCCATCATCGCTTGTTGTTGCATGTTCATTTGTTGCTGCATCTGGATCCCTCCTAATAAAATCGCATTCGACTGTATATTGCCCACTTGCTGTATAGTTATACGTATGTAGACAAAAAATACGATTATTCGACAAAAGCATATTCAAGCGATTGAAAACGTGTTACAATACGGGTGGATGCGCTTGCAAAAGGGGGTAAACAACAATGGAGCAGTTGATGCGCGACTTTTTCTTATTTTTGTCAAAAAATAAAACGTTAACAAAATTGGCGAAGCGTTACGGTCTTCGTTTCGGTGCGTCGCGTTTTGTAGCGGGAGAAACAATCGAACAGGCAGTAGAAGTTATTCAACAACTGAATCGTAAAGGACTAGCGGTCACGATCGATTATTTAGGTGAATTTGTTGATAACGAGCAAGAAGCGAATGAAATGGCGAACCATTCGATTGAGGCGATTCGTGCAATTGGTGAAAATAAACTAAATTCACAACTATCATTAAAAATGACGTCGATGGGATTAGACATTTCCGATGAGCTTGTGATGAAAAATATGCGCCGTATTTTAGATGAAGCGAAAGCCCACGGCGTATTCGTTACAATTGATATGGAAGACTATTCTCGTTGTCAAAAAACAATCGATATATTTAAGCAGTTAAAGAAAGAGTATGACAATGTTGGAACGGTATTGCAAGCATATTTGTACCGTACGGAAAAAGACATCGAAGATTTAAATGCGTATCATCCGAATTTACGTCTCGTGAAAGGCGCGTATAAAGAGTCACAGGAAGTCGCTTTTCCAGACAAAAAAGATGTAGATGAAAACTTTAAAAAGATTATTAAGATGCATCTATTAAACGGAAACTATACAGCTGTTGCTACGCACGATGATGAGATAATTGAATACACGAAACAACTCGTGAAGGAATATAACATCCCGAACGATCAATTTGAATTCCAAATGTTATACGGCATTCGTCCAGAGAGACAAGAACAATTAGTACGTGAAGGATACACAATGCGCGTCTACGTTCCATATGGAACCGATTGGTACGGCTATTTTATGCGCCGTTTAGCAGAACGCCCAGCCAACGTGGCATTTGTGTTAAAAGGTATATTCAAAAAATAAAGGTGGGGTGTCCCACCTTTATTCATTTCCCATATTTTCTTTTCCATATTGTTGATTTTGGCTTGTTTTCTTTCCGCCTCCATCACGTTCCACCGTCGGACCAGCATTTCCTTTCACACTTGCAGCGCTTACACCTGCTTTAGACGGGTGTTTTTTCATTTTCATTGCCTCATCACCTCCTTTTGTATCATTTCCTAAATCGTTGACAAAATTCGCTACATTTATTTGTTGCGAAAATTTAAAATATAATTTATATTTAAGATAAAGGAAAAATGAATGACCATTCATTCAATTCGGATAAGGGGGAACGAGCATGCGAATTAAAAAAGCAGCGGTTCTCGGTTCCGGAGTTATGGGATCGGGAATTGCGGCGCATTTAGCGAACGTCGGCATTCCGACATTGTTGTTAGATATTGTACCGAAAGAGTTGACAGCTGAAGAACAAGCAAAAGGATGGACGCTTGAACATAAACAAGTGCGCAATCGCATCGTCAATCAAGCGGTTCAACGTTTATTGAAACAAAAACCAGCGCCACTTATGTCGAAAGACAACTTAGCATTGATCGAAGTCGGTAACTTTGAAGATGACTTTCATCGCTTAGCCGAATGCGATTGGATTATTGAAGTCGTTGTTGAACGACTTGATGTGAAAAAAAGTGTGTTTGAAAAAGTGGATGAAGTCAGAAAGCAAGGAAGTATCGTCAGCTCAAACACGTCCGGCATTTCCATCGAAGCGATGGCCGAAGGACGCTCGGACGATTTTAAAAAGCACTTTTTAGGCACGCACTTTTTCAATCCACCGCGCTATTTAAAACTATTAGAAGTCATTCCGACAAAGCACACTGATCCAGCTGTTGTTACGTTTATGAAACAATTTGGTGAAAATGTGCTTGGCAAAGGCGTCGTTCTTGCGAAAGATACGCCAAATTTTATCGCCAATCGGATCGGTACGTACGGTTTGCTTGTGACGGTACGTGAAATGATGAAAGGCGGCTATAGCGTCGGCGAAGTCGATTCTGTGACAGGCCCATTAATCGGTCGTCCGAAAAGTGCGACGTTCCGCACGCTCGATGTCGTCGGTTTAGACACGTTTATTCATGTAGCTAACAACGTATTCGAAAAAGTAGAAGGCGAAGAAAAAGAAGCGTTTACTGTTCCGTCTTTTATGAAAACGATGGTTGAAAAAGGATGGCTTGGCAGTAAGTCAGGGCAAGGATTTTTCTATAAAAAAGGAAAAGACATTTTTGAATTAAATTATGAAACGCTCGAGTATGAACCGACGAAAAAACTAAAGGCACCGTCGATCGAGATGAGCAAACAAGCAAAAGGAACAGCGAACAAATTGAAAGCGCTTGTATATGCGAACGATCGCGCTGGTCAACTGCTGTGGAATATTTTAAGCCCGACGTTATTATATTCCGCTCAGTTGCTCGGTGAAATCGCAGATGACATCGTAGCGATTGACCGTGCAATGAAATGGGGCTTTGGCTGGGAGCTCGGTCCTTTTGAAACATGGGATGCGATCGGTGTGAAGCAGTCTGTTGAAAAAATGAAAGCGGAAGGTCGTCAAGTACCATCGTGGGTTGAAGATATGCTTGCGAGCGGATATGAGGCGTTTTATAAATACGAGCACGGTCGCGTATCATACTACGATCGTGGACAATATAAGCCGGTTGAAGAAAATGAAAAAGTCATTCACATTCAGCGCTTAAAAGAACAAAAAGGGGTCATTAAGAAAAATAGTGGTGCAAGTTTAATTGACCTTGGTGACGATGTAGCATTACTCGAATTTCATTCACCGAACAACGCCATTGGATTTGACATCGTCCAAATGATTAACTACGCGTTAGAAGAAGTTGACCGCAACTATAAAGGACTTGTCATCGGAAATCAAGGAAAAAACTTCTGTGTCGGCGCGAACCTTGCGATGATTTTAATGGAAGCGCAAGATGATAACTATTTTGAAATTGAAATGGTCGTTCGTCAATTCCAACAAGCGATGATGAATATTAAATATAGCACTAAACCGGTCGTTGTCGCACCATTTGCGATGACGTTAGGCGGTGGAACGGAAATTTGCTTGCCAGCTTCACGCATTCAGGCAGCTGCAGAAACATACATGGGGCTTGTTGAGGTAGGTGTAGGTCTCATTCCAGGCGGTGGTGGAAATAAAGAGCTATACATTAAACATTTAAGCGGCATGCCAAACGGTGTGGAATTTGATTTGCAAAAGGTTGCAAATAAAGTGTTTGAAACGATTGCGATGGCGAAAGTATCGACATCGGCAGCAGAAGCGCGTGAGTTAAATTTCTTAAATGCACAAGATGGTATTTCGATCAATGGTGATCATCTCATTCATGACGCAAAACAAGCTGTATTAGCGCTATATGAGAGCGGATACAAACCGCCGGTGCGTAAAAAAATCCCGGTTGTCGGGGAAACAGGGTATGCGGCGTTGTTGCTTGGCGCTCAAGGCATGTATTATTCAGGCTATATTTCGGAGCATGATTTAAAAATTGCGAAAAAGCTTGCATACGTCATCGCTGGTGGAAGCGTACCGTACGGAACAGAAGTGGACGAACAATATTTGCTTGATTTAGAGCGCGAAGCATTTTTAAGTCTTGTCGGTGAGCCGAAAACGCAAGCGCGCATGCAACATATGCTTGTTAAAGGAAAACCGTTAAGAAACTAAGGGGGGATTGACGTGAAAGAAGCGGTCATCGTTGCCGGGGCGCGCACGCCTGTCGGCAAAGCGAAAAAAGGGACGTTAGCAAACGTCCGCCCGGATGATTTAGGGGCGATTGTTGTTAAAGAAACGTTGAAACGAGCAGGAAACTATGAAGGAAACATTGACGATCTCATTATCGGCTGCGCTATGCCAGAGGCAGAACAAGGGTTGAATATTGCGCGCAACATTGGTGCGCTTGCTGGTTTGCCGTATACAGTGCCAGCGATTACAATTAACCGTTATTGTTCATCAGGATTACAAGCGATCGCTTATGCGGCAGAGCGAATTATGCTTGGGCATGCAGATACCGTCATTGCTGGTGGCGTGGAGTCGATGAGCATGGTTCCAATGATGGGTCATGTCGTACGTCCGAACATGAAGCTCGCAGAAAGTGCGCCAGAGTATTACATGTCGATGGGGCATACAGCTGAGCAAGTCGCGATGAAATATGGGGTGACGCGCGAAGAGCAAGATGCGTTTGCTGTTCGCAGCCATCAAAGAGCAGCAAAAGCGATTGCCGAAGGAAAATTTGTCGATGAAATTGTGCCGGTCGAAGTGACAGTCCGTCATATTGAAAACAATAAATTAGTAGAGAAAAAGATGACGTTTAGTCAAGATGAAGGAGTACGCCCAGATACAAATATGGAAACGCTCGCGAAGTTACGCCCTGCGTTTTCGGTAAACGGAACGGTAACAGCAGGAAACGCTTCCCAAACGAGCGACGGAGCAGCTGCGGTGATGGTGATGGATCACGAAAAAGCGAAAGCGCTCGGTTTACAACCGCTTGGTAAATTCCGCTCGTTTGCTGTTGCAGGTGTTCCACCTGAAGTGATGGGTATCGGTCCGATTGCAGCCATTCCAAAGGCGCTTGAGCTTGCGGGTCTTGAGCTTTCTGATATCGGTTTAATTGAACTGAACGAGGCGTTCGCATCACAATCAATTCAAGTCATTCGCGAACTCGGACTAGATGAAGAAAAAGTAAACGTAAACGGAGGAGCGATCGCCCTCGGTCATCCGCTCGGTTGTACAGGTGCAAAGCTAACGTTGACACTTTTATATGAAATGCGTCGTCGCAACGAACAATTTGGTATTGTCACGATGTGCATTGGCGGCGGTATGGGTGCTGCTGGCGTATTTGAATTATTATAAGAGGGGGAAATAATGATGGAAAAAACATTGAAAGTTGCACAAGGCGGTAGCTTTTTAATTGAAGATGTGTCACCAACGCAAGTGTTTACACCAGAAGATTTTACAGACGAACAGAAAATGATTGCGAAAACGACAGAAGAATTTGTCGTGAATGAAGTGTTACCGCAACTTGAACATTTAGAAAATCATGAGTTTGATCGTTCTGTTGCGCTTTTAAAACAAGCAGGTGAACTCGGATTGCTTGGTGCAGATGTGCCTGAAGAATATGGTGGATTAAGTTTAGATAAAATTAGCTCGGCATTAATTGCTGAAAAAATGGCGCGTGCGGGCGGCTTCTCGATTTCACACGGTGCGCACGTCGGGATCGGCTCGCTTCCAATCGTCTTGTTCGGAACAGAGGAGCAAAAACAAAAATATTTACCGGCACTAGCGACAGGTGAGAAAATTGCTGCTTATGCGTTAACAGAGCCAGGCTCTGGCTCAGATGCGCTCGGTGCGAAAACGACAGCCAAACTAAATGCGGAAGGTACGCATTACGTTTTAAATGGGGAAAAACAATGGATTACAAACGCTGGTTTTGCCGACGTATTCGTCGTCTATGCCAAAGTAGACGGTGAGCATTTCACGGCATTTATCGTTGAGCGCGATTTCCCCGGCGTATCGACAGGAGCAGAAGAAAAGAAAATGGGCATTAAAAGCTCATCGACGCGCACATTAATTTTACAAGATGCGCTCGTTCCGAAAGAAAACGTCCTTGGCGAAATCGGCAAAGGCCACATCATCGCCTTTAACATTTTAAACATCGGCCGTTATAAGCTTGGCGTCGGTGCCGTTGGCGGAGCAAAACGTGCCCTAGAAGTGACGATTCAATACGCCAATCAACGTCAACAATTTAAAACACCAATTTCGAAATTTACATTAACACAAGAAAAATTAGCGACGATGGCGTCGAAATTGTATGCGGCAGAAAGCTCCGTTTACCGTACAGTCGGTTTATTTGAAGCGCGCATGGGACAGTTGACAGATGAACAAGCAAAAGACGGAAAAGAAACGGCAAAAGCGATTGCAGAATACGCGATTGAATGCTCTTTAAACAAAGTGTTTGCGACAGAAATGCTTGACTACGTTGTAGATGAAGGTGTACAAATTCATGGCGGTTACGGCTTTATGCAAGAATACGAAATTGAACGCATGTATCGCGATTCACGTATTAACCGTATTTTTGAAGGAACGAACGAAATTAACCGCCTCCTTGTACCAGGAATGTATTTAAGAAAGGCGATGAAAGGTGAATTGCCGCTTTTACAAAAAGCGCAACAATTACAAGAAGAATTAATGATGTTGATGCCGGAAGAAGTTGGCGATGGCGTGCTTGAACAAGAGAAGTACCTTGTCCGCAATGCGAAAAAAATCGCTTTAATGGTCGCGGGACTGGCGGCGCAAAAATTCGGTCCGAAACTTGAAAAAGAGCAAGAAGTGCTTGTGAATATTGCAGACATCGTTAGCAACGTATATGCGATGGAATCTGCGCTTTTACGCACGGAAAAAGCGATTGCCCAATCTGGCGTTGAGAAAAACAAACAAAAAGTATTGTATACACAAATTTTCTGCCAGGAAGCATTTAACGAAATTGAAGCACATGCAAAAGAAACGATCGTCGCTGTCGAACAAGGTGACATGTTGCGTATGATGCTATCAGCATTGCGTAAATTAACACGTCATACGCCAATCAACATCATTGCGAAAAAACGTGAGGCAGCGCAAGCACTAATTGAAGCTGAACGATATGTTGTGTAATAATGGAAGTACCAGACGCATCGTCTGGTACTTTCTGTTTGTTATATTGTGTATAGATGAGGTCAACAACCCAACGACTAAAATCGTGGGCTTGTAAGCCCCATGTTGACCAGACCAAGGCTTGAAACAGAGCCTACGTTATAGATGTCATGACACGGTGGGGTGCTTCTCCAGCCCTACCCCCTGTCGTGCAAGATTAAACAAGCGTGGTGGGTGGCGCTAGTGTCTTGCACATAACAAGCATCTATAACATGGTCGAGGAGAATATGACCTGCGTAAGCAGAGGAAAGGGGAGGACCCTATGGTTTTTGTGTTAGACACAAATAAGTGTCCGCTTGCTCCTTGTCACGAAGCAGTTGCGAGAAAGCTGTTGAAACAAGGGAAGGCGGCGATTTACAAACGATTCCCATTTACCATTATCTTGAAAAAATCAGTGGACGAATCAGAAAATGAAACAACATATCGGCTAAAAATCGACTATGGAAGTAGACATACAGGATTAGCGATTTTGCGAGGACAAGAAGTGGTATGGTTAGGGCAACTTGACCATCGCACAGACATCAAGGAAAGAATAGATAAAAGGCGTGCTTTTCGTCGAGCAAGACGAAATCGAAAAACAAGATACAGAAAACCACGCTTTCTGAACCGCAAGCGAAAGGAGGGATGGTTGCCTCCATCACTAGAGAGTCGTGTGCAAAATATCCAAACATGGGTTAGCCGTCTAAAAAAGTTATGCCCCATTGGACATATATCATACGAAAATGCCAAATTCGACACGCAACTCATGCGAAATCCTGAAATCAGTGGCATTGAGTATCAGCAAGGCACGCTTCAAGGATACGAAGTAAGAGAATACTTGCTTGAAAAGTTTGGACGAAAGTGTTGTTATTGCGGAAAAGAAAACGTTCCACTTGAAGTGGAGCATATTATTCCAAAATCGAGAGGCGGGACAGATCGAATAGATAACCTTTGCCTTGCATGTCGAGATTGCAACCAAAGAAAAGGAAACCAAACAGCAGAAGAGTTCGGCTGTCCACACATTCAAAAACAAGTCAAAGAATCATTAAAAGACACAAGTATCATTAACGCAACAAGATGGAAAGTGTACGAAGTATTAAAGCAGGCAAGATTAGATGTTGAGTGCGGAACAGGTGCACGAACAAAAATGAATCGTATTCGTTTAGGTTTGCCGAAAACACACTATTTTGATGCCTGTTGCGTTGGAGAAAGCACACCAAACCACTTGTACTTCAAAACAAAAGAAGTGTTATTCATCAATGCAAAAGGGCGTGGCAGTCGTTCACGCACAAACCTAGATAGATATGGCTTCCCAAGGGGTTATCTTGCAAGACAAAAGTTCTTCTTTGGCTTCCAAACAGGAGACATGGTTAAGGCTATTGTTCCAAGAGGAAAATACAAAGGCGTGTGGTTTGGTGAAGTGGCATGCAGGAAGACTGGAAATTTCGACATCAAAGGAAAAGACGGTAAACGTATCGCACAAGGAATCAGCTATAAATATATTCAAGTCATTCAGCGATTTGATGGATATACTTACAGAAAGGAGGAAGCGGAACTTGCACAAGGCGCAATTCCTCCCCGTGCCTAAAGGCAGGGGCTTCCTTGCGTGAGTTTCGTGAGAAGATGGTAACATTTTATTGGTATCCAAAGTGCGGCACATGTCGCAAAGCAAAAAAATGGCTAGATGACAACAACATTTCTGTGCAAGCGATACATATTGTTGAGCAGCCTCCGTCAAAAGAGCAGTTGCGGACGTTATATGAAAAAAGTGGGCTTGATTTAAAGAAATTTTTTAATACGAGCGGCATGAAGTATCGTGAACTTGGATTAAAAGACAAATTAAAAACGATGACAGAAGAAGACATGCTGCAATTGTTGTCATCAGACGGGATGTTAATCAAGCGTCCAATCATCACAAATGGCGAGCAAGTTATTGTCGGATTTGACGAACAAAAATATCACGAAATGTTTAAATTATCGTGAAATCATGTTGAAAATCGTGTATGATGAAAAAGAAGATGATATGTTGGAGGGAAAACGATGAGCATTCCAAAAGAGCTACGTTATTCACAAGAACATGAATGGGTGCGTGTCGAAGGAAATACAGTTCGCATTGGGATTACGGACTTTGCCCAGTCAGAACTCGGCGATATCGTATTCGTTGAATTGCCAGAAGTGGGGGCGCAACTGACAGCAAATGAGCCATTTGGTAGCGTGGAGTCAGTGAAAACTGTGTCTGAATTATATGCCCCAATTAGCGGAAAAGTCGTAGCTGTGAACGAAGAGTTAAACGACAACCCAGAGTATGTAAACGAATCACCATATGATAAAGCGTGGATGATCGTCATTGAGCCAAGCGATTTAAGTGAAGTGGACAACCTATTAACGGCAGAACAATACGAACAAATGATTAATCAAGAGTAAAACACACATCACAGGGCACCCTATGACACTGGGGTGTCTTTTTTGTTAAAACAAAAAACAATCGATATTACAAAAGATGTTGTTGGGAAATTTAATGAAAACGGCAACTTTGAGCTGTTTTATGACAACGAATGTGTTGGAGGATTTGTTCAAGAAACGAATAAGTTAAAGTTAAAGCATGGATACCAACAACAAAACAGGCGTATTTTGAAAAGCGTAACAGTTACTGAACATCCAAATATGAAATATGTCGATTGTGACATAGAAGGTGGTTGGTGTTAAGGACAGCGCCATCGCTGTCCTTTTGTATTGAATAAAAGGAGAAAAAGTGTACGATCACGAATATAATATACATAAATGAATGTACAAGGTGATGACGATGGCGATTGTTGAGGTAGAAAAAGTGATTATTGTCGAAGGGCGCTCAGATAAACGAAAAGTCGAAAGCATCATTAGTGAGCCAGTTGAAATTATATGTACAAACGGAACGCTTGGCACCGCCAAACTTGATGAATTAATCGATGCTTTGTACGATAAAGAAGTGTACATTTTAGTCGATTCCGATGAAGCGGGGGAGAAATTACGTCGTCAACTCCGTCGAGAGTTTCCGCATGCTGAGCACTTATATATTGATAAAATGTATCGTGAAGTCGCAGCAGCTCCGAAGCATCATATTGCGGTCGTGTTATTAAGTGCAAATATCGATGTACACGCACAATATTTATAGAAAGTTGTGTCAACAACCCAATGACTAAAGTCATGGGCTTGTAAGCCCCATGTTGACCAGACCAAGGCTTGAAACAGAGCCTACGTTATAGATGTCATGACACGTTCGGGTGCTTCTCCAGCCCGTTCCTCTGTCGTGCAAGGTTAAACAAGCGTGGTGGGTAGCGCTAGTGTCTTGCACATAACAAGCATCTATAACATGGTCGAGGAGAATATGACCTGCTTTATGCAGAGGAAAGGGGAGAACCCTATGGTTTTTGTGTTAGACACAAACAAACGTCCGCTTGCTCCTTGTCACGAAGCAGTTGCAAGAAAGCTGTTGAAACAAGGGAAGGCGGCGATTTACAGGCGATTTCCATTTACCATCATCTTGAAAAAATCAGTAGACGAATCAGAAATTAAAGCAACATATCGGCTAAAAATCGACTATGGAAGCAGGCATACAGGATTAGCGATTTTGCGAGGACAAGAAGTGGTATGGTTAGGGCAACTTGACCATCGCACAGACATCAAGGAAAGAATAGATAAAAGGCGTGCTTTTCGTCGAGCAAGACGAAATCGAAAAACAAGATACAGAAAACCACGCTTTCTGAACCGCAAGCGAAAGGAGGGGTGGTTGCCGTCATCACTAGAGAGTCGTGTGCAAAATATCCAAACATGGGTTAACCGCCTAAAGAAATTATGCCCCATTGGGTATATATCATACGAAAATGCCAAATTCGACACGCAACTCATGCGAAATCCTGAAATCAATGGTGTAGAGTATCAACAAGGCACGCTACAAGGATATGAAGTACGGGAGTATTTGCTTGAAAAGTTTGGGCGGAAGTGTTGTTATTGCGGAAAAGAAAATGTTCCACTTGAAGTGGAGCATATCATTCCAAAATCGAGAGGTGGAACAGACCGAGTGGATAACCTATGTCTTGCCTGTCATGACTGTAATCAGCGCAAAGGAAGTAAGACAGCAGAAGAATTCGGGTATCCGCACATTCAAAAGCAAGTCAAAGAATCATTAAAGGATACAAGTGCTATCAACTCGACAAGATGGAAAGTGTATGAAGTGTTAAAGCAGACAGGATTAGATGTCGAGTGTGGAACAGGTGCACGAACAAAAATGAATCGTATTCGTTTAGACTTGCCGAAAACACATTATTTTGACGCTTGTTGTGTAGGCGAAAGCACAACAAATCACTTATATTTCAAAACAAAAGAAGTGTTATTTATCAAGGCAAAAGGGCGTGGTAGTCGCTCTCGTACAAACCTAGATAGATATGGCTTCCCAAGAGGTTATCTTGCAAGACAAAAATTCTTCTTTGGTTTTCAAACAGGGGACATGGTTAAGGCTGTTGTCCCAAGAGGGAAATATCAAGGCGTTTGGTTTGGCGAAGTCGCATGTAGAAAGACTGGAAGTTTCGATATTAAAGGCAAGGACGGAAAGCGTATCGCACAAGGAATAAATTATAGATATGTCCAAGTCATTCAGCGATTTGACGGATATGCTTATGGAAAGGGGGTGGCGGAACTTGCGTAAGGTGCAATTCCTCCCCGTGCCTAAAGGCAGGGGCTTCCTTGCGTAGGTTTCGTGATCGTTGTGAAAGTTGTCTATATGTACACGCCATTATGTGGAACATGTCAAGTGGCAAGTCGTATGGTTGATGTACTTGAGCAGTTATTGCCATCTGTTACATTTGAACGTCAAGATTTAAACTACGTGCCGGACAAAGCGGTTGAGTGGTGCATCGAAAGCGTTCCGTGTTTACTTATTTTTCAACATGATAAACTTGTACAAAAAATATATGCTTTTCATTCTGTTCCATATTTATACGAAACGTTGCGAAAGCTGGCTGAATAAAGCCAGCTTTCGACATATTTCTTGGGAAATTGACGAGGAAACGAGACATTTGTCGAGCGTTTATAGCAGGAACTACTCGCATTTATATGGAAACAATGGATATTGAGAAATATGGAACGGGGGCGGTTAAATGAACATGTTAGCGCCGATTTTGCCGAGTGATTGTTTATATATTCAACTACAATGGGAGAGTCGAGAAGTATTATTATGCATATCGAAAGAAGGGATTCGTCGCGTAGAAGAGGTAGATGGCGAGCGAGTCATTACGATTCGTGGTTCGGCACAGGCAATTATGTCGCTATTGCAAGGGTCTTTAAAACTACAGCAACAACTGCGATTAAACGAATTGTCCGTCACAGCATCGTTTCGTCACATTTTATTGTTAGAGTCGATCTTTTTCCTTGCCAAGCCGTATGATGTTGTTCGTTGACGAGCAATATGTATCGTGTTAAAATTCTAAATATTCACAAATTATTACATGTGGGGGAGAAACGATGAAATTTGAAACGATTGCTGTGCACGGTGGCTTGCAAACGGATCCAGTAACGAAAGCGCGTGCAGTGCCAATTTATCAATCGAATGCGTATTTGTTTGATAACACAGAGCATGCGGCCAATTTGTTTGCGTTAAAGGAAGCTGGGTACATTTATACGCGCATTCATAATCCGACGGTAACGGTGTTTGAAGAGCGTGTCGCTCAACTTGAAGGGGGCATTGGTGCTTTAGCGGTAGCGAGCGGCATGGCTGCTATTACGATGGCAATATTAAACGTCGCTCAAGCGGGAGATGATATTGTTTCTGCTTCGACGTTATATGGAGGAACGTACAATTTGTTTGCGAATACGTTGCCGAAATACGGCATTACAACACATTTTGTCGATCCGTCTGATCCAGAAAATTTCCGTGCGGCAATTACACCAAAAACGAAAGCGATTTTTGCTGAAACAATTGGCAACCCAAGCCTGCATGTGTTAGACATTGAGGCAGTTGCGGAAATTGCGCATGAAGCAGGCATTCCGTTGATTATTGACAACACGTTTGCGACGCCATACCTTTGCCGGCCAATCGAACACGGAGCGGATATTGTTATTCATTCGGCAACGAAATGGTTGCTTGGTAACGGAACGACGTTAGGTGGTATCATTGTCGATGGTGGAAAATTTGATTGGCATTCGCCGAAGTTTCCAGCGTTTACGGCGCCAGATCCAAGTTACCATAATCTCGTATACGCAGACATCGGTGCGGCGGCGTATATCGTCAAAGCACGCGTGCAGTTGTTACGTGACTTAGGACCGGCGATTAGCCCGTTCAACGCCTTCCAGTTTAATTTAGGGCTGGAGACGTTGCATGTCCGCATGAAAGAGCATATTGCCAATACGAGAAAAATCGTCGAGTATTTGGACAACCATCCAGCAGTTAATTGGGTGTTGTACCCTGAACATGACAATCATCCAGCAAAAGAGCTAGCGAAAAAATATATGCCAAAAGGGGCAGGAGCAGTCGTTGTCTTCGGCATTCAAGGTGGCCGTGAAGCAGGGGCTACGTTAATTAACAACGTTAAGCTTTGGTCGCATGTTGCCAACGTTGGCGATGCAAAAAGTTTAATTATTCATCCTGCAAGTACAACGCATCAACAATTAAGTGGAGAGGACTTAAAAGCATCCGGTGTGACAGAAGATATGATTCGTTTATCGGTCGGAATTGAAAATGTCGATGATTTAATCGAAGACTTAGAACAAGCGATTGAAGCGGCGACAGGGGTACGGTCGATGTATTCGCGGGTGTAAATATGAAAGGTGCTAGTTAGATTTTTCGACTAGCACCTTTCATTTTATGAGTTGTAACCGCAGCGCTTCGGCAACCGCTCCTGTTCGTGACGAAACCCCTAATTTTTCGAAAATAGAAGAAAGGTGACGTTCCACTGTTCGTTTGCTTATCTTTAGCCGTTCGCTAATTTGTACACTCGTTTGATCATCTGCCAACATTTGTAGTATATTGATTTCAATGTTTGTTAAACCATGCTTTGTTGAATACATAGTTTCACTATCCACCAAAAAATATTTTTCTCCTTCGTTGCTGTATCGGATCATATGTGCTAAATGAGTGGAAACTTTTTCTTTTGACAATACGACGGATACACCTGCCTCATGCGCAGATAAGGCGAGCGGTGGATAGTTGCATAGCATAATGACATTTATTGTGGGGTATATTTCCTTCGCATTTTTTATCCAGCCCAATGCTTTTATTATGTGCATGTGCACATTTATCACAATGACATCTGGTACATGTATATGTATGAAAGTATCTAGTGAATCGATACAAGAACAAGAACCGATAACTGTTATATTGCTTTCGTTTTCCAACAATTTTTTCAACCCAAGCAAATAGATAGGGTCAGAATCAATAAGCAATGTACGAATAGCCATGCAATTTCTCCTCCACTTTTTTACTAGATTCTACTTCATTTAATAAACTTTGTCATTTATTTTGAAGAAATTGGCGGATTTTCGCCAAAAAATTGGCGGAAAATACGGATTTTTTTCTTTTCTATTTTTGGTAAAATGAAAATAGCTGATCAGCTATTTTTGGGAGAAGAAGCGGAGGAGTATGAGCAATGTATAAGTTGAAATAAAGAACGTCCGATTTTTATACAATATGTTGTACCTATGGTGAGTAATCAGCTAAATAAAAATTTCTGCTTATATTCATGATACCGATGTTTAACTGGCGCTAATGTACAAGTCTATCTCATTATGGACAAGTAGCGGAGAACTAGCATTACAATTGGACTATGTGAGGAGAGAAAATAATGAAAAGTAAATTTAGAAGGCTTATTTTAGTTGCTACCCTAGCACTAACTGCTACTCTGTTATTAGATGGTTTTTTTGGGTCGTTAATTACTACTGAAGCTAGTACGCTCCCGAAACGAGTATATAAAGAGGGGAATGTAACAATTACAGTTACTCCTGCAGTAGGGAGTTCAATGGCAAAATTAAGCAATTCAAAATCAAAAATTGCTCCACTTGATACGATTGTCCGAGGAAATAAAGAAACAAAAACGGTTCAGAGTATGTATGGTACAGTGACGATGACAGTTACGTACGATCGAAATCTAACGACTAAGACTTCTACTATTACGGGGATTTATTCTTTAGTAAATACAGATTCTTACTTGAAATTAGTTGATAAATGGTATACATCTAGTGTTGCACAAGCTGACTACTATGACTCCTTTCATAAAGTGTACGTAACGATTAGAATTACAAAAGAAGAATGTAATTAAAGGGTCCGTTTGGCATGTAACTATGTATGCCTACAATTGGAAAGTTTAACTTCATTTTTTGAACTGAAGAGGCTGATCTGAAACGCTAATGCGTGCTGGGTCAGTCTTTTGCATTTTAACAAAGCGGTGGGTTGTTCGTAGCCCGACATCCGAAGAGTAGCGATTTCTCATGCTATATATTCCGTTCACTTGATTATGAAGGGGAAATAGTTGAAAAATTTTTATTGACACCGTCCTTCTTTCGATGATATACTCACCTTTGTAATTTAAAATGATCCTCAAACATATTAAAACGTTAACTGAATAAAGCGTTTAAAAGCGCTCTTATCAAGAGAGGTGGAGGGATGTGCCCGATGAAACCCGGCAACCGTCAGCGCTGCTG
The DNA here is from genome assembly GCF_038004465.1 of Anoxybacillus sp. FSL W8-0104. Classification (NCBI taxonomy): domain Bacteria; kingdom Bacillati; phylum Bacillota; class Bacilli; order Caryophanales; family Anoxybacillaceae; genus Anoxybacillus; species Anoxybacillus sp. FSL W8-0104. The sequence continues at coordinate 2,377,434 of NZ_JBBOQU010000001.1, read as the reverse complement.
AAATGGTGCCAATTCACACAAAGCGTTTGCTTTGAGAGATAAGAGACAGAATGGACGATTCGCGCCTTTCTGTTCTCTTGAGCAGAAAGGTTTTTTTCATGGAAGGAAGGTGACAGCAACGTGATCACATTATCGAATGTAACAAAAGTGTACAAAGCAGCAAGTGGACATGTGACCGCTGTTGATCGTGTGAACTTGCATATTGAAGCAGGAGAAATTTTTGGTATTATCGGCTATAGCGGCGCAGGGAAAAGCTCGCTCATTCGGTTATTGAACGGATTAGAAAAGCCGACGAGCGGTGAAGTCATTGTTGATGGGAAAGATATGGGGAAAATTAGCGGGAAGCAGTTACGCCAAGCGCGCCAACAAATCGGTATGATTTTTCAACATTTTAATTTACTTTGGTCGCGAACAGTGCGCGAAAATATTGCTTTTCCGTTAGAAATTGCTGGCGTGCCGAAAGAAGAACGGATGAAGCGCGTCGATGAACTCATTCAGCTCGTCGGTTTGCAAGGGAGAGAAAATGCGTATCCGTCACAACTGAGCGGCGGACAAAAGCAACGCGTTGGTATTGCACGCGCATTAGCGAACAATCCGAAAGTGTTGTTGTGCGATGAAGCAACATCGGCGCTTGATCCGCAAACGACCGACTCAATTTTAGACTTGCTTGTTGACATTAATAAACGTCTTGGTTTAACGATCGTATTAATTACACACGAAATGCATGTTATTCGTAAAATTTGTGATCGTGTAGCGGTCATGGAAAACGGAAAAATTGTCGAGATGGGCGAAGTGCTTCACGTGTTCCGCAAGCCAGAGCAGCCGATTACGAAACGATTTGTTCAGCAAGTCACAGAGCCGGAAGAAACGAAAGAGGCGATGTTGCATCTTCTTGAGCGATATCCAAATGGAAAAGTTGTACAGCTTACATTTGTTGGCGAAGAAGCTGAGCAACCACTCATCACGCACATCATTCGACAATTTGATTTGAACGTGAACATTTTGCAAGGGAAAATTTCGCAAACGCATCACGGTTCATACGGGGTGTTGTTCGTTCATTTAGACGGTGCGAATGACGAGATTGAGCGAGCGCTCGATTTCATTCGCCAGCAAGAAGTTGAAGTGGAGGTGTTGGCGAATGTTCAATGAACTATTTCCGAACGTCGTTTGGGATAAAATATGGGCGGCCACGACGGAAACGTTGTATATGACCGCCGTCTCCGTTGTCGCAACGTTTGTGCTCGGTATTTTACTCGGATTGTTGCTGTTTTTAACGTCTAAGGGAAACATATGGGAAAATCGTTTTATTAACGGTGTGATCGCATCGTTCGTCAACATTTTTCGTTCCATCCCGTTTATTATTTTAATTATTTTGCTCATCCCGTTTACAAAGCTTGTTGTCGGTAAGATTCTTGGGGCAAATGCCGCGTTGCCTGCACTAATTATTGGTGCCGCGCCGTTTTATGCACGCATGGTCGAAATTGCGCTTCGTGAAATTGATAAAGGTGTTATTGAAGCGGCAAAAGCGATGGGGGCGACGACAGCAACAATTATTTGGAAAGTGCTTCTCCCTGAAGCGTTGCCAGCACTTGTATCTGGTATTACAGTTACAGCGATCGCGCTCGTTGGTTATACAGCGATGGCAGGAGTTGTCGGTGCTGGAGGGCTTGGAAACTTAGCGTATTTAGAAGGGTTTCAACGTAACAATAACGACGTCACGTTCGTTGCAACAGTGCTCATTTTAATCATCGTCTTTATCATTCAGTTTATTGGTGACCTTGTCACTTCTAAAATAGATAAACGATAAAAGGGGGAAAAAACAAATGAAAAAATGGTTCTCTTTACTTGTTGCTGCAGTTGTTGTATTAGCGCTCGCTGCTTGCGGAAAAAGCGAAAGTGCCGAAGAAAAGACGAATAAGCTTGTCGTTGGTGCATCAAACGTGCCACATGCCGAAATTTTAGAAAAAGCAAAACCGATTTTAAAAGAAAAGGGTATTGAATTAGAAATTGTTACATTCCAAGATTTCGTATTACCAAACAAAGCATTAGCAGATAAAGAGTTAGATGCAAACTATTTCCAACACATTCCTTATTTAGAAGCACAAATGAAAGAACATGGCTATGACTTTGTAAATGCTGGCGGTATTCATATTGAACCAATCGGTGTATACTCTAAAAAATATAAAAGCCTTGAAGAGCTACCAAACGGTGCAAAAATCATTATGAGTAACTCTGTTGCTGATCACGGTCGTATTTTATCGATGCTTGAAGAAAAAGGACTAATTAAATTAAAAGATGGTGTCGATAAGACGAAAGCAACAATTGATGACATTGTTGAAAATCCGAAAAATTTAGTATTTGAAGCAGATATCGAAGCAGGATTGCTTCCGCAAGTGTATAAAAATGATGAAGGAGATGCGGTATTAATTAACGCAAACTATGCGTTAGATGCCGGATTAGATCCAGCAAAAGATCCGATTGCGGTTGAATCGCCAGAAAACAACCCATACGTGAACATTATCGCGGTTCGTAAAGGTGACGAAAAACGTAAAGAAATTCAAACGCTTGTTGAAGTGTTGCAATCAAAGGAAATTCAAGACTTCATTTTACAAAAATATAACGGTGCTGTTATTCCAGCAACGAAATAAGGATGCCCATTCGGGCGTCCTTTTATATTTTCTCGAAAACGACGCATGATAAAAAGGAAGGAGGAGTACATATGTCGATAGAACAAGGTTTACGCAACACATGCCTCATGTTGGACGAGCGTTTAACGCGTTTACTCACGTGCATTAAAAGGATAGGGCTCTCCTATCCTTTTTTACATACGTGATAAATTAAACCAACTTTAGAAACAGAAAAGTATCAAAATGCTTGCAATAAGGTTGCTAATACTTTTCATCTGTTATAAAATTGTAATGAGAATAAAGTGAGAATTACGTTTCATGAACATAAGCGAAACTGGAGGTATTTTTTTATGGCAACATTAACGATTAAAGATCTTCACGTTGCAATTGATGGAAAAGAAATTTTAAAAGGGGTTAACCTTGAAATTAAAGGTGGCGAGTTCCATGCGATCATGGGGCCGAACGGAACAGGGAAATCGACGTTATCCGCTGCCATTATGGGGCATCCAAAATATGAAGTAACAAAAGGAAGCATTACATTAGATGGGCAAGATGTATTAGAAATGGAAGTAGATGAGCGCGCTCGTGCTGGGCTATTTTTAGCGATGCAATATCCGAGCGAAATTAGCGGTGTAACAAATGCGGATTTCCTTCGTTCTGCTATTAACGCACGTCGTGGAGAAGGAAACGAAATTTCATTAATGAAATTCATTCGCCAATTAGACGAAAAAATGGCGTTTTTAGAAATGAATCCAGATATGGCGCATCGTTATTTAAACGAAGGATTTTCAGGTGGAGAGAAAAAGAGAAACGAAATTTTACAATTAATGATGTTACAACCGAAAATTGCTATTTTAGATGAAATTGACTCAGGCCTTGACATTGACGCATTAAAAGTTGTTGCAAAAGGTGTAAACGAAATGCGTAATAGCGACTTTGGCTGTTTAATCATTACGCACTATCAGCGTTTATTAAACTACATTACGCCAGATTACGTGCATGTTATGATGCAAGGACGCATCGTGAAATCTGGTGGTCCAGAATTAGCACAACGTCTTGAAGCTGAAGGATACGACTGGATTAAAAAAGAATTAGGCATTGAAGATGAAGTCGTTGAGCAAGAAGCGTAAGCGTTAGGAGGATTTATGATGATCGAGACGAAACTACCATTCGACCAACAGTATGTGCGCTCTTTTTCTGAAGGGCGTGGAGAACCGGACTGGCTTTTAAACGTTCGCTTACAAGCTCTTGCGCAAGCGGAACAACTTCCTTTACCGAAGCCAGATAAAACAAAAATTGATCGTTGGAACTTTACACAATTTTCTACTCATCTCGTTGAAAGCGCACCGCTTTCGTCGTTAGAAGAGTTGCCAGAAGAAGTGAAAGTGCTTATTGATATCGATGAGGAACAAAAAAATGTATATGTGCAACGCGATCATACATGTGCATACGTATCGCTTGCAGATGAACTAAAAGAAAAAGGTGTTATTTTCACCGACTTAGCGACAGCTGTCCGCGAACATGGTGAGCTTGTGCAAAAATATTTTATGGACGGCGTCAAAGTAAATGAACATCGTCTGACAGCGCTTCATGCAGCGCTTGTGAACGGCGGGGTGTTTGTATACGTACCAAAGCATGTCCAAGTCGATGTGCCATTGCAAGCGGTATATGTACATGAAAAAGCGGAAGCGTTATTTAACCATGTCATTATCGTTGCGGACGTCGGTAGCAAAGTGACGTATGTTGAAAACTATATTTCAACACGTGAACGTTCCGAAGCGATCGTGAACATCATTGCTGAAGTGTTTGCATTAGACGATGCGCAAGTATTTTTTGGCGCTGTGGACAGTTTAGCTAAAGGAACGACGACATATGTGAACCGTCGTGGAATTACAGGCCGCCATGCGCGCATTGAATGGGCGCTCGGTTTAATGAACGACGGAAATACAATTTCAGAAAACATTACGCGCTTGATCGGCGATGGGTCTTTTGGTGATACAAAGACAGTTGTTGTGAGTCGCGGTGAGCAAGTCCAAAACTTTACGACAAGTGTTATTCATTACGGCAAGCATACGGAAGGATACATTTTAAAACATGGCGTAGTCAAAGATGAAGCGACATCCATTTTTAACGGGATTGGTAAAATTGAGCACGGGGCATCAAAATCAAACGCAGAGCAAGAGTCGCGTGTGCTTATGTTAAGCCCGAAAGCGCGCGGCGATGCAAACCCGATTTTGTTAATTGATGAAGATGATGTGACAGCAGGCCATGCGGCATCGGTCGGCCGTGTCGATCCGACGCAACTATATTATTTAATGAGCCGCGGTATTCCGAAAACGGAAGCGGAACGATTAATTATTCATGGCTTTTTAGCACCAGTCGTCAATGAAATTCCGATTGAGCGTGTGAAAAAACAATTAATTGAAGTGATCGAAAGGAAAGTTAAATGATGAACGTAAAAGAACTTCGTCAACTATTCCCGATTTTAGATCAACAAGTAAACGGCAAACCGCTCGTTTATTTAGACAGTGCAGCAACGTCGCAAAAACCGTTGCCGGTCATTGAGGCGATTGACAATTATTATCGACAATATAATTCAAACGTTCATCGTGGCGTGCATACGCTCGGGACGAAGGCAACTGACGCATATGAAGGGGCGCGTGAAAAAGTGCGCCGCTTCATCGGTGCCGCTTCGACGGAAGAAATTATTTTTACGCGCGGGACGACAACGGCCATTAACTTAGTGGCGGCAAGTTACGGTCGCGCAAACGTGCGCGAAGGCGATGAAATCGTTATTACGTATATGGAGCATCATAGCAATATCATCCCATGGCAACAAGTTGCTAAACAAACAGGGGCAACGTTAAAATACATTCCGCTTCAACCAGACGGCACGATCCGGTTAGAAGATGTGGAACAAACAGTCACGCCAAACACGAAAATTGTTGCGATCATGTACGTATCGAACGTCCTAGGTACGATCAATCCTGTAAAAGAAATTGCGCAAATTGCCCATAAGAACGGTGCCGTCGTTGTTGTTGACGGGGCACAAAGCACGCCGCATATGAAAGTAGATGTGCAAGATATTGACTGCGATTTTTATGCGTTTTCGGGACATAAAATGTGCGGGCCGACAGGTATCGGTGTGTTATATGGCAAAAAACATTTGCTTGAGCAAATGGAGCCTGTTGAATTTGGTGGCGAAATGATTGATTTTGTTGGGTTGTACGAGTCAACGTGGAAAGAGCTTCCGTGGAAATTTGAGGGTGGTACACCAATTATCGCAGGAGCGATTGGCTTAGGAGCGGCGATTGATTTTCTTGAGCAAGTCGGGTTAGATCATATCGCTGAGCATGAACATCGTTTAGCGCAATATGCGCTCGAACAGCTTGCGACGATTGACGGATTGACGATTTACGGCCCGAAAGCGCGCGCAGGGCTTGTGACATTTAATATTGACGGTGTGCATCCGCACGATGTTGCGACCGTCTTAGATGCGGAAGGTATTGCTGTTCGTGCTGGTCACCATTGTGCGCAACCACTTATGAAGTGGTTAAACGTGACGGCAACTGCACGTGCAAGCTTTTATTTATACAATACCGAAGAAGAAATTGATGCACTCGTTTCAGCATTAAAGAAAACGAAGGAGTATTTCAGCTATGTCTTTTAATAGCCATTTAGATACGTTGTATCGACAAGTTATTATGGATCATTATAAAAACCCGAGAAATCGTGGTGTGTTAGAAGGGGAGCACGTCGATATAAACATGAACAACCCGACGTGTGGTGATCGCATTCACTTAACATTAAAAGTAGAAGATAGGAAAATTGTCGATGCGAAGTTTGAAGGAGAAGGTTGTTCTATTTCGATGTCCTCTGCATCGATGATGACAGAGGCGATCAAGGGAAAAACAATTGAAGAAGCGCTTAAGCTATCAACGATTTTTTCAGACATGATGCAAGGAAAAGATTATGACGACTCAATTGATTTAGGCGATATTGAAGCACTTCAAGGCGTATCAAAATTCCCTGCCCGCATTAAATGCGCTACATTAGCGTGGAAAGCGATGGAAAAAGGATTGCATGAGCAACAAGGCTAGTCATAAAAAAGGAGGCGAAAGAGATGGCGAAAAAAATGCCAGAAATCGGTGAATATAAGTACGGTTTCGCCGATAAAGACGTATCTGTATTCCGTGCTGAGCGCGGCTTAACGCGCGAAATTGTAGAAGAAATTTCGCGAATGAAAAATGAACCAAAGTGGATGCTCGACTTCCGCTTAAAAGCGTTAGACATTTTTTACAGCATGCCGATGCCACAATGGGGCGGCGATTTATCAAGTTTAGATTTCGATGAAATTACTTATTACGTCAAACCATCGGAAAAATCCGGTCGTTCTTGGGATGAGGTGCCGGAAGAAATTAAAGCAACGTTCGATAAGCTCGGTATTCCAGAAGCAGAACAAAAATATTTAGCTGGGGTATCGGCGCAATACGAGTCGGAAGTTGTATACCATAACATGAAAGAAGATCTAGAGAAATTAGGGGTCATTTTTAAAGATACAGACTCGGCGTTAAAAGAAAATGAAGATTTATTTCGCCAGCATTGGGCAAAAGTTGTTCCGCCGACAGATAATAAATTTGCAGCGCTCAACTCCGCTGTTTGGTCTGGTGGTTCATTCATTTACGTACCAAAAGGTGTAAAAGTTGATACGCCGTTGCAAGCGTATTTCCGAATTAACTCGGAAAATATGGGCCAATTTGAGCGGACGTTAATTATCGTCGACGAAGGGGCACACGTTCATTACGTTGAAGGCTGTACGGCGCCTGTCTATACGACAAACTCGCTTCATAGCGCCGTCGTTGAAATTATCGTGAAAAAGGGCGCGTATTGCCGTTATACAACGATTCAAAACTGGGCAAACAACGTCTTCAACCTCGTGACAAAACGTGCAGTTTGCGAAGAAAATGCGACGATGGAATGGATCGATGGAAATATCGGTTCAAAATTAACGATGAAATACCCAGCTGTCATTTTAAAAGGAGAAGGCGCGCGTGGCTTGACGCTTTCGATTGCGATTGCTGGCAAAGGGCAACATCAAGATGCTGGCGCGAAAATGATTCATTTAGCGCCAAATACGTCATCAACGATCGTCTCAAAATCGATTTCGAAACAAGGTGGAAAAGTCACATATCGCGGTATCGTTCATTTCGGACGGAAAGCGGACGGTTCTCGTTCAAATATTGAGTGTGACACGCTCATTATGGATAATCAATCGACATCTGATACGATTCCATACAACGAAATTTTAAACGACAACATTTCGCTTGAGCATGAAGCAAAAGTGTCGAAAGTATCAGAAGAACAACTATTTTATTTAATGAGCCGCGGCATCTCTGAACAAGAAGCGACAGAAATGATCGTTATGGGCTTTATTGAGCCGTTTACGAGAGAATTGCCGATGGAATACGCCGTTGAAATGAACCGACTCATTAAGTTTGAAATGGAAGGTAGTATTGGGTAATAAACGAGCTGATGATCTGCGTGATGCAGGTCATCGGCTTTTTTTGTATGTTATGGTAAGATAAATGTAGGTGATGAATATGATTTATGTCGGATTAACGGGATGGGGCGACCACGATCGTCTATATCCGTCACGTCTTGCCGCAAAAGATAAGTTAACAGCATATGCGGCCCATTTTCCAACTGTCGAGGTCGATGCGTATTTTTATGCGATTCAGCCGCGTCAAAACGTTGAAAAATGGACGATGGAAACGCCGGAATGTTTTCAATTTATCGTTAAAGCGTATCAAGGGATGACGGGTCATCAACGTGGAGATATTCCGTATGCGAGCAAAGAGGAGATGTTTACAGCATTTTTGCAATCCATTGAGCCGTTTCAGCAAGCAAATAAGCTTGCGATGGTGTTGTTTCAATTTCCACCGTGGTTTGACTGCCAAAAAAAGCATGTCCATTATTTACGTTGGTGTCGGGAACGAATGGGGAATGTTCCTGTGGCACTTGAATTTCGTCATCAATCTTGGTTTTCCCCTCCGTTTTACGAAAAGACGTTGCGTTTTATGGAAGAAGAGCGCTGGATCCATAGCATTTGCGATGAACCGCAAGCGGGGGAAGGATCGGTACCGACTGTTTTGCATCCAACAGATCCAAATAAAACGCTCATTCGTCTACACGGACGCAACGTAGCTGGTTGGAATAAACGAGATGACGAAAATTGGCGTGCCGTTCGTTATTTATATCGATACAACGAGCAAGAGTTACAAGAATGGGTAAAACATATTCGTCTGTTACAAACGAAATGTGAACATATTTACGTGTTGTTTAACAACAATTCGGGCGGTGATGCCGCCCATAATGCAAAACAGCTCTTGCAGATGTTAAGTATTGAGTATACGGACTTAGCGCCACGGCAATTAGATTTGTTTTCGTAATGGGGGATGAAAATGGAATATATACTCCTTTTAGTGGTCGGTTTTTTAGCAGGAACGATCGGCAGTCTTGTCGGTTTAGGGGGAGGGGTCATTATCGTTCCCGCGCTTCTTTTTTTAAGCACCGCACATGTATTGCCAGCGATTTCACCACAAATGGCGGTTGGTACATCGCTTGTCGTCATTATTTTTAATGGATTGTCGTCGACTTTAACATATATGAAGCATAAAATGGTGGACTATAAAAGCGGCTTGTTTTTTTTCATCGGTAGTGGACCGGGGGCAATGCTTGGTGCATGGGTAAATCAACATGTGCATATGCAACATTTTTCGCTTTACTTTGGACTGTTTTTAATTGCTGTTTCATTTTTGCTTATGTTTCAATCGCGTTTTTCACCGCGTGCAACACGAACGTTTCCTATTATGCGCACATATGTCACGAACGAAGGAGAGGAAGTGACATATGGCTATAATCCGTTCATCGCTACGCTCATTGCGTTTATTGTTGGCTTTGTCGGCGGGTTTTTTGGCATTGGTGGCGGTTCGCTCATGGTGCCTGCGATGATGTTATTGTTTTTGTTTCCTCCCCACGTAGCCGTTGCTACATCGATGTTTATCGTTTTTTTATCATCCATTGTTAGTTCACTAACTCATGTGTTTATAGGAAATGTTGCATGGGCGTTTGCGCTTTCGCTTATTCCGGGCGTATGGGTCGGTGCAAAATGTGGCGCATGGCTTAATCGGAGACTAAAAGGAAAAACAGTTGTGACGCTATTGCGGATCGTACTCATTTTACTTGGGGTTCGTTTAATCGTGCAAGGACTTGGCTGGTAAAGGGAAAGGTGTGTTGCAAACATTGAAAGAGACGATACATATTTATCATACAAACGATGTGCATAGCCATTTTGAACATTGGCCAAAAGTAGTGCATTATTTACGAAAAAAAAGAAGCGAGCATAAAAAACAAAATGAACATATGGTTTTGCTCGATATTGGTGACTTTATTGATCGATTTCATCCATTGACAGAAGCGTCGGATGGAAAAGCTAATATCACCCTTTTAAACGATGCAGCATACGATGCGGTCACAATTGGAAATAATGAAGGAATTACACTGAGTCATAAACAGCTCGATACGTTATATGCACATGCTAAATTCCCTGTGATTGTTGCGAACGTTTTTTATGAAAACGGAGAGCGCCCACATTGGATGAAGCCGTATGTTATCATGACGTTCGGGTGTGTTCGCGTGGCGTTCATTGGGGTGACCGTTCCGTTTCAGACGTTTTATGAGCTGCTTGGATGGCGTGTTGCGGATCCATTTGAGACGGTCGCTCAGCTTGTGGAAGAGCTTTCGGAAAAAGTGGATGCGATCGTTTTATTATCTCACTTAGGCGTAAATGATGACGAAAAAATGGCAGAAATGTTCCCACAATTGACAGCGATTTTAGGTGGTCATACCCATCATGTATTTGAGCAAGGAAAATGGGTGAATGAAACGTTGCTCTGTGGAGCGGGGAAATTCGGTCATTATGTTGGGCATGTCACGTTGACGATCGATCAAAAAAGTCGAAAAGTAGATATGAAGGCGCATGTACAACATACGGAAGCGTTAGAATATGAATGCGAAGAAACAAAACAAAAATTAAATGATATGATTGCACAATCTGCTCGTGCGTTGGCTCAGCCGATTGTACAATTGCCAGAGACGCTACATATTGATTGGTTTGCCCCGTCTCCATTGGCAACCATTCTTGCGCAAGCGTTAAATGAATGGTGTGAGGGCGATGTAGCGATGGTGAATGCCGGGGTGCTACTGTCTTCTCTCGAAAAAGGTGTTGTGACGAAAGGAGACATTCACCGCATTTGTCCACATCCGATTAATCCATGCAAAGTATATTTGCGAGGGAGCGAGTTAAAAGAAGTCATTTTACAAGCGGAAACTGAACAAATGAAACAGTTACGTCTGAAAGGATTTGGATTTCGTGGAGAAGTAATGGGACAAATGGTGTATGACCGCATTACTGTTGAAAAAGAACAACTGATAGATGGTCAAGCACATGTGCGCCGCATTTTTATTCATGATCAGCCAATCGATGAGCAAAAAACGTATGCGGTGGCGACAATTGATATGTTTACGTTCGGACATTTATATCCAGAAATATATCGGGCGAAAAAACAATATTATATGCCAGAAATGTTGCGTGATGTGCTTGCGTGGAAGCTAAAAAACATGTATCAATCGTAGGCACCCTTCGTTCCTTTATTCATACATTGAATAAAGGAAAGGAGCGTGAACATATGATTGAGGTAAAACCGTTATGGATTAACGGAGAACCGTTTACAGCGATTTCTGTTCAGTTGCCTAAAACAACGTTATTAGCTGTTGCAAATGATAAAGGATACATTATGTGCGGGGCGTTAGATGTAGCGCTGTTAAACGAAAAATTGCGTGATCGCGGTATTGTCGCAGGAAGGGCGGTAGGGGTGCGAACAATTGACCAACTGTTAGAAGCACCGCTTGAGTCTGTCACTTTTGCGGCTGAACAATTAGGGATCTCACGTGGAATGAAAGGAAAAGACGCTTTGCTTCTCATGAAATAAAATAATAATCCCCTGCTTGATCGCATACATATAGCGTGAGAGGGGGGATTTTTGTTGTATCAACAATTGCGCAAAAGAAGAAAACCGCTACCCGTCCGTTATATTTTTTTAATCACGTTCGTTTTTTTTATTGTTTCGACTGTTGCGAGCCTTTGGTTCATTAATAGAGGGATTGAACCGACGCTTATGGCGATCGCCGAGAAAGAAACGCGCCGCCTAGCGAACTTAGTGATAAACAATGCGATTAGTCAACAAATTGCTGAGGACGATTTCAACGTCGAAAACTTTATTAAAATTGAAAAAGATGGGCAAGGAAAAATTTCGGCTATTGACTTTAATGCAACAGTAGTCAATCGTGTATTAGCAAAAACGACAAACCGCGTACAGCGAAATTTAAAAGCAGCATCGGAAGGAAAACTATCCGCGCTTGAGTTTCCAGACGTGCAAGTTGAAACGGAAATGGAAAAAGGGATTATTTATTATATCCCGCTCGGACAAGCAACAAACAACGTCTTATTAGGGAATTTAGGTCCGCGTATACCGGTTCGCTTTTACGTCATTGGGGACGTTCATTCGGATGTCAACAAAAATATTCGTCCATTTGGAATTAACAATGCTTTAATAGAAATAGCAATTCATATCGAAGTGAACGTGCAAATTATTATTCCATTTGCAACAAAAACAGCAACGATTCAAAACGACATTCCTGTCGCTATCCAAATTATTCAAGGCGAAGTTCCGCAATTTTACAATCAGGGAGGGGAAGGAAATACGTCGATTCAAATTCCTGTTAAATAATGAAAGCAATTAAAATGTACATGATGATCGGTATAGCTATGATTTAGAGGGTATCGCTCATGCAGTAAAGAAAAGCCGTCAGTCATAAAAAAAAGATGGGGCAAAATGCCTCATCTTTTTTTCATTCGTTCTTGTCTTTCCCACTGTTTTAAATAAGGATATGGATCGAACGACCATTCTGTATAGCCATTATCTTTATACATCCCATAATGAAGATGAGGTGGAAACTTACCTGACGTTCCGGGTGGCCCATAACCAGAGCTTCCGACTGAACCGATGAGCATGCCAGGTTCCACAATAGATCCTTCTTCTAAATTGTTGGCGAATCCGTTTAAATGTGCAAAGTAGTGGTACGTATTGTTGATGTCACGAATACCGATGCGCCAACCACCGTATTTGTTCCAACCTTTTAATTCAACGATGCCATAACATGTAGAACGAACCGGCGTGCCATAGTGAGCAAAAATGTCTGTTCCTTCATGAATGCGGCGCCCTCCCCACCCGCGTGCATCTCCCCATGTACTCCGATAGCTATATTCAAAGCGGCGCGGAATTGGGAAGGCATATTGATCGAGTTGTATTGTCCCAAAATGTTTATATAGCTTCACTTTTCCTAAAATGATATCGACGGTTTTGTTTCGCTCATAATAATCCCATAGCGCCATTTTTATATGCGTATGATCCGTGCCATATGATCGTAAAAAGCGAGCGAATGCAAATAATACGTCTTCATCGTTTGTCCGATCAGCGATACCGTCTCCATTTCCATCTATCCCTATGCCACCGAATTGGCTAATGGTAAACGGGTTTTGATCTTCTTGATTTTTGTTGAGTGGACCCGCCCAGCGTTCCGGGGGAATATAAATGCTAATTACTCCTGTTGGTTTCGGTAGATCTCTACGTGCTTGGCGAACACTTCGTTCATATTGATCAACAGCGGCGAAATAGTACCATGGAATGAAAGAAATCGCTTCGGCCTTTTTATAAAGTTCCATTCGCTTGTCATATAAATCATTTGGTGCAGCTGCAAATGCTTGAAACGGCACGAAAAGAAGAAAGATGATGCACCATAATGTTCTCACGCACTCTTGCTCCTTTCTCCGAAGTTCATATCATTAGTTTGGGGTAATCGACTGTTTTCATAAATAAAAAATGTTGGAAAAACAAACTGTTTTGTATTGTAAGGCAATAACTCGTATAATGGGTAATGTACATTAACGAGTGGAGCGTGAAAAACATGTCAACAAAAGAACAGCACCTTCGCAAACCAGAATGGTTAAAAATAAAGTTAAATACGAACGAACATTATACAGGCTTAAAAAAAATGATGCGTGAAAAACAGTTGCATACTGTATGCGAAGAAGCACGTTGCCCAAATATTCATGAATGTTGGGCGGTTCGTCGAACAGCAACGTTTATGATTTTAGGGGACGTATGTACGCGTGCTTGCCGCTTTTGTGCCGTCAAAACAGGATTGCCTACTGAGTTAGACTGGCAAGAACCAGAGCGTGTTGCTGAATCCGTTCGTCTAATGAATTTAAAACATGTCGTTGTGACTGCTGTAGCGCGCGATGATTTAAAAGATGGTGGGGCAGCTGTATTTGCGGAGACAGTTCGCGCCATTCGTCGTAAAAATCCATTGACGACGATCGAAGTATTGCCGTCTGACATGGGTGGCGTGTATGAAAACTTAAAAACGTTAATGGACGCGCGGCCAGATATTTTGAACCATAATATTGAGACGGTTCGTCGCCTTACTCCACGTGTGCGTGCGCGTGCCACGTATGAACGTTCGCTCGAATTTTTACGCCGTGCAAAAGAAATGCAGCCGGACATTCCAACGAAATCTAGTTTAATGGTTGGACTTGGTGAAACAAAAGAAGAAATTTTAGAAGCTATGGACGATTTACGAGCCGTAGGAGTCAACATTTTAACGATTGGACAATATTTACAACCAACGAAAAAACATTTGAAAGTGGAGAAATATTATCATCCGCATGAGTTTATGGAATTAAAAGAGATTGCACTAGCGAAAGGATTTAGCCATTGTGAGTCCGGTCCGCTCGTTCGCTCTTCTTATCATGCGGATGAACAAGTACAATCAGCAAAGGCGGCGGAGTGAATGATGAAGGATGTCCCACTTCATTTGAGCGGGACATCCTTTTTTCTTATTGCATCATGTTCATTTCTTCGCGTTGCACGCCATTTTCGTTTTCCCCGCTACTTACTTTTCTTCCTTGTGGTGATTTAAGCATTTCTTTAATTGTCTGTTGTAAAATTTGATCGATATTTCGGCTATTAGCGTCTAAACGTCCGAAGCGCTCAATATCTTGAAACATGCGCGGATTGTCTGAAACATATACGTGATAATAACGTGGAACGACAGAAATCGCTGTTTTTTTCACTTGATCGGCTGTTTCAAAGCGATTTGTACTATCTGTTTTGTAAACGACGAACACTGTATCGTCTGTGACGAGCGTTCCAACGTCATAAACGTTCGGAAGCTGTGTACATAATTTGCTAATTAAGTCCGCAACGTTTTCACGGTTTAATACTGGAATGGTCGCATATTGTGTCGTGTCCCCTGGAATAGGACTTTTTTGATGACGGACGTAACCGAAATTAGTTAACCGTGAATCCATCCCATTTTTTACGCCATGTTCGTTATATAAATCGTTTCGTGAACGGACGTTAATGGTGGTTCCGCTTTTTTCATACAAAGATGTGGATTCATTCATTTGAGCACAGCCAGATAATAAAACGATAGTGCTAATCCCTGTCCATAACCATGTATTACGCAAAGTAACTCCCCCCTTCTTTTTTATTATTCGCTTTATGGAAAGGATCATAACGGTGATTGCCTGGGAGAAAGACATGTTTTATGATAGAAATGGGAAGAAGAGGTGAGAACTATGATTTGCGTTCATAATACATGTTACGAGCTCGTGGAAAATGTGCGTAACGGGTTCAATGAAGAAGCGTTTCGTGCTCGCTACACAGACATTTTAAATAAATATGACTACATTGTCGGTGATTGGGGATATAACCAACTTCGTTTGCGAGGCTTTTTTGATGACCATAATCAAAAGGCGACATATGATACGAAAATAAGTACGTTATCGGAATATTTGTTTGAATATTGTAATTTTGGATGTGCATATTTTGTGTTGCGGAAAGTGAAAAAATAGGTCAGAACACCTGACCTATTTTTTGTCAACTACCCCCACTTAGCTAACGCTTGAAGTGAGGGCTTGCAACTCCCCAGAAGTGCAAACGGACTTCTTCCTCCTTCCTTGACTTGGGGTTGCATCAGGGGCAGGTTGACGACTACCCAACGACGCAGGTCATGCCTGCATCGTTACCGATTCTCTCGGTGTGTCTGTTGGCAGTACTTGGCTTCCACACACAACAGACGGACCTACGCTCGATGTTTTACGGTTACAACGTTTCCTGTAACCAACTCCATACATCGAGTAGCAGTTATTGGAGTGCCTTTATTGAACGGTTTTCTCCACGCCTTTATTATATCATACACAAAAGAAAGGGGGAACGCGCATTCCTCTCCCACTTACTCCCTTTGGTCGTTGAAGTGGGAGTCTCCTGCGCGAAATAGGATGAATATGGTTGTTGTCCGTTCTCGTCTGGATCGTCATGAACGGGATGTGCCCCTGGATCTTGGCGTGGAATATTTTGATGAAGCGATTTGTACTCGTAATTAAATGCACTATAATATCGCTGTCCTTCTTGCCACGGGGTACTTTTATTTTGTACCGGCTCATGTTCACCACGCGGCGCGCCATATGGACCTTCAGGCAATGTCTCTGGAACGAGAAAATTTTTTCTTGCTTCTACCGTTGAAAAATCATGATATGTTTCATCGGTCATATGAACGCTTCCTTTCGTTTTTTACATAGCGTATCCTTTAACCGACGATTTCATGTAAAAAGTTTCGTAATTCGTTTGCTTCCTCTTCATTGATATTGTATGCATGTTCAATATATCCTGGTTCTTGTAAGTCGTCTGAACCGATAATGGCAAACCGGTTACTTTGTAAATCAAGGACAAGCACTTTCCCATAAAAACGGTCTGTTTGGACGATCGCTAAATCAAACCGTTCATTTTTTCCAACGAAGCTAACAAAACGTGTTTTCGTATCGACTGTGTCATCATATAAAAAGAAACGCTCCATATTCAAACCTCCGTATGTTTTTGTTTGCTTCTTCATCTTAACAAATTTCTGATAGATGTGTAAAAGAAAGCGCTATGATACAATAAAATAAAACACTGAGGGGAAGATGGATGATGTATTTTGTTGATCGTCAAAAAATCGAAAAAACATTGCAATATATGGAGCAAATCGTTCGTTATGTGGAACAACCGTTTCATACACCGATCGAGAAACTCGCGCTTGAGCGCATTGCACATGTCATTATTGAATCTATTATTGATGTAGGAAATGCCATGATTGATGGTTTTATTATGCGCGATCCAGGGAGTTATGAGGACATTATTGATATTTTAGTCGATGAACGTGTCCTTTCAGCTGAAGATGGAGAAGCGCTAAAACAAATCATTCATTTCCGTAAAAAGCTCGTTCAACAATACATCGATGTGCCGCATGACGAATTGTTGGAAGTGTTGCAACGTCATAAGCATGTTCTTCATTCTTTTCCGCATGCTATTCGCACATACTTACATGATGAACTAGGCCCAGTGTCTGCCTTTTTAAACGAAAATGTTTAAAAATTGTGCGTATAGGGAAAATCGTTTAAAATGGAAGAGGGTGAAACATGATGCGAAAAAAAACCTCTTCTACAAAAGAGCAAATTTTAAAAATGTTAAAAGTGCAGAAACGGTTGACTGTCGGTGAAATGGCGGAACAATTGCAAATTACAGAAATGGCTGTCCGCCGTCATTTAAGTGCATTAGAGCGTGAAGAATTGATTGAATCGACGCTTGTTCGTCAGCCGATGGGAAGGCCGACGAACGTATATGAGTTGAGCGCAAAAGGACATCAGCGTTTCCCGCGTCATTATCAACAAACGATGCTTGATTTTTTAGCTGATTTAGAACAGATGGGCGGGAAACAAATTGTAGCAGATTTGTTTCAAAATCGACAAGAGCGAATGAGAAAACTATACGAACAACAATTTGGTGATAAATCGTTTGATGAAAAAATAAAAGAACTTGTGGCGGTACAAAATGAGCACGGATATATGTCAGAGTTGTTACAGTACGATGACGGTTCATTCGAGTTAGTGGAACATAACTGTCCGATTGCAGAGGTTGCCCAAGCGTATCCGATTGCTTGTGAGTGCGAACGAAAGTTGTTTGAGATGCTTATTCACGAGGCGGACATTGTGCCAAAAACATGTTTAGCTGATGGGGATGATGCGTGTCGTTACCATATTAAGCGAAAAAAATGAACAATCGTTGACAGTTGCTGCTCCCTTTTTGACAAAAATAGTTGTTTTGCGTTAAAGTTTGAACGTGCAAGTTGTCAAAAGGAGTGGCAAAAGTGAAAACGTATAAAGGATATTTAATTGATTTAGATGGTACGATGTATCGCGGGACCGAACGAATTGAAGAGGCGTGTGCGTTTGTGCATCGTCTTCATGAAAAGGGTATTCCGTATTTGTTTGTCACGAATAATTCTTCACGCACGCCAGAACAAGTAGCTGAAAAGCTACGGAATTTTGGCATCCCTGCAACGAAAGAGCAAGTATTTACAACAAGTCAAGCAACGGCCAATTACATTTATGAAAAGAAGCCGAATGCTTCTGTGTATGTGATTGGAGAAGATGGCATTCGTCGAGCGCTTGAAGAAAAAGGGTTTACATTTGCGAATGAAGATGCAGAAGTTGTTGTAATGGGCATTGATCGCAGCATTAATTATGAAAAATTAGCGATCGCTTGCTTAGCTGTTCGCAACGGAGCGATGTTTATTTCGACAAATGGAGACATCGCGATTCCGACAGAGCGTGGACTGTTACCAGGAAACGGTTCACTTACATCTGTTGTCGCTGTATCGACACAGACGAAACCGATTTTTATTGGGAAGCCAGAAAAAATTATTATGGAACAGGCGCTTGACGTGCTCGGTGTGCCAAAAGAAGAAACGTTAATGATCGGGGATAACTATGATACAGATATTATGGCGGGAATGAATGCCGGAATAGATACGCTCCTCGTTCATACAGGCGTGACGACGAAAGAAATGTTACAAACGTATGACCGACAACCGACATATGTCGTCGATTCGTTAAAGGAATGGATGGAACGTATATGAAAGAGGCTAACCCTAAAACGCAAATGCGTCTCGGGGTTAGCCTTGCTTTTTTAGTATTACAGTTTATATTGGCTATCGCTGAAGGAAAAACAATCGTTTATTCAACGTGGGCGGCGCGATGTGCTAAACGACTTGAAGCGGCAGCAGCAATCGCTCCAACGATATCATCTAAAAATGTATGACAGTAACCTGAAGATTTATCATTTAATTGTTTTAAAATACCCGGTTTTTGTTTATCGATGTAACCGTAATTCGTAAAACCAATGGAACCATATACGTTAACGATGGACAGAGCTAAAATTTCATCGACGCCATACAGTCCTTCGTCTTTTGCGATAAACGATTGAAGAGGTTCTTCCAACAATCCTTTTTCCGCTAAAATATCGAGCTGAATGCCGGTAAATAGCGCATTTTGCACTTCGCGTTTTGCGATGACTCGATTGACGTTATGAATACATTCGTCCATTTGTAAGTCAGGATGATATTTAGATTGTAAATAATAAACGAGTTCCGCAATATGTTCGATGGTTACCCCGCGATCTGCAAGCCATTGTCGTGCAATTTGCTCCATTTTTCCTATTTTCTTTTCCTCCATCCAACTTCACCTATTTCATTTTTTGTTTTTTACAATGTATGTGTTTTTTTATGAAACGTGCGTTTATTTCCTCTCTCATATGAAGTTTATACGTATTTTTTAAACATATACATGAAAGAAGGAGGGATGTGCATGGATTATTATTTTCGTGTCGATCATATGGAAACAAAAAATGATCGTCTTCTCGTTCGAAGTGGAAATGACATATATGTTGCGATACCGACGAATGAGAGAGAAAGCGACATACAGCAGTTGTATTATATGGCGATGTATATGCGAGCACAAGGTGATGAAACGATTGCAACGTTGCTTCCGACGAAGACAGGTCGATTTGTTGGGCAGTTGCAAGGGATGCGAGTGAGTGTATGGAAGATGGGAAAGCGAAATGAAACAGACGATTTAGCACAACAGATGGCATTATTTCATCAGCGCGGGCGCACATATCCGTATGATGTTTCCACAAGAAACCGATTCGGTCAATGGAACGAGCTATGGGGGCAACGCATTGATCAATTAGAACAGTTTTGGCAATGGCAAGTGAGATCGTCTGAAAAAAATGAAATGGACGAATTGTTTATTGAGACATTTCCGTATTACTTAGGCTTAGCCGAAAATGCGATTCAGTATGTCGTAGATACCCAATTAGATGAAGTTCCAATGCGTAGCGATATGCGAACCATTTGTCATGAACAATTTGCGCCTGAAGCATGGGAGATGGGGAAAATACCGACGGATTGGGTGTGTGATCATGCAGGTCGCGATATAGCAGAATGGATAAGAAAGCAATGGCTTATGAAACAAGTAGACGGAACGATTACGCATTTTTTACGGACGTATGAACGGGTGCAAACACTTAGTCGCTTTTCTTGGCGGATGATTTATGCTCGCTTACTATTCCCGCTTCATTATTTTCAAGCAATTGAAAACTATTACGGAACAGCAGGAGACATAAGACAAGGCTATGAACAGCAATTGAGACAAGTGTTTGAAGAGAGTGATATGTATGAACAAAAACTTCGCCATTTTCATGACATGACTACTGTTTCCATTCCTCGTCTTGACTGGTTATAAATGTGCTACAATAAAACGGAGGACAATGTGCGAAAGGGGTTAAAAAGATGGGAAGACCGTATGTGTTTATTACAAGAAAATTACCGGACGATATTGTTGCTCCGTTATGTGACAAATATGATGTAAACATGTGGCCACATGAGCATCTTGTTGTTCCACGCGACATATTGCTTCAAGAAGCAAGCAGGGCGGAAGCGTTAATTACAATGCTATCTGATCGCATTGATGAGGAGCTGTTGAAGCAAAGTCCGAAGCTTCGCGTGGTGGCAAATGTGGCGGTCGGCTACGACAATATCGACGTAGAGGCAGCGAAAACATATGGAGTTATCGTTTGTAACACGCCCGATGTGTTAACAGAAACGACAGCGGATTTAACATTTGCTTTACTGCTAGCAACAGCGAGACGATTAATTGAAGCAGCCGAGTTTGTTAAAGGAAGGAAATGGAAAAGTTGGAGCCCGCTGTTACTTGCCGGGACAGATGTTCACCATAAAACGATTGGAATTGTCGGTATGGGGAAAATCGGGCAAGCTGTTGCGCATCGAGCGAAAGGGTTTTATATGCGCGTGTTATACTATAATCGTTCACGAAATATTGAGGCAGAAAAGACGCTTGATGCGACGTATTGTTCGTTTGATGAATTGCTGAGGCGATCTGATTTTGTCGTCTGTTTAACTCCTTTAACGAATGAAACGTATCAATTGTTTAATCGTGCCGCGTTTGCGAAAATGAAATCATCAGCCATTTTTATTAATGCAGGACGCGGGGCGATCGTTGATGAAGAGGCGCTATATGATGCGTTAATTCATCGACGCATTGCCGGAGCAGGGTTAGATGTGTTCGCACAAGAGCCGATTCGTTCTGATCATCCGCTTCTGCAACTACCAAATGTTGTTGCACTCCCCCACATAGGAAGTGCGACGAAAGAAACGAGATATGCAATGATGCATGTATGTTGCCGCAATGTGATGGCCGTCTTAGAAGGAAAAGAACCATATACACCTGTGCGTTAGAGCCAATAGGCTCTTTTTTTATTTTTTTAGAAAATTTTTAAACATAAAACGTTTTCATATGATACGATAGTGAAAATAAGGATTGTAAATGAAGCGGAGATGTCCTATAATGTCTACTATATAAAAACAAATGTTCACTACAGGAAAACAAGAGGTGGGGAAGATGGTAAAAAGCGTGTCAGTCGGATTATTAGGATTAGGAACGGTTGGTAGTGGTGTTGTCAAAATCATTGAAAACCATCAAGATAAATTGATGCATCAAGTCGGTTGCCCTGTAGAAATTAAAAAGGTTGCCGTTCGCGACCGCGATAAAAAGCGAGATGTCGCTTTGCCGGAGGCGGTATTAACAACACATGTAGAAGAAGTGATTAACGACCCGGACATTGATGTTGTCATTGAAGTCATGGGAGGCATTGAAGAAACGCGCCAATATATATTACAAGCATTAAAAAATGGAAAGCATGTCGTTACAGCGAATAAAGATTTAATGGCATTATACGGTACAGAGTTGCTCTCCATTGCGTCTGAGTACGGTTGTGACTTATTTTATGAAGCAAGTGTAGCAGGAGGCATTCCAATTTTACGCAGCCTTGTGGACGGATTAGCTTCTGACCGTATTACGAAAATGATGGGGATTGTCAACGGAACGACAAATTACATTTTAACAAAAATGAGCAAATTTAATCGGCCGTATGAAGAAGTATTAGCGGAGGCGCAAGCGCTTGGTTATGCGGAAGCAGATCCGACGTCAGATGTGGAAGGATTAGATGCAGCACGGAAAATGGCAATTTTAGCTCGGCTTGGCTTTTCGATGAATATTGATTTACAAGATGTGTACGTAAAAGGGATTACTGGGATTACGGAAGAAGATTTAAACTATAGCAAACGACTCGGTTATACAATGAAATTAATCGGTATTGCCCATCGAGACGGCGATAAAGTTGAAGTGAGTGTACAACCGACGTTGTTGCCAGAGACGCATCCACTTGCGTCTGTAAACGATGAATATAATGCAGTTTACGTTTATGGAGAAGCGGTCGGAGAGACGATGTTTTACGGTCCGGGGGCAGGAAGTTTGCCGACAGCAACGTCTGTTGTGTCCGATTTAGTTGCCGTCATGAAAAATATGCGTCTTGGGGTGAATGGAAGAAGTGCAGTTACTCCGCAATACGATAAGCAGTTAAAAGACGATAGCGAAATATACTCGAAATATTTTTTACGCATTCATGTGAAAGATCAAGTGGGAGCGTTTGCGAAAATTACATCGCTCTTTTCAGAACGGGGAGTAAGTTTCGAGAAAATTTTACAACTTCCTTTAAAACAAAAAGATTTAGCTGAAATTGTACTCGTTACACATCAAGCGTCCTTAAAAGATTATCGTGATGTATTGCAGCAATTGCGTGATTTAGAAGTCGTCGAAAAAGTGAAAAGCTCGTATCGCGTAGAAGGGGAAGGTGCATTGTAATGTGGAAAGGGTTGTTACATCATTATCGTGACTATTTGCCAGTGACCGATCAAACGCCGCTGTTATCGTTAAATGAAGGAAATACGCCACTTATTCCGCTTGTTCACTTATCAGAAAAACTCGGTGTGGAATTATACGTTAAAACAGAGGGGGCAAACCCAACAGGATCGTTTAAAGATCGCGGAATGGTGATGGCTGTCGCTAAGGCAAAGGAAGAAGGAAGCGATACGATCATTTGTGCTTCGACAGGTAACACGTCCGCTGCTGCTGCGGCGTATGCTGCGAGGGCGAATATGCGTTGCATCATCGTCATTCCTGATGGGAAAATTGCGCTTGGGAAGTTGGCACAAGCGGTTATGTATGGAGCGGAAATTGTTGCAATTCAAGGAAATTTCGATCATGCATTAAAAATGGTACGCCGTTTGAGTGAGATGGCTCCGGTTACGCTCGTTAATTCAGTAAACCCGTATCGGATCGAAGGACAAAAAACAGCCGCTTTTGAAATTTGCGAACAACTCGGGGAGGCGCCAGATATTCTTGCTATACCAGTTGGAAATGCAGGAAATATTACAGCTTATTGGAAAGGGTTTAAGCAATTTCATGAAAAGCATGGCACAAAATTACCAGAAATGCGCGGATTTGAAGCGGAAGGGGCGGCAGCGATTGTACGTAATAAAGTGATCGAAAATCCTGAAACGATTGCGACAGCGATTCGCATTGGTAATCCAGCTAGTTGGGAATACGCTGTTCAAGCTGCCAACGAATCAGGTGGAAAAATCGATGAGGTAACAGATGAACAAATTTTGGAGGCGTACCGTTTGCTTGCGCGCGAAGAAGGAATTTTTGCAGAGCCTGCTTCGTGTGCATCGATAGCTGGTGTGATGAAGCAAGTGGCAAGTGGTGAAATTAAAAAAGGCAGCCGTATTGTTGCGGTGCTAACTGGAAACGGATTGAAAGATCCGAATGTAGCGATGGAAGCGATGAAAGTTCACCCGATCGTCTTGCCGAATGATGAGGAAGCGGTGTTTGCGCATATTCAAGGAGCTGTTCTTCAATGAATGATGGGGAGATGTTAAAAATTGTCGTTCCAGGAAGCACAGCCAACCTCGGTCCTGGCTTTGACTCGATCGGATTAGCGGTATCGTTACATTTAACATTGGAAGTCGTGCGTGCAGAATCGTGGGGATTTATCCCAAAAACAGATGAAGTAAAAAGCATTCCAACCGATGAAAGTAATCTAATTTATCAAGTAGCAAGTAAATTAGCAGGCGAGTATGGTGTAACGTTGCCGCCTTGTCATGTATTTGTCTCAAGCAATATTCCGTTTACTCGTGGACTTGGTAGCAGTGCTGCGGCGATTGTGGCGGCTATTGAGTTGGCAAATGAAATTGGACGTCTCCGTTTGTCGCAAGAAGAGAAAATGAGGATAGCGAGTGTATACGAAGGGCATCCTGATAATGTTGGCGCCTCTTTGTATGGGGGGTTAGTAATTGGTAGCTATGTAAAAGAACGTACGCATGTTGTGCACGTACCGCACATCCCGATAGATCTCATTGCGGTCATTCCGACGTATGAACTGGAGACGAAAAAATCTCGTACCGTTCTTCCGAGTGAGTTCACACGTGCGCAGGCAGTAGAGGCGAGTGCGGTTGGAAATGTGCTCGTTGCCGCATTGCTTACACAAAACTGGTCACTGGCAGGTGAGATGATGGATGCGGATCTTTTTCACCAGCCATATCGGGAGCGTCTCGTACCTGAATTGAAACGAGTGCGTGTCGTGGCGAAGCGGAGTGGAGCATTCGGTGTCGCATTAAGTGGTGCTGGTCCGACGGTGCTATGTTTTGCGGAACGAGGGCAAGGAGAGAAAGTATATCATGCGTTGAAAGTGGCGTTTCCGTATAGCGATGTTCGGATGTTGTCAGTAGAGGAGACAGGTAGCTCTGTATATAAAATGGCGTTAGAGAAATGAAAAGGGTGCCCAATCATTTTTTGGACACCCTTTTTGCTGTTAGAACACTTGTTCAACTTCAACAACGCCAGGAACTTCTTCAAGCAATGCCCGCTCAATACCAGCTTTTAACGTAATCGTTGAGCTTGGGCAGCTTCCGCAAGCGCCGAGAAGGCGAAGTTTAACAACGCCATCTTCCACATCAACTAATTCGCAATCTCCGCCATCGCGAAGTAAAAATGGACGAAGTTTATCTAATACTTCTTGCACTTGTTGTTTAATATCTTGATCTGTCATTTTCATCGACTCCTTTCACTAATTTTATTATAATCATCATGATGAAAAAAATCTATTCACGTTACTTAACTTTTTTCCGTGGGAGAGAGTCAACTACCCCCACTTAGCTAACGCTTGAAGTGAGGGCTTGCAACTCCCCAGAAGTGCAAACGGACTTCTTCCTCCTTCCTTGACTTGGGGTTGCATCAGGGGCAGGTTGACGACTACCCAACGACGCAGGTCATGCCTGCATCGTTACCGATTCTCTCGGTGTGTCTGTTGGCAGTACTTGGCTTCCACACACAACAGACGGACCTACGCTCGATGTTTTACGGTTACAACGTTTCCTGTAACCAACTCCATACATCGAGTAGCAGTTATTGGAGTGCCTTTATTGAACGGTTTTCTCCACGCCTTTATTATATCATACACAAAAGAAAGGGGGAACGCGCATTCCTCTCCCACTTACTCCCTTTGGTCGTTGAAGTGGGAGTCTCCTGCGCGAAATAGGATGAATATGATTGAAATATGTGTGTACGGAGCAGATACAGTTTGTGCTTCTTGTGTCGGTGCCCCGTCATCAAAAGATACGTATGAATGGATTCAAGCTGCAGTTTCACGAAAATATCCGAATCATGCGTTTCAGTTCGTTTATGTTGATATTTTTTCGCCACCGGAAGATGATGAAAAGCGTCAGTTTGCGCAAAAGATCATCGATGAAGATTTATTTTATCCGGTTGTCGTTATTGATGGTGAGATTGTTGACGAAGGAAATCCGAAATTAAAAAACATTTATGAAGCGATTGAAAAAAGGGCGGAGTAATTCGCCCTTCATCTCAATATCCGTTATGGTACTTATACATCCATAAAACACCTGATTTTAGAAGGCGTGGGACGCGACCGGTTAGTGGACGATCAGCAACGAGACCAAATCCATGCTTTTTGCCTAATGATCCTAAAACGCCTTTTAATTTAATTGGTGGAAATTCGCTTGGTGGTTCTTCACCTTTCCACCGCTTTTGCAACACTTGGGCGATTTGTTCTGCCTGACCTTCAGCAAGTTGAGCGCTTGGGGCATGCGGTAAGCTTGCACAGTCCCCAACGACGTATACATTTTCTATATTCGGTATGTGATGTTGTGGTGTTAACACAACACGTCCTTGATTGTCTTTTTCAACATTCAGTTCGCGAACGACGCGATTCGGTTGAATGCCGGCAGTCCACACAATCGCATCACAGTGGATAGCTTCATCGTGGTTATATAACGTATGTTCTTCGACTTTTGTAATATTGGATTGGCGAATAAGCTCAACACCATGTGAATGAAACCATTGTTCTACGTAATGACTTAGCCGTTCAGGGAACATAGACAAAATACGTGTGCCGCGATCAAACAGTTTCACGTGTAAATCTGGACGACTCTCTACTAGTTCGCTTGCCAATTCCACACCGCTTAATCCAGCTCCAACGACGCCGACAATGCTATGCGGTGGGAGATTGCTTAGCTTTTGGTACGTTTCTCTTGCTTTGTCGATAGTTTGAATGCTATAAGTAAAAATGTCTGCACCGGGGACACCGTGATATTTGTCTTCACAACCTAATCCGATGACTAAGTCATCGTACGGAATACACGTTCCATCTTGAAGGTGAACGACTTCGTGATGAAGATCAATTTTTTGAACCTCACCGAACACATAAGAGAGGTGAGGATGTTCTGGGAACGGGACGCGAATATGCTGGTCACTAATTGTCCCGGCAGCCAAAGCGTAATATTCGGTTTTTAAGCAATGGTATGGAATGCGATCAATTAATGTAATATAAATATGTTCTGGTAAATTTGGAAGGATGCGGAGTAAAATGCGCATATTTCCGTATCCGCCGCCAAGTAGCACGAGGTTTCTCATGGAAGCTTTCCCCTTTTGATAAAATTCGACCATTAAAAGTATAACGAAATTGTGACAAAATAACAACATTTTTTCGAGAAACATGAATGATTAAGGTGTTTTTTTGACAGTAATATTACATCATTTTTTATGAAAGTGTTATAATAATAAGGTTGGGGTGAATATAGTGTTAAGACCGATTGTTGAATTTTGTATAAGCAATTTAGCAAATGGTTCCCAACGTGCCCTAGAGCAATTAGAGAAAGATCCTAACTTAGATATTATTGAATATGGCTGTTTAGGGTATTGTGGGAAATGTGCCAATACGTTGTTTGCGATGGTAAATGGGGATATTGTCACAGCAGAAAATGCGGATCAACTTGTCGAACGAGTTTATGCATATATTGAGGAAAATCCAATGTTTTAGGGGGCTATTGTGCCCCCTTTTTTTCTTCACGAATTTCTTGCCAACGGTCGTAAGCCATGTTGACGATTCCTTTTTCAATTGTTTCTTTTTTTCGTGCAATCACACGTGAAAAGTAAATAACCGCTTGTTTTTCTTTTCCTAGCCTGCGGTACAATTCGCCGATTAAATACAATAAACGGACTTCCGACATATGTGTATGAATAAAAGCATCCGTTTCTGTTGAAAATTCCTCTGTTGCCGCAAATCCACAGTGTGGACAAACATGGACGTAATATAAAAGCGGATTCGCTTCTTCGCTAGCATAATATGAACAAAAGTCCGTATCGTGTTGGACCGGGCGGATGAAACGTGAACGAACTTTTTTCGTTGTATATGTTTGTTTGCAAACAAGACATGTAACGGTACGATCGTATAAGACATCCATTATGTTCCCTACCTCGTATAGTTGATAGTCATATTATACTATACGCTGTTCGTGTTGCCTGTGACTTTTTATGTATTTGTAAAAAAGTTGTCACGGTTATGATGACGATGTATAGTGTTATTAAAGATGTATGCGGAGGGGAAGTAATGAGAAGTTTTTCATTTACGAAAATGCACGGTCTGGGAAATAGTTACATTTACGTAAATATGTTTAAAGAGTGTTTAGCAGAAGAAGAATTATCATATATCGCAAAACGTGTGTCAAATGTGCACACAGGAATCGGTTCGGATGGGCTTATTTTAATTTGTCCATCCGATGTAGCTCCAGTGAAAATGCGTATTTTTAATAGCGATGGATCGGAAGGAAAAAACTGTGGCAACGGGTTGAGGTGTGTAGCGAAATATGCATATGAACACGGAATTGTTCAGGAGGAACAGTTTCTCATTGAAACGTTATCAGGTCTTGTAGAAGCTCGTGTGTTTGTTGAAGATGGGAAGGTCAATAGTGTAGAAGTAAATATGGGAAAACCTCGTTTATCCCGCGCTGAAATACCGATGATAGGAAAAGAGGATGATATTGTCGTTAGTGAACCGATCGAATTTGAAGGGCATACGTATTATATGACAGGTGTATCGATGGGGAATCCTCATGCTGTGTTTTATGTGGATCAAATCGAAGATGCCCCCGTCACTTCTCTTGGACCGATTGTTGAAAAAGATGAGCGTTTTCCAGAAGGAATTAATGTAGAGTTTGTAGAAGTGGTGAACGACCGCGAACTTCATTTTCGTGTGTGGGAGAGAGGTTCCGGTGTGACGCAAGCGTGCGGAACAGGGGCTTGTGCAGCGGTTGTGGCATCCGTATTAAACGGAAAAACGAAGCGAAACGAAGAAACGGTTGTTCATTTAGCTGGTGGAGATTTGTACATTACGTGGAAAGAAAATGGTGATGTGTTGATGCGTGGAGCAGCCGAAACTATTTGTATAGGTGTATACTACTATTAAAAAGGAGTGAGATCGAATGGAACAAATCGTTTTGTTAACAGAAAAAGCCGTAGAACAAGTAAAACAGATGATGAAAGAAAGCGGAGAAGAACACGCTTATTTTCGTGTCGGTGTGTACGGTGGAGGGTGTAGCGGATTATCTTATGCGATGGGATTTGAACACAATAAACGTGAGGACGATCATGAGTTTGAACAAAACGGTTTGCGCATATTAATCGATAAAGAAAGTGCACTTGTATTAAAAGGAACGACGATTGATTATGAACAAGGAGCGATGGGTGGCGGATTTACGATTCATAATCCGAACGCTATTGCTTCATGTGGTTGCGGTTCATCGTTCCGCACAGCAACTCATGCTGGTACGCCGGAGGAATGTTAAATATGAAAGGGCAGAGGAATATCATCTTCGCTCTTGGGTTTGCACTAATTGTAGCGTTATTTTCTATTGCGAATATCCAAAACGTGAAAGTGAACTATATTGTCGGTTATTTTGAAACACCATTAGTGATTGTTATTTTAGGTTCTGTTACAGTTGGTGCATGCATCGTTTTTCTCGTTGGTGGATGGAAGTTTGTAAAGATGCGAAATTATACAAAAAAGTTAGAAAAAGAAATGGAGCAGTTGCGATCCTCTCTACCGAATGAGGAAGTAGCTGCCACGATTGAAAATGTGGTGAATGAAAATGATCATTCGAAGCCCCTCTCTTAAGAGAGGGGCTTCGAATTATTCAA
The DNA here is from genome assembly GCF_038004465.1 of Anoxybacillus sp. FSL W8-0104. Lineage (NCBI taxonomy): Bacteria > Bacillati > Bacillota > Bacilli > Caryophanales > Anoxybacillaceae > Anoxybacillus > Anoxybacillus sp. FSL W8-0104. Next base: position 2,347,836 of record NZ_JBBOQU010000001.1, on the reverse strand, counting down.
ACATCGATGTAGAATGAAGTGGTTGTACTTTTGCGTTTGGATCGATGTATGATTTCGCATTGTTGACCGCTGTTGGTGCTTCACCAAATCCGCAAGCAATTAATTTCACTTTTCCTTCGTATGTGCAAATATCGCCTGCTGCATACACACCTGGAATGTTTGTTTCCATTTTAGAGTTTACTTTAATGCAGTTTTTCTCAATTTCTAACCCCCACTCTTTAATTGGGCCAAGGGAAGAAATGAAGCCATAGTTAACAATGACTGCGTCAACATCAATCGTTTCGCGCGTTTTTGTTTTGACTTCTTCTAGAACAACCTGTTTGATACCGTTTTCATCCCCGATCAATTCGACAGGAACGAACGGTGTTTTTACATCAACAGATGAGTTCATTAAATTTTCGACGCTATGTTCATGGGCACGGAATTTATCACGGCGATGCACAATCGTTACTTTTTTAGCGATTGGCTCAAGCATAAGCGCCCAGTCAACTGCAGAGTCACCACCACCGCATACGAGCACATTTTGACCGGCAAATTTATTCAAATCATCAACGAAGTAATGTAAGTTTTTACCTTCGTATTGTGTCGCGCTTTCGAGCTCTAACCGCCGAGGCTGAAATGCACCGTTTCCAGCAGTAATGATGACCGCTTTTGAATAATGAATTTCCTTATTTGTCGTTAGTTTAAATGTCCCATCTTCCAATTTTTCTAACTTTTCGACAGACTGTTCTAAGCAAACGGTTGGGTTAAATTTGCTCATTTGTTCTTTCAAGTTGTCAATGAGTTGTTGGGCGCGAATTTTCGGGAAGCCCGCTACGTCATATATGTATTTTTCTGGGTAAAGCGCGGAAAGTTGTCCACCGAGTTGCGGAAGACTTTCGATAATTTTGACGCTCGCTTGACGCATGCCGCCGTAAAACGCTGTAAACATGCCGACAGGACCACCACCAATAATGGTAATATCGTATAATTTTTGATCTTCTTTCACGTTCTTTCCTCCTAAAACGCAAATTTTCATGTATTATCATACCATAAAAAATGGATAAACGCTTTTGTTGTTTTGAAAATTTCGACATGAACTCGATAAAAATTATGACTAAAAATTGAACAAATAACTCTTGAAAAAGAGAGAAAAAAAGAATAAGATGTTAACGTAGAAATGACAACTTTGTTACAAAACGTTGTATTTTTTTGGTCTATTTCGTGAATAAATTCACAAACTTTCTAAGCGATAAAAATCGTTCAAAAAGCGCAAGCTAAAAAAATAAGAAAAGGTGGAAGTGATTCGTTTGAAGAAGCCAAATGTTGTTGTATTAGGTGCAGGTTATGGTGGATTGATGACAGTAACGCGTTTACAAAAAATGATTGGCGTCAACGAAGCAAGCATTACGCTTGTCAACAAACATGATTATCATTACGAGTCAACTTGGTTGCATGAGGCGGCAGCAGGAACGTTACATCATGAGCGCGTTCGCTATGCGATTGCTGACGTCATCGACCAAAGTAAAGTAAAATTCATTCAAGATACGGTTGAAAAAATCAACCTCGAAGAAAAACAAGTGTTGCTTCAAAATCATGAACCATTAACGTATGATTATTTAGTTGTTGCGCTTGGATTTGAATCTGAAACGTTTGGCATTAAAGGACTAAAAGAGTATGCTTTTTCAATTGCCAACGTTAACGCAGCTCGTCAAATTCGCGAGCACATTGAGTACCAATTTGCGACATATAGCACAGAAGAAGAAAAACGTGATGAGCGCTTGACTATTGTAGTTGGCGGCGCAGGATTTACAGGAATCGAATTTTTAGGTGAGCTAGTTAACCGTGTTCCTGAACTTTGCCGTGAGTATGATGTTGATCCAAATAGAGTGCGTATCATTTGCGTGGAGGCAGCGCCTACAGTTCTTCCGGGCTTTGACCCAGAACTTGTTGAATATGCGGTAAATGTTCTTGAGAAAAAAGGTGTTGAGTTTAAAATCGGCACAGCGATTAAAGAATGCACACCAGAAGGTATTATCGTTAGCAAAGATGACCAAGTTGAAGAAATTAAAGCGGGAACAGTTGTATGGGCGGCTGGAGTACGTGGAAGCCGCGTTATTGATGAATCTGGCTTTGAAGCGATGCGCGGTCGCGTGAAAGTTGATCCGTTCTTGCGTGCGCCAGGCCATGAAGATGTGTTTGTTGTTGGGGACTGTGCGTTAATCATTAACGAAGAAACGAATCGTCCGTATCCTCCAACAGCGCAAATTGCGATGCAACAAGGAGAAGTTTGTGCGAAAAACTTAGCTGTATTAATTCGTGGGCAGGGTGAACTACAGCCGTTTAAACCAGACTTAAAAGGAACAGTATGTTCGCTTGGTCACGATGATGCCATCGGGGTTGTGTTCGGTAAGAAAATTTGGGGCACAAAGGCAAGTGTGATGAAAAAAGTGATTGACAACCGTGCGCTTTACTTAATCGGTGGCCCAACACTCGTTGCGAAAAAGGGAAAATTTAAATTACTATAAAAACGAGCGAAGCAATTTTTCGCTCGTTTTTTCTTTACAAATCATTTGTTTTTATGTATAATTATCTGAAAATTAAGAAAAAGGAGAGGTAGTTATGAATAAAACAACGTGTCAATATTGTGCAGGGAACGGTTATGTTCATGTAGCGGTCGGTGGCTCGGAAACATGCCATTATTGTGAAGGGACAGGAGTAGAAAAAGATGAAATGGTGATCAAGCAATAATTGACTGATGTTTTCGCTTTCAGTACACTTAAAATGGTGTATTGGAGGTGAAAATGTATGGAGATGAGCATTCCGGTTCTACTCATTTCTGTTTTATTATTTTTCGTTTTATTTTTTGGTATTGGTTTTTTATTAAATATGATTTTGCGGACGACGTGGACGATGGCGATATTAAGTCCATTTGTTTTGTTATTGTGGATTGATAAAATTTCTGTAATGGACTACGTGACAAGTCCATCCGCTTCGCTCGCTCATGTGAAAGAGCGAATCGAATCATTAGCAAGCGCCGATTTAATTATTTTAAGTAGCGGTATTGTTGGTGCTATTGTCTCAGGTGTCGTTATCCAGACGCTGAGAAAAAAAGGATATCGAATGTTTTAAGCCTTCACAATCGTGGAGGTTTTTTTTGTAGCTAATGTATATTTTTTTGAATGTTGGAAAGAAATACAACCGTGGGAGGAGTGAATAAATGGGTATAAAATGGTTAAGAAGAACGACCATGGTTGTATTGTTTCTATGTGCGTTCATGACGACATTTCAATCGATATCGGGCGTTGAAGCGAAAATGCTGTCTGATTGGTTTTCACCTTCACGTTTTTCTTTTTTCTCGTTTAAATCATTATTTTCATCAGATACGTATGAGTACGTAGCTGATCGTTTTCGTAAACACGAAAAACAAGTGACTCAACTCTCGTCACAGCAGACGACAAACGAATCGTTGACGCTAGAAGAAGCGTTTGACTGGTCACGATATCCTTCTGTCACAGTTGTAGCGACAGGATATACAGCGGGAGTGGAGTCAACAGGAAAAACGCCCGATCACCCGAGTTATGGCATTACATATTCGGGTGTACGTGTAAAACGTGATTTGTACTCAACGATCGCAGCAGATTTGAAAGTTTTTCCGATTGGAACGATTTTATTTATCCCAGGATACGGATATGGTGTTGTTGCAGATACAGGATCAGCGATTAAAGGTCATAAAATTGATTTATACTATGAAACAGTAGATGATGTGTATAAACATTGGGGGAAGAAAAAAGTGAATGTATATGTCGTCAAACGCGGAGATGGGACATTATCGGAGCAAGAGATGATCGCACTGAACGAAAACGAATCGATGCAAGTGTTTCGACAACAATATATAAAGAAAAAGGAAGTCGGGCTATAACCGAACTTCCTTTTTCTTTGTTATGCAACGTTTTCGTTATATGTTTGGTGTTCGTTTAGCGCTTTGTAAATGCGTGGTGCGATGACACCAGCAACAACTGATAAAATGATATCTTTTGGAAGTGGAACGAGCATCCAGCTCCAAGCCATTGTGTATGAAAAGCCTTCTGGTGCTTCAGCCCATAACTTATATGCCATGTACATCCAATTCGTTCCTACAACATAGTTAATGATCATACCGACGATTGTTGCGGTGATAAAACGCGCTATCGAACGGTTTGCACTTTTTTCAACCAATAAGCCAGTAACGTAAGCAGCAAGAATAAAAGAAAGAATAAAGCCAAATGTTGGAGCAACGACTATCGAGAACCCTCCGTTAAAACGGGCGAAAACAGGCGCACCGAACAGTCCAATGAGCATATACACTGTCATTGCCATCGCGCCGCGTTTTGCTCCGAGAATGGCGCCGGCTAATACGCAAAAAAACGTTTGTAGCGTAATAGGAACCCCTCCGATGACAAGAAAAGGTGCCCACGATGTAATGTTTGCTCCAATCGCCATAAGCGCGGCAAACATGGCGATAAATGTTAAATCTTTCGCTTTCATTTGTTAACCTCCTTATTTTGATAGTTAACAAAATCGTAGCTGATAAAACAAAAAACGTCAATACATAAGTGACATGTACTTGTACAATATAACGGTATGGAGGGATGACAATGAAGGAAGAAGAACAATTGCTTCGCGCAAATCGATTAGGGGTGAAAGAAGATATCATTCATGTGAGTGAAACAGATGATGGATATGATTTGCGCGACGCAGCCCATATTGGTGAGAAACAAATGGCGGCACCGAATTATCGCCAGTAAAGAAGAAAGGTGAGTTGGCAACAAGGCGACTCGCCTTTTTTTGGAGAAAGCGTTATATGAATCGTATTTGGATTAAAAGAAATGTTTATTTCAGACCCAATACCAATCGATTGGAGTTGTTTTTGTACTTCTTCTTGTTTCGATTGTTGAGCTTTCTCCATCAATTGTTTCGCAAAAACAGGATCGTTCGCAATTTTTGAGGAAATAGCTGTTGCGTCTTTAAAAAGTTTTTGGATCGCTTTTGCCGATTGTGTAAATTGTGTAATATCGACGTTTGGATACATCGTTCTCCCTCCTTGCAAGCAGTATATGATGGAAAGAAAAAAACGCTCAAAGTTCGCCTTTGAGCGTTTTTATAAGTAACGAATGAAAATATATGCGTGTGAAATAAGTAAGGAAATAAGCGTAAGTGGCGCTCCAATTTTCAGAAAATCAAAGTAGCTAAACCCGTGTCCTTCACGTGAGGCAATTCCTGCCACGATCACGTTTGCTGATGCTCCGATTAACGTTCCGTTTCCACCTAAGCAAGCGCCAAGGGATAATGACCACCATAATACATCAATTTGTGCTGAATCAGGAGATAGTCCCATTCCAACAGCCATATCTTGAATGAGCGGGATCATCGTCGCAACAAAAGGGATGTTGTCAATGGTTGCTGATGTGATTCCAGATACCCAAAGAATTAAGTAAGACGCGGCGTGAATATCGCCACCGGTAATTTCTAATGCTTTTTCTGCCAAACTTTTGATTAGTCCGATATCAACGAGACCGCCGACGAGCGTAAATAATCCGGCGAAAAAGAAAATGGTTGTCCATTCGACAGAAGCAAATACTTCTTCCAAATCGTGCTCTTTTACACCGATTAACATTAAAATAACTGCGCCTGTCATCGCGATGACCGCCGCATCGACGTGAATGACAGAATGCAACGTAAATCCTAAAATCGTTAATGCGAGAACAGAAACAGACTTTTTCAATAGTACCGCATCTTTAATGTATTGTTTTTTATCGACTTTCATAAGCCGTTCGATGAGCGCAGCGTTCGCTTGAAGACGTTTGCGATAAAAGACGTACAAAATCGCGATAATGACGAGCATAATAATTAAAACGACAGGGCCTAAATTAAATAAAAAGTCGTTAAACGTTAAATGTTTATTGGCAGAGCCAATCATAATGTTCGGTGGATCTCCGATTAACGTCGCTGTTCCGCCAATGTTAGAAAATAGTACTTCAGAAATTAAAAATGGAATAGGATCTACCTCTAACATGCGTGTAATGGAAAATGTCACCGGGACAACGAGTAATACCGTTGTGACATTGTCGAGAAAGGCGGAAAGGGTAGCTGTCAGTAATGATAAAATGACTAAAATGTTAATCGGACTCCCTTTCGCCATTTTTGCGGCTTTGACTGCTACATATTGAAAAAAACCTGACTTACTCGTAATATTAACAAGAATCATCATGCCGATTAAAAGCGTAATTGTCCCCCATTCGATATGATGGGTATACGCTGCGTTCAAGTCAACAATGCCAAAAATGATCATAAAAGCAGCACCTAATAAAGCGATCACAGCACGATTAACTTTTTCTGAAATGATTATGGCGTATGTAATCAAAAAGATAGCAATAGCCGCATAATATTGAAAGTTGCTTACTTCATGAGTTATTGTCTCATGCACGTCTGTCATTCCTTTCTTTTTGCAGTTTTTCAGTGGCTGAATTGTTTACGAATCCAATTATATTCCTTTTTACAAAGTGAAACAATTGCCTTTATGGTATAATCGATTGATGAGACGATATACGGAAAGGTTGATTGTATGACTAACATCATATTTGGACTGTTTTTGTACTTTCCAGAAGATAAAACCGAATACATTCCTGCTGCCATTTCGTTTATGGCATTTTTCATCGCTGCGGTGTTGACGATGCGGTTGATTATAAAAATTTCAAAGCGTCAAGAAGAAAAAGCAAAGCAATTTGAAGAGCAGCTGAAAAAACAACAAGCGAAAGATTAAATAAATGAAAATAGGGCATAATAAGCCGTAAATATGTAGTTGGAGGGCTTGTTGTGCGTCGAGTAATTGTTTGTTTCTTTTTATTGCTTGTAAGCGGATGCGTGGAAGAGAAAGTGAAAAGCGTCGATGTCAATGTAATTAATGAAGATGGAGACTCGCTTGGAACGATTAAAATGTCTCAACAACCTAAAGGAGTAAAACTGGACATTAACCTCAAAGGGCTGCCACCAGGGGAGCATGCGATGCATATTCACGACAAAGGAACATGCGAACCGCCTGAATTTAAATCAGCAGGGGAACATTTTAATCCAGAAGGAAAGGAGCACGGGCTTCTTCATCCGGAGGGGGCGCATGCGGGTGATTTACCGAATTTAATCGTGAAAGAAGACGGAACAGTTAAAGTACAATTGATGGCTCCGAATGTCAATTTATCAGAAGAGAAAAACGGTTTGTTTACAAAAAACGGAACGTCGATTGTAATCCATGAAGAAAAAGATGATGGCATGTCTCAGCCAGCGGGAAATGCAGGCAAGCGAATCGCATGTGGTGTCATAAAAAAGAAGTAGCAGCAAGCGATCAGCAAGCGATGTCGTCTTGCTTCTTTTTTTGAAAAAATACGTGCATTTTTTTCTAAATTATGTGAAAATTTATAACAGGGGGGATTCATGATGAAGTTAACTGAAAAAGAAATCGAAATCGTTGAACTGTTAGAAAAAAACGCGCGATTGCCGATTGAGACAATGGCGAAAATGCTTTCTCTTCCTGTTTCGGAAGTGGAGCATATGATAAAAAAGTTAGAGGAAGCAAAAGTCATTGTACAATATGCAACCATTGTGGACTGGCGGAAAGTTGATGGGCATGAAGGTGTGACAGCGATGATTGATGTAAAAGTGACACCAAAGCGAGGCGTTGGATTCGACGAGGTAGCAGAACGTATTTATCGTTTCCCGGAGGTCAAATCTGTTTATTTAATGTCGGGAGCATATGATTTATCTGTTGTTATTGAAGGACGTTCCATGTCTGAGATTGCCCATTTTGTTTCTGAAAAATTGTCAACGCTTGACTCTGTTATTTCAACGACAACTCACTTTATTTTGAAGAAATATAAACATGACGGCACTGTATTTGAACAAGGTGATCAAGATCGAAGAATCGTGGTGGCACCGTGATGCAAAAGACGAAAACGTACGTATCTGATACTGTATCGCGTTTACAACCATCTGGTATTCGGAGATTTTTTGATTTAGCAGCGAGCATGGAAGGGGTCATTTCATTAGGGGTTGGTGAGCCGGATTTTATTACCCCTTGGAGTGTGCGTGAAGCTTGCATTCTATCGTTAGAACAAGGATATACGTCATATACAGCAAATGCTGGTTTGTGGGAGTTACGAAAAGCAATTAGCGATTATTTAGCGCGCCGTTTCGAAGTGCTATACGACCCAGCAAATGAAATTATTGTCACGGTTGGAGCAAGTCAAGCGCTTGATGTTTCTCTTAGAGCGATTTTGAATCCGGGTGATGAAGTCATTGTTGTAGAACCAAGTTTCGTCTCATATGCACCGCTCGTTTCGCTAGCTGGCGGCGTGCCGATTCCAATTCAAACGAGCGGAAAACATCACTTTAAGTTACAGCCCGAACAAATTGAACAAGTTGTGACACCGAAAACGAAAGCATTAATTATTTGTTCACCGAACAACCCGACAGGAACGGTATTAAATAGAGGAGAACTGGAACAAATCGCACGCATCGTAGCAAAGCATGATTTGCTTGTTATCTCAGATGAAATTTACGCGGAGTTATGTTACGAGGAACAATATATAAGTTTTCCGGCCATTGCCCATATGCGAGAGCGAACGGTTTTAATTAACGGATTTTCAAAAGGATTTGCGATGACGGGATGGCGATTAGGCTTTGTTGCAGCACCGAAAGATTTGGCGGCGGCGATGTTAAAAATTCATCAATATACGATGATGTGTGCACCAACGATGGCACAATATGCAGCTATTGAAGCGTTGCAAAACGGGGCGGATGACGTCGAACAAATGAGAAAAAGTTACCGGCAACGGCGCAACTTTTTTGTGCAATCATTAAATGAAATCGGTCTTACTTGCCATATGCCGGGAGGAGCATTTTATGCATTCCCTTCCATTCAATCAACAGGCATGACTTCAGAGCAGTTTGCGGAACGTCTATTGTTAGAAGAAAAAGTTGCCGTTGTTCCTGGGCATGTGTTTGGAGCAAGTGGAGAAGGATATATTCGTTGTTCGTATGCTTCATCGCTTGAACAATTACAAGAGGCGATTCGACGCATGAAGCGGTTTCTTGAACGACTATAAAAAAGCTGACGGCCGTCAGCTTTCTTTGTTGTATTTGAGTTCATATAACATTTGCATGACGCGTAGAAAATCTTCTTCGCTAAATTCTTTTGCTTTTCGTAAAATAAGTTTTGCCCGTTTAAGTCCAATTTCTTTAATTAAGTATTCGATTTCTGGATCGAGGCTGGATGAATTGGATACATCTGCTCGTTCTAACAATTCTGATGCTGGAACATCAAGAGCGGTACAAAGTTTTAAAATTGTTGGTGTATCAGGCACTTGTTCACCTGATTCGTATTTTTGGATCGTTGCTACCCCTACACGAACTTTCATCGCCAATTCTTGTTGTGACATATTTCGCTGCTCTCGGTACATGCGAATATTTTCACCAATTGTGCTCATTTATTCTCCCACCTCTCCAAAATTCGTTTACAACTTTATCATACCATGTTCTCATTTATACTCGTGCACAAAATTAACACTTTTTAAGCGAATTATGTTACAATTTTTCAAAAAACGAGGAGTGTTTCATTTGGAGTGGAAGGAAGGTGCGATCGTTACGGGTATTGTGACGGGAATACAGCCGTACGGCATATTTGTATCGCTTGATGAACGAACACAAGGACTCATCCATATTTCAGAAATCACAGATGGATATGTAAGAAATATTTACGATTATGTGGATGTCGGGCAGTCCGTTCGGGTAAAAATTATTGCGATTGATGAAAAAACGAAGCGAATTAGCTTATCTTTACGAGATGTTGATCATGAAACAATGAATATCGAAACCCCTTTAGGATTTCAACCATTGAAAATGCAACTAGAAAAGTGGATTGCAGAAGCGAAAAAACAATACAACTCACCGAATGATCGGTGAGTTGTTCGTTTATGTCCTTGACATTTTTGGTTCTGTACGTCCGAGCTCTTCCGTTGGTTTAAACAGAAGTACGAGATTAATGAGCCCTGCAATTCCAACAAGAGCATAAACAATGCGAGCAAATGCCGATGCTTGTCCGCCGAAAATGGCTGCCACAAGATCGAAACGAAAAAAGCCAATGAGCCCCCAGTTAAGCGCTCCAATAACAGTAAGCAATAGTGCGATTCGTTGTAACGTACTCATGTTCATCCTCCTTGGTAAAGTAGTGTATTCATTTATAGAATGGATAATTATTTTTGAAATATGCACAACGAAAAAGAAAAAAATGCAAGTTTCTTTACTTATTTGTTTATTTTAGAAATAATGGAGAAAAAGGAGGAAATTTAATGGAACAGTTTATTTTTCACAACCCAACAAAATTAATTTTTGGAAGAGGACAAATTGAACAACTAAAGAAAGAGCTTGCTCCGTATGAACGTATTTTAATGGTGTATGGTGGGGGCAGCATTAAGAAAAACGGTGTGTATGATGATGTCGTTTCTGTTTTTCGCTCATTGAATAAATGGTGGACGGAGTTATCAGGTGTCGAGCCGAATCCACGGTTATCTACTGTTCAAAAAGGGATTGACATATGTCGTGCAGAAAAAGTTGATTTTATTTTAGCTGTTGGTGGCGGAAGTGTTATTGATTGTGCAAAGGCAATTGCTGCAGGCATTCTATACGATGGAGATGCATGGGATTTCATTTCACGAAAAACAACCGTTCAGCGGGCGCTTCCACTTGGAACTGTATTAACACTAGCAGCCACAGGATCAGAAATGAATGCAAATTCTGTTATTACAAATTGGGAAACGAAGGAAAAATACGGTTGGAGTAGCCCGGTTGTTTTTCCTAAATTTTCGATTTTGGATCCTGTTTATACAACAACTGTTCCGAAAGATCATACAGTGTATGGTATTGTTGACATCATGTCGCACGTGTTAGAACAATATTTTCATCATGCCCCAAATACGCCACTGCAAGATCGGATGTGTGAGTCGATTTTGAAAACGGTGATCGAAACGGCGCCAAAACTTGTAGACGACCTGCAAAATATCGACTATCGTGAAACGATTTTATATTGTGGAACGATGGCTTTAAACGGAATTTTACGCATGGGGCTGCGTGGTGATTGGGCAACACATAATATTGAGCATGCTGTATCAGCGGTGCATGATATTCCGCACGCAGGGGGGTTAGCTATTTTATTCCCGAACTGGATGAAACATGTGCTTGATGAACATATAGAGCGGTTTAAGCAACTAGCCGTTCGTGTGTTTCATGTTTATCCAGAAGGGAAAGGAGATCGTGAAATCGCGTTAGAAGGAATTGAAAAGCTTCGGGCATTTTGGAATAGCTTAGGCGCTCCAAGTCGATTAGCTGATTATGACATTGGCGAAGAATCATTGCCACTCATAGTGGAAAAAGCGATGGCGTTCGGCTCGTTTGGTAATTTTAAAAAGCTACAACACGATGATGTTATGGCGATTTTAAAAGCTTCGTTATAAAGTGCGAAAAATGTCATAATGAATCCGTTTACATGGTTTTTGCTAACTTGATTCTCTTTGTTTGTTTCGCTAAAGTGAAAGAGGATACAATCATTGAGGAGGAAACGTACATGACGCATATTCAGTTTGACTACTCAAAAGCGTTGTCGTTTTTTGGTGAACATGAACTAACGTATTTGCGCGATGCTGTAAAAGTAGCACATCATGCACTTCATGAAAAAACAGGGCAAGGAAACGACTTTTTAGGATGGATTGATCTTCCTGTCGCATATGACAAAGAAGAGTTTGCTCGCATTCAACAAGCAGCGAAAAAAATTCAACAAGACTCTGATGTGTTATTAGTGATCGGTATTGGTGGTTCTTATCTCGGGGCTCGTGCAGCGATTGAAATGTTGCAACACTCGTTTTACAATGTGCTTCCGACAGAAAAGCGGAAGACACCACAAATTATTTTCGTCGGTAACAACATTAGTTCTACATACATGCGTGATGTGATGGATTTACTCGAAGGAAAAGATTTTTCGATCAATGTCATTTCAAAATCAGGAACGACGACAGAACCTGCGATTGCCTTCCGTATTTTCCGTAAGCTTCTTGAAGAAAAATACGGAAAAGAAGAAGCTCGTAAACGCATTTACGCAACAACAGACCGTGCGCGCGGAGCGTTAAAAACGTTAGCAACGGAAGAAGGATATGAAACGTTTGTTATTCCAGATGATGTTGGAGGACGCTACTCTGTTTTAACAGCTGTCGGTTTATTACCGATTGCAGTAAGCGGAGCGAATATTGAAGCGATGATGAAAGGCGCTGCACAAGCGCGTGAAGATTTCAGTAAATCAGAGTTAGAAGAAAATATCGCTTACCAATACGCTGCGGTGCGAAATGTGCTTTACAATAAAGGGAAAACAATTGAAATGCTCATTAACTACGAGCCAGCATTGCAATATTTTGCAGAATGGTGGAAACAGTTATTTGGCGAAAGTGAAGGAAAAGATCAGAAAGGGATTTTCCCAGCTTCAGCAAACTTTTCAACTGATCTTCACTCTTTAGGACAATATGTGCAAGAAGGTCGTCGCGATTTGTTTGAAACAGTGTTAAAAGTGGAAACGCCGCGTCATGAGTTGACGATTGAGGCGGAAGATAACGATTTAGACGGTTTAAACTATTTAGCAGGAAAAACAGTCGACTTTGTCAACACAAAAGCGTTTGAAGGTACATTGTTGGCGCATACCGACGGGGGCGTGCCAAACTTAGTTGTCACACTACCGCGATTAGATGAATATACATTCGGTTATCTCGTTTACTTCTTTGAAAAAGCGTGCGCCATGAGCGGATATTTACTTGGTGTGAATCCGTTTGACCAACCGGGGGTAGAAGCATACAAAGTAAATATGTTTGCCTTGCTTGGTAAACCAGGATACGAAGAGAAAAAGGCAGAACTTGAGAAGCGATTGAAATAATTAAATTTAAAAGAGCTTTCCCTGCGCGCAGGGAAAGCTCTTTTTTTTGGACATAATAATGAACAGAGGAGGCGTGATCAATATGATTGAAATTCCATCTAGACTAGAAGGAAAAACGTTTTTGTTAAACGTGTTAGAACAACAATTAAAACCGCTTGGTTACGTAATCGGTGGAAATTGGGATTATGATCACGGTTCGTTTGATTATAAAATGGCAGATGATGTCGGCTATCAATTTTTGCGTCTTCCATTTGTTGCTGTAGATGGGCAGCTTGATTCGTATGGGGCAACGGTTGAATTGAAACGCCCATACGTCCTATGTCATAAATATCAGCGCGGATTAGACGACAACGTGCATGTTGGAAACGTAAGCGCTTCGTTTAATCAGTTTTCCGAACCAGAAGACTCCGATGCAACTGTACCAGACAAATATGTATCGATGGCAAAGATGCTTGTCAAAGATGTAGAAGATCTGTTATTACACTAATACAATGAGCTCATCTGTTTTTTGAATGGCTGTATGGCCTTGTGGATTGATCGTTACTTGTTGCTCGTTTGCAATGCCGATGAGCAATAGTCCTTCCTTGTTTAACTCGGTAAGCAATGTATGAAACGACATGCCGATCCATTCATCGTGAACAGTTAAACGCTTGATCGGATGTTTTTTCAATTGTTCCATGTCGTTTAATATATTTGGGGCTGAAAGACAATTTGTCATTAAAAAACTGATCCATTTATTCGTTTCAATAACTGCATCGGCTCCCGCTCGTTTTGCATTATCGACTTGCGGTGTTGTTAATACTTCCACAACAGTATATACATCGGGGTGGAGTGCTTTAATTGTCAAAAGAGTGACAATAGATGCTAAGTCCGCTTCTGTTTCATTTTTATGTTGGTTCGCAGTAATGATGACGGCATGAGCGTCGAAAACGTTCGCTTTTTTCCATACATCATCGTGGGTCGGATTTCCTTTAATAAAATGAATGTGCTTCGGCATATCCCAACGTTGCAATGTTTCGTCGATGACAAGGCACGGCACATGGGGAGGTAGAAGTGTGAGCAGTTGGCGAATCCGTTCATTCCAACCAACTAAAATAACATGTTGACCTTTTGTATAAGGAAGCTCCCCAGCTGATAAAGCGTTTTCTTTTGAAATGGCCTTCGCAGATAGTGTAACAAAATAAGCTGAGACGAACGCGGTGCCGAGCGAAATGAGAGCGATGGCGACAACTTTACCAACGACAGTTTTTGGAACGAGGTCTCCATAACCGATAGTTGTAGTTGTGATGAGCGCCCACCATATTCCGTCGAATGTTGTTGAAAATGTTTGTGGCTCCACGATATGAATGACAATCCCAAATAAACAAATGATCGTTGTAATTGTTAGTATGATGCGTGCGAGCGGAGAAAGCCGCCAATATGAAGCGAGAAACTCGTACCATCTCATGTATTTTCCCTCCTTTTTTATCATTGTAGACGAGAAAATCTCGTTTCTTACATATTTTTTCTACAAAAACAAACGATATAAACGAAAGGAGGGAATGAAATTGGATATAAATCGCATCAAGCAAATCGTTTCTTCCCCAGATGATATTCGTGTATGTTATCACGGTCAGTCTGTTTGGATTGATGGGTACGATGAAGCAAACCGAACAGCCACCGTACATATGCGTGGGAGGGAACATGAACGCCATACCGTTCCAGTGGAAGAATTGACGGAAGAGTAAAAGAAAAAACCCTTGCATGGCAGGGGTTTTTTCTATGGAGCATATCGGGATCCCTTCGCACTGCCAGCACGACGCTCTTCCAAGCTTGTCAGTTACACTACCCAAAATCCTTGAAAAACAGCTTCGTGTTTTATTCAAGTAAAAGTGTAGAAAATAGCATTTATTACGTGAATATGACGGATGGGTGTGCATTGCAGTATTCGAAGTGTGATTTACACGACCAATGCCATCGAACGAACGATCAAGGAGATTCGGAAACGTCTCAAGCCGATGAACAGTTTGAGTAGTTTAGAAGCAGCTGAAAAAGTCGTGTATTTGACCATCCAAGATTTTAATGAGAAATGGGCAGGACGAAAGTTACGAGGATTTTCCGAAGCGCATGAAGCCCTTCAACGAATGTTTGAAGAATGTTACAATTAACTTAATGTAAATAAATGAGATAAGGGGATTCTCCCTTCCTACACAAGAGACTGAATATTCAGTCTATTGTGTGGAGGAAACCAGTCTCCCCTCTATTCTAAATCTATTTCAGAGATACCCTATCTATTTTACATTACACAAAATTCTTGACGGTACCTAGGAACAGATTTGTAATAAAAAAATTAACACTATAACGTTTGACTGTATATTTTTTTTTGCTATATAATTTCATTAAACATACCGAATAATAATAGATGGGGAGTGAGTTCGTTGGGAAGTTGCTTAAAATTGGTGAACTTGCAGAATTAGCTGGTGTTTCCAAACGAACCATTGATTATTATACGCAGTTAGGATTGCTTGAGCCCGTTCGTTCTGAGACCAATTATCGCTATTATCCTGAAGAGAGTATTGAGCATTTACAGTTAATCCATGCATTAAAGAAACAGCATTTAACTCTCGAGGAAATAAGAGAGCGCCTGCAGCTTATGAAAAAACAGCCTGCTCCGATGAATGAAATTATCGATAAAATTGAGCATCTTCAAGAACAAATGCAGCATATTCAAGAAGAAGTGCTGGAATTAAAGCCGTTGCTCAAACAATTAAATGAACAACAGATCAAGATGATGACAAAACCATTGACCCAGCAAGGTTACGCATTGCTACATTCATTAGGGATATTGCTTGGTGGAAATCCTTTTATATATGATTTTCTTTCAAGGAAATAGTGAAGAACAAGAAAAACATATTATACAATTAGCAGGAGGTGGATTCTCTAGCTGTTTGCATGCAGTTAGAGAGCTTAATTGGAGATAGTTAATTTACTGATGGTTGGCATTTTAATTGCCTTGACGGCGTTTTTTGTTGCATCAGAATTTGCCATTGTCAAAGTGCGCCGTACACGGATTGATCAGCTCGTGGCCGAAGGAAATCGAAGCGCCATGGCTGCAAAAAGAGTCATCAGCAATTTAGATGAATATTTATCAGCTTGCCAGCTTGGTATCACCATCACTGCACTAGGGCTTGGTTGGCTTGGGGAACCAACGGTGGAACATTTGCTTCGTCCTGTATTTGAGCAAATGAATTTGAATGAGTCTGTAGCATCTCTTCTTTCTTTTGCGATTGCGTTTGTGGCGATTACCTATTTGCACGTAGTTGTCGGTGAATTAGCGCCTAAAACATTGGCGATTCAAAAAGCGGAAACCATTACGTTGTTATGTTCAAGACCTTTAATCTTTTTCTACAAAATCATGTATCCGTTTATTTGGGTATTGAACGGATCAGCACGTGTCATCATCGGATTATTTGGACTAAGACCGGCATCCGAACACGAAGTCGCCCATTCTGAGGAAGAGTTGCGGCTTATTTTATCTGAAAGTTATAAGAGCGGAGAAATTAATCCGTCGGAGTATAAATACGTAAACAATATTTTTGAGTTTGACAATCGGATTGCCAAAGAAATTATGGTGCCGCGCACAGAAATTGTCGCATTAGATAAAAACGATTCAATCGCGGACATTTTGGAAATTATGAGGAAAGAAAAATATACACGCTATCCTGTTATAGACGGCGATAAAGACCATATTGTTGGGATGGTGAACATAAAGGAAATATTAACGGATTGTATTCGAAATCCACAAGCGATTGAAAAGAAGTTAGATGATTATATTCGTCCAATCATACAAGTAATTGAATCGATCCCTATTCATGACTTGTTCGTAAAAATGCAGCGAGAACGAGTCCATATGGCGATTTTAGTTGACGAATATGGCGGAACAGCTGGACTTGTGACGGTTGAAGATATATTGGAGGAAATCGTCGGTGAAATTCAAGATGAGTTTGATATTGATGAAGTTCCGATGATTCGCAAAGTGAACGAGCATACTACCATTGTTGATGGAAAAGTGTTGATTGAAGAGGTAAACGATTTACTTGGAACGGATATCGATGATACCGATGTCGATACGATTGGCGGTTGGATTTTAACGGAGAAATTTGATATTCAACAAGGTGAGATTCTCTCCTACGGTGATTATGAATTTAAGGTATTAAAAATGGAAGGTCGCCATGTCCAATTGGTTGAAATCACGAAGCGTGTAAAAACTCCTTTACTTACCGTACAAGAAGAAGCGGAAACAAAATAACAGTTAATATTAAAGAGAGGCTGTCTCATAAGGGTCTGACCTCACGCGAGCTTCACAATATATCGTTCATTTATCCAACGTGATGTCCTATATATTGTGTTGCGGGGTCTGACCCTGTGGTTTTTTGGGCAGCCCCTTCGTTTTTCTAAAAAGACAAGTCATTATTTTATAACACCGTTTCGATTTTTAAAACTATTGGGAGACAAAACAAGACTAACAATCATGGGACTAGTAAATAATCAAGATTGTTGCGTGTGTGAATTATACTAATATAAATGATAATCATTTTCGAGTTAAATATTCTCAATATCGACGCTCCGAATAGAAGGAATTTGATGGATAAATTCGTATACATCTGTCGTTGCCTGCTTTTGATCAACGGATACCTTTAGCTCAACAAAGTGGTTTCCGTTGTCTAAATCTTTAATGCGGACAGTTTTGATGCGAATATTTTTTTGTTTAATAGCGTCGATTACTTCTGAAATTTTTGTTGCATCTAATACAATCAGTTTGACAGAAAGTTCTTTTTCTCTCAGTTGTTTTGGTCCGAAGACGGTTGTTACAAGAGG